>NZ_JAQGJT010000105.1 GCF_028290495.1 Tardiphaga sp.
CAAGACCTTCAACCTCAGCGGCAAGCTGGGACGCGACACGCCGCTAACCGGCGACATGCGGGGCCGCGCGCAGGGCGCGGCGCGCGACGTGATCTATATCGAGACCAATGACGCCGGCGCGTTCTTCCGCGTGACCGATACCTACTCCAAGATGGTCGGTGGGCAGTTATCGCTGGCCATGGACACGCCGTCGTCGGATACGCGTCCCAAGGAAGGCCTGGTCAACGTCCGCGATTTCGCCATCAAGGGCGAGGCCTCGCTGGACCGAGTCGCCGCGGGGGGGCCGGGGGTGTCGCAGGGTGGCATCGGATTTTCGCGGCTGCGGGCCGAATTCACCCGGCAGAATGGCCAGCTCACGATCCGCGAGGGCGTCGTCAAGGGGCCCTCCATCGGCGCCACCATCGAAGGCAGCATCGACTACCCCGCTAACACCGTGCGGATGAGCGGCACCTTCGTGCCGATGTACGGGCTCAACAACATGTTCGGCCAGCTGCCGGTGATCGGCCTGTTCCTCGGCGGCGGCAGCAATGAGGGCCTGATCGGCGTCACTTATGAAGTGGTCGGCACGCCCGGCGCGCCGGTGCTGCGCGTCAACCCGATCTCGGCGATGGCCCCCGGCGTGCTGCGCAAGATCTTCGAGTTCGGCACCGGCAAGCAGAACAACCCGGTCGAATTTCCGAGCGGCCCGAACAACTGACCGTTGTCAGCGATCGCCGTTGAGTGCCGGCGCATAGCGGCCCAAAATCTCGTTGATCGTCGCAGCCGTTTGCGGGCGTCGCGCCAGGCAACGCGAGGTGGGGCCGGCGACGACGACGGAAAGATGCCGCGCATGCAGCGGCAAGGGCAAAGCGACGCCGGCGAGGTCGGCGATATATTCCGAAGAACTCTGGTGATAGCCGCGCTCGGCGGCGGCTTGCAGTTCGGCCTCCACCATCTCCACCGATGTCGGCGTGGTCTGCGAGAACGGTTCGAAGCTGATCTTGCGATAGATCGCCTGGCGTTCCGCCAGAGAGCGTTGCGACAGGATGGCGCGGCCAACCGAACTGGCATGGACCGGGATGCGATCACCAACCTGGGCGAAGTAGCGCACCGACTGCGTCGACTCCACGACATGCAGGAAGATCGCAAACGTCCCGGCCAGAGCGGCTATCCCGGTGGTCTCGCCGGTCTGGTTGGCGATTTCGGTGGCCAGCGTGCGCGCAATCTCGGGCAGTGGCTCGGCGTCGGCGACGCTCTGTGCCAGCGTCAGCCAGCGCGGGCTCGGATAGTAGCCGCTGCGCGCCTGCGGCTCATACAGCCAACCCTTCTCTGCGATGGTGCCGACCAGATTGAAAGTGCTGGAACGCGGCCAGCCGAGATCGTCGGAGATCTCCGCCAGCGTCGCCGGACGCTTGCGCCGGGCGAAGTACTCCAGCAGTTCGAGAACATTGGCAGCCTGCCTGACCAGCATCTTCATTCCTGCAAAAAATAGGTTGCGCCCAGTCTGGGATAACGCGCTCTCGCCTTGACATCAAATTCATATACAGGTTTTATAAATTCATAATCAAGAATTTGGAGCGGGGCTCGGCCCGGCATCCGTTACACAGGGAGAGAAAAATGAAGCACGGGAAGTCCATCCTGTTCGCGCTGGCGGCCGCTGCCTACATGGCATCGGCGTCGATCGTATCGGCCCAGACCCCTATCAAGCTCGGCGTACTCGCCGATATGTCCGGCATCTTCTCCGACATCGGCGGCATGGGCTCGGCCGAGGCCACCCTGATGGCGGTCGAGGATTTCAACAAGCTTCCTGGCGCCGATAAATTCAAGGTCGAGGTGATCGCGGGCGACGCGCAGAACAAGCCGGATATCGCACGCGGCGTCGCTCGCAAGTGGTTCGAGACCGAAGGTGTCGATGTTCTCGTCGACATGCCGACCAGCGCGATCTCACTGGCGATCGCGCCGCTGGCGCAGGAGCTCAACAAGGTCGCTCTGTTCACGGCGTCGGGCACCTCCGACCTCACGGGCAAGGCCTGCACGCCGAACTCGGTCCACTGGACCTATGACACCTGGGCGCTGTCGCACGGCACGGCCTCGGCCATTACCAAGGCCGGCGGCAAGTCGTGGTTCTTCGTCACCGCCGACTTCGCGCTCGGCACCTCGCTGGAACGCGACGCCACCGTGGTCGTGAACGCCAATGGCGGCAAGGTGGTCGGCGGCGTGAAGCATCCGACGGACTCCAACGATTTCGCCTCCTATCTGCTGCAGGCGCAGGCGTCCAAGGCTGACATCATCGCGCTGGCCAATGCCGGCGGCGACACCATCAAGGCGATCAAGCAGGCATCGGAATTCGGCATCATCGAAGGCGGGCAGAAGCTGGCCGGCATGCTGCTGTTCATCTCGGACATCCACTCGCTCGGCCTGCAGACCGCGCAGGGCCTGCAACTGACGACCGGGTTCTATTGGGACCTCAACGACAAGACCCGCAGCTTCGGCGAGCGTTTCGCCGCCCGCAACAAGGGTAAATTCCCGTCGATGAACCAGGCCGGCGCCTATTCGGCTTCGCTGGCCTATCTGATGGCGGTGGCCAAGGTCGGCTCGCCGAAGGACGGCGTCGCCGTCGTCAAGGCGATGCGCGAGATGGGCACCTTCGACGATCCGCTGTTCGGCAAGACCTCGCTGCGTGAAGATGGCCGCGTGCTGCACGATATGATGCTGGTCGAGGTCAAGAAGCCCGCCGAGTCAAAGAAGCCGTTCGACTACTACAAGGTCCTGGCGACGATCCCGGCTTCGGAAGCCTTCCGTCCACTCAAGGATGGCGGCTGCTCGTTCGTCAAGTAGTCGAACGCCACTTAGCCAAACTGAAACAGGAAGCGATACGTGATGCGTCTAGCGAACAAGCTTGTGGTGGTCACGGCCGCCGCATCGGGAATGGGGCGCGCCGGCGTCGAGTTGTTTCTCAAGGAAGGCGCTAAAGTCGTTGCCATCGACGTCAATGCCGAGGCGCTGAGCAAAATGGCCGCGGACATCAAGGCCGATGGCGGTAGCATCGAGACTATCCAGGCCGACCTGTCGAAGCCGGAACAGATGCGCAGCTCGATCAATGACGCCGCAAAACTGCTCGGCGGTGGCATCGACGTGCTGTGGGCGCATGCCGGCACGCCGGGGCCGGCGGGCGTCGAGGATCTCGACCTCGCCGCCTACGATCTGGCGATGGCACTGAACGTCACCTCGGCGACGCTGGCGGCCGGCGAGGCCATCAAATACATGCGGCAGCGCGGCGGCGGCTCCGTGATCTTCACCTCGTCGGTGTCGGGTCTGGTCGGCTCGATGATGAGCCCGATCTATTCGGCTGCCAAATTTGCGGTCGTCGGCCTCACCAAGTCGCTGGCGCAGAACTTTGCCAAGGATAACGTGCGCGTCAACGTGGTGTGTCCGGGGCTCGCCGATACGCCGATGAAGCTTGGCTTCACCGGTCGCTCCGGCGTTGCCGCGGAAGCCGTCGCCAACCAGGAAAAGTTGCTGGCTTCGGTACCAGTGGGCCGGCTGTGCAAAGCGGAGGAGGTCGCCTCCGCCGTGCTGTTCCTGGCCTCCGATGATGCGTCCTTCATCACCGGCGTCGCGTTGCCGGTCGATGGCGGCTTCACCGCGCGCTGACCCCATACCAACAAAAAAGGGGCGCGGTCACTGCTGACCGCGCCCCTTTATTCTTTGCGTGAAATCTCGGCTTAAGCCGCGCGGACCCCGGCGAGGAAGGTCGTGACTTCGCCCGACAGCTGCTCGGCCTGCTTCGACAGGCCGGAGGCGGCGCTGAGCACCATGCCGGCGGCGTCGCCGGTCTCGTGCGCGGCGGCGCTGACGCCGCCGATGTTGGTGGTGACGTCCTGCGTTGCCTGCGCGGTCTGGGTGACGTTGCGGGCGATCTCGGCCGTGGCTGCGCCTTGCTCCTCGATCGCCGAGCCGATCGTGGTGGCGATGGCGCTGACTTCCTCGATGGTTGCGGTGATGCCCTGGATCGCGTCAACGGCTTCCCTGGTGGCCGCCTGGATCTGCGCGATGCGGGTGTTGATTTCCTTGGTGGCGCTGGCGGTTTGGCCGGCGAGACTCTTCACTTCGGAAGCAACGACGGCAAAACCGCGGCCGGCTTCGCCGGCACGCGCCGCTTCGATCGTGGCGTTGAGCGCGAGCAGGTTGGTCTGGCTGGCGATGCTGGAAATCAGCTCGACGACGTGTTCGATCTGCTGCGCGCCATCGGCCAGCGCGCGGACGATGGTATCGGTGCGGCGGGCGCTGTCGACCGCGTGGCTCGTGATCTTGGCGGACTGCGCCATCTGGCGGCTGATCTCGACGATCGAGGAGGACAGTTCTTCGGCGGCGGCGGCCACGGTCTGGACGCGGCTGCTGGCTTCGGCGGCGGCGGTGCTGACGATCGTGGCCTGGTCGTTGGTGCGCTCCGCGGTGCCGGACATCGACTGCGCGGTGGCTTCCAGCTTGGTCGAGCCGGAGGCCATCAGGCCGACCAGCGCGCCGACCGACTGATCGAAGTGGTTAGCCAGCGCGATCAGCGCATCGCGCTTCTCGGTTTCGCCGGTGAGCTTCATGCGGGCCTGCTCGGCTTCCAGCGCGCGCGCGGTCAGCGAGGTCTGGCGCAGCATTTCCAACTGCTCGGCCATGCGGCCGATTTCATCGCCGCGGTCGGTCTCGTCGACCTTGGTGTCGAGCGAACCGGTCGCGATGTTGTGCATCCGGGCCTGCAGCCGCTTCAGCGCGCCCAGCACATCGCTGGCGATCAGCCAGGACAGAAACGCCATCACCGTCAGCACGCTGGCGCCGAGCAGGCCAAGCTTGGTCAGCAGGGAGTTCACGTCGGCGTCGAGGTCGTCGACATAGAGACCGGTGCTCATGGTCAGGTCCCATGGCGCGTAATAGCGCGCATAGACCATCTTCTCGGTCGGGACGGTCTGTCCGGGGCGGGGGTAGAGATAATAGGCGGTGCCGCCTTCCGGTGTTTTGCGTCCGGCCTCGATGATCGCCTTCGAGATCAGCACGCCGTTGGAATCCTTGGCGCCGGTGTTCTTGCCCTCAAGCTGCGGATTGCCGGCGTTGACCAGCAGCACGCCGTCGGCGTGATAGGCGACGAGATAGCCCTGCTTGTTGCCAAACAACATGCCCTTGGCGCGCTGGCGATACTGCAACTGTGCATCGGCGAGCGTGAGTTTGCCGGCCGCGACTTCGTCCTGCAGCGTCTGCGCCATGCCAACCATCATATCGACCGCGGTATGCAACTGCGCCATCCGGTCGTCCTGCATGCGCTTCTGGCTGAGCGAGGCGGATACGGCGATGATCGAACATACGGCAATGGCGGAGACGACCACCATGCTGGCAAGCTTGGTGCGGATAGTGAAGCGGCCGAGCAGACTCATCTGAACCTCAAGTCGGAGAAACTTCCGATGATATCTACTGGCAAGGTGCTTATTATTGGTGAAGGTTGACAGTGCCTTGCTACGCAATCTGGTTTGCAGGCAGGACAAGGCGAGATGCGGCACACGCCGAGATTGAAAGATCACGAAAGACTTATCCCGGCGATCCGAATTAGCGTCGCAACGCCGGCACGACGAGAAACGGAATCATGCCGATCAGTACGCTAACCAACGCAAAGCCGATCAATGGATTGTAGCTGTGCGTCCAGTCGTGCAGCAGGCCGCCGCTCCACGAGCCCAGGGCCGAGCCCAGTCCGCTGCCGATCGTGATCGTGCCGTAGATGGTGCCGACGCGCTCGCCGCGAAAAATCTTCATCGCGGTTGCAGTCAGCAACGGACCGCGCGAGCCGATCATGCTGCCGAAGCAGACCACAAAGCCGGTAAGGAGCCAGTAGTTCGGATACCATTGCAGCAGCCACAGCATGACGATGCCGACGATCGACAGGGTGTAGCTGAACAGAATGGATGGCCGCCGGCCGATCACGCCGTCGAGCCAGGATACGCCGAGCATGCCGAACAGCAGCACCACGCCGCTGAAGCCCCATGCGGTCGCCGAGGTCAGCGGCGGGAAGCCGGCGTCGATCAGATAGGCGACGACCTGCGGCGAGATCGCATACATGCCGATCGCGGTGAAGAAGAAGGTCGCGAACAGTGCCCAGAAGGCGTGGTGGCGCAGCGCGCGCGGCAGCGTCCAGCCTTCGTCGGGCAGGTCATGGCCTTCGGGTTTTTCCAAATGAGCCGAGCCGTTGGAGAACAGCCGCCACGGCAGCACCAGCAACGGTAGCAGTAGCGCGATCGCCAGCCAGCCGAAGGTCTGGTATGCGCCGCGCCAGCCGAAGCGCTCGATCAGGATCTGCGCGATAGGCAGCATGATGAGGATGCCGGCGCCGGTGGCTGAGTAGACCACCGACATTGCTGTCGGCAGCCGCCTGCCGAACCAGCGCCCGAGCAGGATCGAGTTGGGCACGTTGCTGATGCAGGCGACGCCGAAGCCGAGCGCAATACCGATGGTGATCTGAAACTGCCAGAGCTTTTGTGCAAAGGAGGCGGCGATGAAGGCGCCGCCGATCAGTGCCAGGCCGGTGACGAACACCGCGCGCGGGCCGGAGCGGTCGAACAACCGGCCAACCAGTGGCGAGGCGAGGCCGCCGCACAGAGCGGTTAACGAATAGATCGAAACGACCTCGCCGCGGTCCCAGCTGAAGTTCTGCGAGATCGGCAGCAGGAAGACGGTAAAGCTCTCCTGCAGCCCGCGGCCGAGCACCGACAGCGTGAAGCAGACGCCGAGAACGGCGAGTGCAGTGCGATGCGCGGCTTTCGGGTCCATCGGGCGACTCTTCACGGCGTTTACGAATGGCTCCATCCATGGAGCGCGTTTCAAAGGCCGTGAACAGTGCGCTTAGCGAATAGCCCTATGCAGGGCGCAGCAGGATGTGTTTTTTCTTGCCGAGCGACAGCTTGATCACGCCTTCCGGCGTCAGCAGTGCAGGCGTCAGCAACATCTTCTCGTCGGTCACGGGGGTATCGTTGACGCGCAGACCGCCGCCCTTGATCTGGCGGCGCGCCTCGCCGTTTGAGGCGACGAAACCGGCGGTGACGAAGATGCCGAGTACGCCGATGCCGGCGGCAAGTTCACTCTGCGGAATGTCGATCGTCGGCAGGCTCTGCGCGATCGAGCCTTCCTCGAAGGTCTGGCGCGCGGTTTCGTTGGCAGCGTTGGCCGCCTCGCGGCCGTGCACGATCGCGGTCGCCTCGGTCGCCAGGATCTTCTTGGCCTCGTTGATCTCGGCGCCGCCGAGCTTCTCCAGCCTGGCGATTTCGTCGAGCGGCAGTCGCGTGAAGATCTTCAGGAACTTGCCGACGTCGTCGTCTTCGGTGTTGCGAAAGTACTGCCAGAAATCATAGGGGCTGAAGAGATCGCCGTTGAGCCAGACCGCGCCCTTGGCGGTCTTGCCCATCTTGGCGCCCGACGCCGTGGTCAGCAAAGGCGTGGTCAGCGCGTAAAGCTGCGGGCCGCCCGTGCGATGGCTGAGATCGACTCCATTGAGGATATTGCCCCACTGGTCGGAGCCGCCCATCTGCAGCGTGCAGCCATAGCGCCGATTGAGCTCGACGAAGTCGTAGCCCTGCATGATCATGTAGTTGAATTCGAGGAAGGACAGCGACTGGTCGCGGTCGAGCCGCAGCTTGACGCTGTCGAAGGCCAGCATGCGGTTGACCGAGAAATGCCGGCCGACATCGCGCAGGAATTCGACATAGTTGAGCTTCAGCAGCCAGTCGGCGTTGTTGACCATCAGCGCATCGGTGGGCGCGTCGCCATAGTTCAGCATCTTGCCGAAGATCTTCTTGATGCCTTCGATATTGCTGCCGATGGTTTCCTGCGTCAGCAACTGGCGCTGGTCGTCGCGGAACGAGGGGTCGCCGACCATCGAGGTGCCGCCGCCCATCAGGGTGATCGGGCGGTGCCCGGTCTCCTGGAACCAGTGCAGCATGGTGACCGAGATCAGGTTGCCGATGTGCAGCGAGGTGGCGGTCGCATCATAGCCGACATAGGCCGTGACCGGGCCCTTGGCGCAGGCGGCATCGAGCGCCTCGGGATCGGAGATCTGATGGATCATGCCGCGGCTCTGCAACACGTTCAGAAAGTCTGATTTAAATGCGGTCATCGGCTGGAGACTCTGATCATGATATTTTTACGCTGTCTCGCAAGATTGGCGGTGTGTCGTGGCCGGCTACCGCCCATCCGGAAGCGCCGTGTGGCATTATAAGATCGGGCCATTCGACACAAGTTTGACCTGAAGGGCGGGCCTGACATGCCGACGATGCTGACCGCGATCGGGCTGATGAGTGGAACCTCGCTGGACGGGGTCGATATTGCCTTGATCGAGACCGATGGTCGTGAGGTTCGGGCTTTCGGGCCTTCCAGCTACCGGCCCTATGCCGAAGCCGAGCGCGGCGTGCTGCGCCAGGCGCTGGCCGAGGCGGTGCAACTGTCCGATCGTGACGCCCGGCCGGGCATTCTGGCCGAGGCCGAGCGGGTGGTGACGGCAGCCCATGCCGAGGCGATGGCCGGCTTTCTCGCCCAGAACCATATCGCCCGCGAAAACGTCGATATCGTCGGCTTCCACGGCCAGACTGTGCTGCATCGCCCGGCTGACCGGCTGACGGTGCAGATCGGCGACGGCGCCGCACTGGCCCGCGCCATCCATATCCCCGTGATGCACGATTTCCGTGCCGCCGATGTCGCGGCTGGCGGGCAGGGCGCGCCGCTGGTGCCGGTTTATCACCGTGCGCTGGCGCAGGCCTTGGGGCGCAAGGGGCCGACCGCCGTGGTCAATATCGGCGGTGTCTCCAACATCACCTATATCGACGGCGACACGCTGATCGCCTGCGACATCGGGCCGGGCAATGCGCTGCTCGACGACTTCATGTTCCGCAGCGTGGGCGAGCCCTATGATTGCGAGGGTCGGCTGGCCGCACAGGGCATGGTCGATGAGGACTGGGTAGCGAGCGGGCTGGCGCATCCGTTCTTCACAGAACCGCCGCCGAAGTCGCTCGACCGCAATCATTTTGCCGCACTGACGTTGCGCGACACGGCACCGGCCGATGGGGCGGCGACGCTGACCGCATTTACGGCCGCGGCGATCGCCAGCATCGCGCCGCTCCTGCCGAAATCACCGTTGAGCTGGATTGTCGCCGGCGGCGGCGCGCGCAATCTCACCTTGATGCGCATGCTGCGCGAGCGACTGACTGCGGAAAGTGTTGAGGCGGCGGATGCGCTGGGCTGGTCGGCGGATGCGATGGAGGCGCAAGCCTTCGGTTTCCTCGCCGCACGCGGCCTGAAAGGCCTGCCGCTGAGCTATCCGGCGACCACGGGCGTGCCGATCCCGATGACCGGCGGCGTGGTGGCTCGACCGGGGTAGTTGCTCCCCGTTCCCCCGGACGCGAAGCAACACGAAGTGTTGCCTCGCCAATCCGGGAAGCGGGATCGCGATTTAGCGAACGTTCGCCAGACGCATGTCGAGATAGCCGGTGACCGATTCCATCAGCGGCTGCAGCTTGCCATCGAAGAAGTGGTTGGCGCCGGGGATGATGTGCTGGTCGATGACGATGCCCTTCTGGGTCTTCAGCTTTTCGACCAGTGTGTTGACGTCCTTCGGCGGCACCACCGCGTCCTTCTCGCCATGCACGATCAGGCCTGAGGACGGGCAGGGCGCGAGGAACGAGAAGTCGTAGAGGTTGGCCGGCGGCGCGATCGAGATGAAGCCCTCGACCTCGGGACGGCGCATCAGAAGCTGCATGCCGATCCAGGCGCCGAACGAGAAACCGGCCACCCAGCAGGCGCGGGCTTCGGGGTTGATCGTCTGTGCCCAGTCGAGCGCCGCCGCAGCATCCGACAATTCGCCGGTGCCGTGGTCGAACGAACCCTGGCTGCGGCCGACGCCGCGGAAATTGAAGCGCAGTACGGAGAAGCCGCGATGCACGAAGGCGTAGTAACACTGGTAGATGATCTGGTGGTTCATGGTGCCGGCGAACTGCGGATGCGGATGCAGGATCATCGCGATCGGCGCGTTCTTCTGCTTGGCCGGATGGTAGCGGCCCTCGATGCGGCCGGCGGGTCCGGTGAAAATGACTTCGGGCATGGATGATCCTTGAGGTAATCAACCGACTTCGCGCAGGGTTCGGCGGGTTGAGGCTCGGAGAGCCCTGCGGCGGAAGAGGCGGATCGGGCGCAACGGACGGCGCCGGGTGAAGCTGAGGCCGCGTTCTACCATGAGGCACAGGGCAAAAAGCAAGCATCTTGAACAGGGTGTCGCGGCTTCGCGCGGACGGGTATGCGGTTCGTGGCGGGCTTTCGGCTGCGGATCGCGCCAGGCTGGTTGCGGGGAGGCAGACAAGCAGCTCCCGGCATTCGCCGTTTGTTCCCGTTTGGCCACGATGTCTCGTGGCCAAACCAACGTCCTCTCAGGCGACCTTTGCCGCTCTTCGCGCGGCGAGCTTCTCTTCCTCGGTCCAGACTTTGCGCTCGCGGGGCTCTTTCGGCGGTTTGATTTGCTTGACCGGCCCACCGCCCAGCACGGGCGCGCGCATGGTCGAGTGTCGCGCGTCTTCCGAATGCCATTGGTGATCGGCCTGAACCGTCAAAGCACGACCGATTTCCCGCTCCACATCATGCAGCCAGGCGCGCTGCTCTGCGTCGCAAAGCGTGATGGCGAAGCCGCTGCGCCCTGCGCGGCCGGTGCGGCCGATCCGGTGGACATAGCTTTCCGGCAGGCTCGGCAGGTCGTGATTGAAAACATGCGTCACCGTGTCGACATCGATGCCGCGCGCTGCGATATCCGTCGCCACGAGGACCTGCACGGTCCCGGCGCGGAAGGCGTCCAGTGCGCGCTCGCGCTGACCCTGTGATTTGTTGCCGTGCAAGGCCTCGGCCGTGATCCCCGCCTCGCTGATGAAGGCGCAGACTTCGTTGGCAATGTTCTTTTGCAGCGTGAAGACAACGGCCTGGCCAATCTCCGGCGTCTGCAGCAGCGCCAGCAGCGCCGCCTTTTTGTGGGCTGCATCGAGGAACATCACGGACTGCTCGATCCGATCGACGGTGGTCGACGGCGGAGCGATCTCGACTTTCACCGGATCGTGCAGGAGGCTCTCGGCCAGCGCGGCGATCGATTTCGGCATCGTTGCAGAGAACAACAGGGTGTGCCGATCCTTCGGTAGCGTCGCGACTATGCGCTCGATCGGCTTGGCGAAGCCCATATCGAGCATCTGGTCGGCCTCATCCAGCACCAGCGCCTCGAGTCCGGACAGGTCGCAGAGGCCCTGGTCGATCAGATCCAGCAGGCGCCCCGGCGCTGCCACGATGATGTCGACGCCTTCCTTGAGCGCATTGACCTGGTGGAACTGGCTGACGCCACCGAAGATCGTTATCACGCGAGGCTGCAGATGGCGGCCGAACGTCTCGAAGCCGGCCGCGATCTGGGAAACCAGTTCGCGCGTGGGCGCGAGGACCAGGACGCGGGCACCGCCCTTGGGCGCCGGGCGGGGATTCACGGCCAGGCGATGCAGCAGCGGCAGCGCGAAGGCCGCAGTCTTGCCGGTGCCTGTTTGAGCCATGCCAAGCATGTCACGGCCCTGCAGCAGCATCGGAATTGATTGGGCCTGGATAGGAGTAGGGCTGGTATAGCCTTCCGCGGCCAGTGCCTGCAGCAAAAGCGGCGCCAAAGCGAGATTAGCGAAAGTCATGGTCATGGTCACGCGGCGCCTCCAGCGCTGAGCAAGGCTGCGCCTGGTCGGGCTTAGCTTTATCGAGAGGGCGGACTGATAGGTGCGATGCTGCACTGCGTCAACGAGGGATGCAGGAAGGCAGTGGTTTAATGTCCGGTTTCTCGCCTAGCCGCGCTAAAGTGGACGAACAGGTTTCGGCCCAAAGCCCGACCTGACATGGCCAGACATGCGGACATCCGCCCCGCCATTTTTATCAAACTATGCTAAGGTATTGAATTCAGTGGCCCGTGACCGCGTCTACCTCGACTGGAATGCCACCACCCCGCTGCGCCCGGAAGCGCGCGCGGCGATGCTGGCGGCGTGGGATCTCGCCGGCAATCCCTCCTCGGTCCATGCCGAGGGCCGTCAGGCCCGGCGGCTGGTCGAGGACGCCCGCCATCTCGTGGCAACGGCGGTGTCCGGGGATTCGCGCAACGTGATCTTCACCTCGGGCGGCACCGAGGCCAACGTGCTGGCGCTGACGCCGGGCCTGTTCCGCAAGCCCGGCGCGCCGGCCGGGCGGCTGATCGTCTCGGCGGTCGAGCACGCTTCGGTGCTGTCAGGCGGGCGCTTTGCGGACGATGCCATCGAGGTGCTGGGGGTGGGCCGTGACGGCGTGGTCGATCCCGAGCAACTGCGGGCAATGCTGGCGACCGGAGGGCCGGCGCTGGTCTCGGTGATGCTTGCCAATAACGAGACCGGCGCGTTGCAGCCGGTCGCAGCGATTGCCGATATCGTGCATCAAGCCGGCGGGCTGCTACATGTTGATGCGGTGCAGGCGCTTGGAAAGATTCCGATCGATATCAAAGCTTTGCGGGCCGATCTTCTCACTGTTTCTGCGCACAAGATCGGCGGCCCGAAGGGTGCCGGTGCGCTGGTGCTGGCCGACGGCGTCTCCGGACTGGACGCGCTGTTGCGCGGCGGCGGGCAGGAACTCGGGCGGCGCGCGGGCACCGAGAACGTCGCGGGGATCGCCGGCTTCGGCGCGGCCGTGAAGGCGGCGATAACGTCGCTCAGTGAGATGCAGCGGATCGCCGGATTGCGGCAGCAACTGGAGATTGGCCTGCGACAGATTCGCGGCACCGTCGTATTCTCGGAGGGGGTGGCGCGGCTGCCGAACACCATTTTGTTCGGTGCGGCCGGCCTGCGCGCGGAGACCGCAGTGATTGGTTTCGACCTCGAAGGTATCGCGGTGTCGTCTGGCTCTGCCTGTTCGTCAGGCAAAGTTCAGCCGTCGCACGTTTTGGAGGCGATGGGCTACGGGCCGGAGGTGACGAAGAGCGCCGTGCGTCTCAGTCTGGGCTGGTCAAGCACAGAAACCGACGTCAATCGCTGCCTGGAGGCTTGGCGAAAGCTCTCCAGCACCTTACTTAAACATAGCGACGAAACACTGCTTGAACGGTTCTAAAGCAGGTGATTTCCTCAGCAGAACATCGTACAGAACCGTATATATTTCTGGATTGATCCACCGCGGTCCTTGAAACCGCGAGCGGAGGGTAAAATGGCTGCCGTACAAGAGACCGTCGATCGGGTTCGCCAGATCGATGTCGATCAATATCGCTATGGGTTCGTCACGGACATCGAGTCCGACAAGGCGCCCAAGGGACTGTCGGAAGACACCGTCCGATTCATTTCCGCCAAGAAGAACGAGCCGGACTGGATGCTGCAGTGGCGGCTCGAGGCCTATCGTCGTTGGTTGACGATGGAAGAGCCCACGTGGGCGCGGGTGAACTATCCGAAGATCGACTTCCAGGATCTCTATTACTACTCGGCGCCAAAGCCGAAGAAGACGATCGGCTCCATCGACGAGATCGATCCGGATATTCTTGAGACCTACAAGAAGCTCGGCATTCCCTTGCGCGAGATCGAAATGCTGGAAGGCGTCGTGCGCCCTGAAGGCGAGCGCCGCATCGCCGTCGATGCCGTGTTCGATTCGGTATCGGTCGCCACGACTTTCCAGAAGGAGCTGAAGCAGGCCGGCGTGATCTTCATGCCGATCTCGGAAGCGATCCGCGAACACCCCGAACTGGTAAAGAAGTATCTCGGCACCGTCGTGCCGACCTCCGACAATTTCTACGCCACGCTGAACTCCGCGGTGTTCTCCGACGGATCGTTCGTCTACGTACCGCCGGGCGTGAAATGCCCGATGGAACTGTCGACCTATTTCCGCATCAACGAGCGCAACACCGGCCAGTTCGAGCGCACGCTGATCATCGCCGACAAGGGCGCCTATGTCAGCTACCTCGAAGGCTGCACCGCGCCGCAGCGCGACGAGAATCAGTTGCATGCCGCCGTGGTCGAACTCGTTACCCATGACGACGCCGAGATCAAATATTCGACGGTGCAGAACTGGTACCCCGGCAATTCCGAGGGCAAGGGCGGCATCTACAATTTCGTCACCAAGCGCGGTGACTGCCGCGGTGATCGCTCGAAGATTTCCTGGACCCAGGTCGAGACCGGCTCGGCCATCACCTGGAAGTATCCGAGCTGCATTTTGCGCGGTGATGACTCGCGGGGCGAGTTCTATTCCATCGCGATCTCGAACGGCCACCAGCAGGTCGACTCGGGCACCAAGATGATCCATCTCGGCAAGAACACGACCAGCCGGATCATCTCCAAGGGCATCGCGGCCGGCGTGTCGCAGAACACCTATCGCGGTCTCGTTACGGCGCACCGCAAGGCGACGGGCGCGCGCAACTTCACGGCCTGCGACTCGCTGCTGATCGGCGACAAGTGCGGCGCGCACACCGTGCCGTATATCGAGGCGAAGAATTCTTCGGCGCTGTTCGAGCACGAAGCCACCACGTCGAAAATCTCCGAAGACGTTCTGTTCTATTGCGTCCAGCGCGGGCTTTCGCAGGAAGAAGCCGTCGGCCTCGTCGTCAATGGCTTCGTCAAGGACGTGCTGCAGCAACTGCCGATGGAATTCGCGGTGGAAGCACAGAAGCTGATCTCGATCTCGCTGGAAGGCTCGGTCGGATAGTCGTGAAGTCCGATCGCCGCGTCCTTGAGCATCCCGTCGCGATACCCAGCGAGAATGTTCGGGACGGCTGAGCGGCGGCAGGCCATCAGAAACGGAGGAGTAGCTGAATGAGCTGTTCTCCGACTTCATGAGACACGTGAAACTGACGAATTGAAATTTATGAGGCTTTGCGCGATGCGCGCCTCCGAGTGACGATAAGGAAAAGACTGATGACCGCATTGCTCCAAGTCAATAATCTGCAGGTTCGTGTCGAGGATAACGAAATCCTCCACGGGCTGACGCTGACCGTGAATGCCGGCGAAGTGCATGCCATCATGGGGCCGAACGGCTCCGGCAAGTCGACGCTGTCGCACGTCATCGCCGGCAAGCCGGGTTACGAAGTGACCGGCGGCGAGATCCTGTTCAAGGGCGAGGACCTGCTGGAAATGGCGCCGGATGTGCGCGCTGCCAGAGGCGTGTTTCTTGCCTTCCAGTATCCCGTGGAAATCCCCGGCGTGACCACGATGAACTTCCTGCGCACTGCGCTGAATGCGCAGCGCAAGGCGCGCGGCGAGAGCGAATTCCTGGTGCCGGAGTTTCTCAAGAAGGTGCGCGATGTCGCTGCTTCGCTCAACATCCCGATGGACATGCTGAAGCGCGGCGTCAATGTCGGCTTCTCCGGCGGCGAGAAGAAGCGCAACGAGGTGCTGCAGATGGCGCTGTTCCAACCCAGCCTGTGCATCCTCGACGAAATGGATTCCGGCCTCGACATCGATGCGCTGCGGGTCGCAGCGGACGGCGTCAACGCACTGCGTTCGCCGGAGCGTGCAATGGTGGTGATCACGCATTACCAGCGTCTCCTGAACTACATCGTGCCGGATTTCGTGCACGTGATGTCGAAGGGCCGCGTCGTGAAATCTGGCGGCAAGGAACTGGCGCTCGAACTCGAGGCGACCGGTTACGCGCAGTATGAAGATGTGGCCGCCTGATCGGCGCCTGAACGGATAGTGTGATGAACGTAGCATTGGCAAAGACAGATACCGGCACGGCGCTCGGCGAGGCGTTTGCCCTCGCGCGTCCGCGTCTGCCGGGCGCCGGCAAGGTCGCCGCCACCCGCCAGCAGGCCTTCGAGGCCTATGAGCGGATCGGCCTGCCGCACCGGCGCATCGAAGACTGGAAATACACTGACCTGCGCGTCTTGATGCGCGTCGTGCTGCCGCTCGCCGTGGCCCCCGATGCTGCCGCGCTGACGCGCGCCACCGAGGCGCTGGAGCTGCATGCGATCGACGGCGTGCGCAAGCTGGTGCTGGTCGATGGCGTGTTTGCGCCAAAGCTCTCCGACCTCGGCAAGCTCGATGCCGGCTTGAGCATTCGCACCCTGCGCGACGTACTCGATGCCGATGACGTGAAGCTGCATGCGCAGCTGTTCGCGCTCGATATTGAAAATCCGATGGTCGCGCTCAACAGCGCGATGATGACGGACGGCGTGGTAATTGCGGTCGCCGATGCTGCCAAGCTTTCGCAGCCGATCCATGTCATCCACATCGCCAGCGGCGGCGCGCCGTCCGCGATGTTCACGCGCTCGATGTTCTCGCTCGGCAAGGATGCGTCTGCCACTTTGGTGGAGAGCTACATCTGCGCCGAGGGTGCGGTGAATTATCAGGTCCACGACTCGCTGGTGATCCACATCGGCGACGGTGCGCGGCTCGACCATGTCCGTCTCACCGAAGACAGCCGCGAGGCCTTCAACATCTCGTCGTCGGCGATCACGCTCGGCCACAAGGCTCATTTCAACACGTTCGGCATGAACACCGGCACCGTCGTCAGCCGCTATCAGGCGGTGATCGGCATTGCCGGCGAGCACTCTTATGTCGAGACCAACGGCGTCAATCTGCTCAACGGTCGTCAGCATGCCGACACCACGCTGGTGATGAACCATGTGGCGCCGAACTGCGCGAGCCGCGAGGTGTTCCGCGCCGTGATCGACGACCGCGGCCATTCGGTGTTCCAGGGGCGCATCAACGTGCATCAGCCCGCGCAGAAGACCGACGCCAAGATGATGACGCGGGCGCTGCTGTTGTCCGATGAGGCCGAGGCCGACAACAAGCCGGAGCTGGAAATCTTCGCCGATGACGTGCAGTGCGGCCACGGTGCCACCACCGGCGCGCTCGATGACAGCCTGCTGTTCTATCTGCGCGCCCGCGGCATGACCGAGAAGCAGGCGCAGGCGCTGCTGATCCAGGCCTTCGTCGGCGAAGCCATCGAGTCGATCGTCAACGACGATCTGCGTGAATTGGCAATTGCCGCGGCCGAACGCTGGCTGGCGGCGAGGGGATGACCATGGACCTTCATCCTGCGGTCTCCAACGGCACGTATGACGTCGATCTGGTCCGCGCGGATTTTCCGGCGCTGGCGATGCAGGTCTACGGCAAGAAGCTGGTCTATCTCGACAACGCCGCCTCGGCGCAGAAGCCGAATGCGGTGCTCGACCGCATGATGCTGGCCTACAAGACCGAATACGCCAATGTGCATCGCGGCCTGCATTATCTCGCCAATGCGGCGACCGAGGGCTATGAGGGCGCGCGCACCAAGGTGCAGCACTTCCTCAATGCGAAGCGCCCGGAAGAGATTATCTTCACGAAGAACGCCACCGACGCGCTGAACCTGGTCGCGGCCTCCTGGGGCGCGAACATCAAACCGGGCGACGAGATCGTGCTCTCGATCATGGAGCACCACTCGAACATCGTGCCTTGGCACTTTTTGCGCGAGCGTTACGGCGCCGTCATCAAGTGGGCGCCGGTCGATGACGAAGGCAACTTCCTGATCGACGAGTTCGAGAAGCTGCTGAACGACAAGACCAGGATCGTCGCCATCACGCATATGTCGAACGCGCTCGGCACCGTGGTGCCGGTCAAGGACGTCGTGCGCATCGCGCACGCGCGCGGCATTCCGGTGCTGATCGACGGCAGCCAGGCCGCCGTGCACATGACGGTCGATGTGCAGGACATCGACGCCGACTTCTACATCTTCACCGGCCACAAGCTATATGGGCCTAGCGGGATCGGCGTGCTCTACGCCAAATACGACCATCTCGTCGCGATGCGGCCCTATGCCGGCGGCGGCGAGATGATCCGCGAAGTGGCGCAGGACTGGGTCACCTATGGCGACCCACCGCACAAGTTTGAAGCCGGCACGCCGGCTATCATCGAGGCGATCGGCCTCGGCGCCGCCATCGACTACGTCAATTCGATAGGCAAAGAGCGCATCGCTGCGCATGAGCACGATCTTCTGACCTACGCCGAAGCCCGCTTGCGCGAGATCAATTCGCTTCGCATCTTCGGCTCGGCCAGGAACAAGGGCCCGGTGATTTCGTTCGCCATAGAAGGCGCGCACCCGCATGACATTGCTACCGTCATCGACCGCCAGGGCATCGCCGTGCGGGCAGGAACGCATTGCGTGATGCCTCTTCTGGAACGATTCAATGTTACCGCGACATGCCGCGCCTCGTTCGGGATGTATAATACCCGCGAGGAAGTCGACCATCTCGCGCAGTCGCTGATCAAGGCACAGGAGTTGTTTTCATGACCGACGTCGCCGAAGTAAAAGCTGCCGATGCCGCGAATGCGGACATCAAGACCAGCCAGATGCAGACCATCTCGGCGCTGTCGGCCGACGAGACCGAGCGGCTCGGCACCGAGATTGTTGCCGCGTTGAAGACGGTGTACGACCCGGAAATCCCCGCCGATATCTACGAACTCGGTCTGATCTACAAGGTCGACATCAAGGACGACCGCAGCGTCGACGTCGAGATGACGCTGACGACGCCGAACTGCCCGGCCGCCGGCGAGATGCCGATGATGGTCGAGAACGCCGTGGCCAGTGTACCCGGCGTCGGCGTGGTCACGGTCGCCATCGTCTGGGAGCCGACCTGGACGCCGGACCGGATGACCGACGAGGCGCGCCTCGTCCTCAATATGTGGTGATGTTGCGTTTGCTTGCGTGAGACGGCAATGGCGGCCTTGAATGGCTGCGAGGACTGAACACATGACAAACATGACACCAGCAACACCGAGCGTTAAACCGAAGCCCCGTCCTCGTCCGCAAGTGATGCGTCTCACGGATGCCGCCGCCGCGCGGGTGCAGGAACTGACGAAGCGCACCGATTCCGAGATCGTCGGCCTGCGGGTCGGCATCAAGAACGGCGGCTGCGCCGGCCAGTCCTACACCGTGGAATACGCCCATGACATTCGCCCGACCGACGAAGTGGTAGAGGACAAGGGCGTCAAGATCCTGGTCGAACCGAAGGCAGTGCTGTTTCTGCTCGGCACCGAGATGGACTACAAGTCCGACAAGATGCAGTCGCAGTTCATCTTCAACAATCCCAACCAGACCGGCGCCTGCGGCTGCGGCGAGTCGGTGCAATTGACGGCCGCGAAGCTGGACTAAGCTGGCGGTTTTCGCGGGCCGCGCCCGTCGCCGCATCCTTCGAGGCTCGCCGAGGGGCGCGCACCTCACGATGACGACTGCTGAGTCTGACGCTTCCATCAAGCGAGTTCTCATGGACCGCGATTTCCTCATCGAACTGTTTGCCGGCTTCGGGCCGGTCACCATCCGCCGGATGTTCTCCGGCTATGGCGTCTCCGCCGATAGGATCAACTTCGCGCTGGTGCTGCGCGGGGCGATCTACCTGCGGGCCGATGAGCACAGCATTCCGCGCTTCGAGGCTGAAGGCTGCGCGCCGTTTCGCTACGAGGCAAAGGGCAAAATGCGGATGATCGGCTCGTATTGGCAATTGCCGGAACGGCTATACGACGAGCCCGATGAAGTCACGGAATGGGCGAGGGCGGCCCATGCCGCGGCGGAACGCGCGGCGCTGGCGAAGCGGAGCAAGGGTCGCAAATTGGCGGTGAAGAAATATGTGGCGAAGAAAAAGGTCGTCGGAAAGACGACCTCCAAGCGTGCCAAAGAGCAGGTGTCAAAAGGCGTTTGAGAACGAAGACCGCCCTACGACGCCAGTGTACTGCACCGGCGACTACGCCACCTGCACCTGAATTTCCGCGGAATATTCCGGGTCGACTTCGCAGATCACGCGGTTGCGGCCATTGCGCTTGGCGGCGTAGAGGCAGGCGTCGGCGCGGCCGATCAGGGATTCCATTTCGTCGCCGGGCTGCAACAGTGACACGCCGATCGAGACGGTGACGCGGCCGAGGATTTCGCCGGTCGATTTCTTCTTCAGTTCTTTCGACATCACGGCGCGGCGGATGTGATCGGCGACGGTCAGCGCCTGGCGCAGCGGGGTGTTCGGCAGCACCACCGCGAACTCCTCACCGCCGTATCGCGCGGTGATATCAGCGCCCTTGATGGTCTGCTTCAGCGACTGGCCGACAAGGCGAAGAACCTGGTCGCCGGTGAGGTGGCCGTAATTGTCGTTGAAGGATTTGAAGTGATCGATGTCGAGCATCAAGAACGACAGCGGCTCGTTCTGCCGGTGCGACACGTCGATAGCGGAGGCCAGCGCGCGGTCGAAATACTTGCGATTGCCAAGGCCGGTGAGGGGATCGGTCAGGCTTTCGGCGCGGATTGCTTCCAGGCTTCGCTGCAGATTGCTGACTTCGCTTTTCGACGAGTTCAACCGCTCTTCCAGAGCCTTGTTGGTATCGCGTGTCTCGCGGGTGGATTTGACCAACCCCTCGATCACTGACTTCAGCTGTTCCTGGTCGGTGGCAAAGGAGAGTTTGTCGCTGGCTCCCTTGAGGGTCTGGCCGAACGACTCGGTCATGCCGAGTGCATCCGATATCAGGCCCATGACGTCGTCGATCTCGCTGATGACGCGGGCGCCGACATGGTCGATGCGGTCTGTCGTGCGAACCTGAGAGAGGTAGGTGTCGTGAATCTGGTCGAGATCAACTTCGGTCAGGCAGCCGTTGCGCGCCAGCGTCTCGTTGACGACGCGGTTCAGCGCCGAGTTATAGCCGGTCGCATAGACGTACCAGATCTCGTAGTTGCGCGGGATCGCACTCTGGCGCAACGATCTGATCTGGCCAAGCGCGACCTCGGCGAAAACCAAGGTTCGCTCTCTATCGTCAGAGATACCGGTCACGTTCTGTGTCCCCGCCACTTGACCGGCAACGTTGCCAGGTCGTGTTCTGAATGCGTAGGTTTCTAAAGATTACATTCAGACTAAGTGACGAGAATGAAGGAGCGGTAAACGGATCGGTGGCGCTCTACCTACACGCGAGCCCGGATCGGGCGCAGCAGGAATGCGGGAAGGTGCGAGTGATCGGCAGGTTCGGCTGCTTCGTCGCGGCGCGGACGTGGCGCTTCAGCGCGGCCAATCGAAGGCGTGCGCGAGGGGGGCGCTGCGGCCGGTGCGGTAAATGCCGCATCGACAGTTTGCTGCTGCGCGGCCGGCGAATGGCTCCGTTCGCCACCGCTACGGCGCGGTTCGCGCTCGCGGCGCGGCTTGCGGTCGCCCGACGGTTCGCGGGGGGGCGAAACTTCCGGATTGGGGGCTCCCCGGTTCGAAGCTTCGCGCGGGGGGCGGTTACCCGAGCCCTCGCGCTTGCCGCCGCGCGAATGCTCGCGGCCACGTCCGGCGCCGCGGGGCTGCTCGGCATTGGCTTCCCGGTTGCCGGTACGCTGACGCGCGGCACGTGCCGGTTCGGCGGAGGCTGAGTCGACAGGAGCTGCGCCCTCGACGGCTTCGTCGATGCTAACGCCGCTCTCGGCGTGCGGGATCGGCTGGCCGATCAGTTTCTCGATAGCAGCCATTGATTTGACGTCGGCCGGCGCCACCAGCGAGATCGCGGTGCCCAGACGTCCGGCACGGCCGGTACGGCCGATGCGATGGACGTAGTCGTCGGGATGGTGCGGGACGTCGAAATTGAAAACGTGGCTGACGGCGGGAATGTCGAGGCCGCGGGCGGCGACGTCGGAGGCCACCAAAATCGGCAGCTCGCCCTTGCGGAACTGGTCGAGCGCCGCGGTGCGGGCCGACTGCTCCATGTCGCCGTGCAGGGCGCCGACGCTGAAGCCGTGCTTCTCGAGCGACTTCGCCAGCAGGGCGACTTCACGTTTGCGGTTACAGAAGATGATTGCGTTGTTGAGGTCGGTGGCGCCGCGCATCAGGGCACGCAGGGCCTCGCGCTTCTCGTGCGGCTCGCGGCCCACGGAGACCTGCGACTGCGTCACGGTGATGGCGGTCGAGGCCGGCTTGGAGACCTCGATCTTGATGGGGTTGTGCAGGAAGGTCTCGGTGATGCGGCGGATTTCCGTCGGCATCGTCGCGGTGAAAAACAGCGTCTGGCGGGTGAACGGCACCAGCTTGCAGATGCGTTCGATGTCGGGGATGAAGCCCATGTCGAGCATGCGGTCGGCTTCGTCGATCACCAGCAGTTCGACGCCGGTGAGCAGCAGGCCGCCGCGTCCGGTGTGGTCGAGCAGGCGGCCGGGGGTGGCGATCAGCACGTCAACGCCGCGGGTCAGCTTGCTGTCCTGGTCACCGAACGAGACGCCACCGATCAGCAGTGCGACGTTGAGTTTCTGGCCGACGCCGTATTTGTCGAACTGCTCCTTGACCTGGGCGGCGAGTTCGCGGGTCGGCTCGAGGATGAGCGTGCGGGGCATGCGGGCGCGGGCGCGGCCCTTTTCCAGCATGGTCATCATGGGAAGCACGAAGGCAGCGGTCTTGCCGGTGCCGGTCTGGGCGATGCCGAGCACGTCGCGGCGCGCGAGCACGTGGGGAATCGCCTGTTCCTGGATCGGGGTAGGCGTGGTGTAGCCGGTGGCCGCGACGGCGGCGAGAACCTTGTCGGACAGGCCGAGATTGGAAAAGGACATTGAGCCTCTGTTATGGGGGCACGATCTCTGCCGAAAACCGGAAAGACCACTTTTCGGGATCATGCCTCTGGAAGAAACCGCCGCTTGGATTCACGGAAAACACTGTCGCGCTCATCCCCGGAGCGGCACATAAAGTTGCACGGGGATCTCAGGGCGCAGACAGGCGGCTTACTCGAAGTATCGCGTTTCGATACCGGGCCGCGTCGCAGCGGAAGATAGGCGGGAAATGGCCAAAGTCAATGCGGGAAACGCGATTCAGCACGAAAACGCCAGTGTTTCCGGGTAAATGGCGGCATTCAGGAGGTGGACAACCGGCTTTTCAGCCTCTCAAATGGGCGCAGACCGTCAACAGGACGATTTGCCATGAATGGTGAGTCTGTTTCCGCTTCACCCCGCAGCCTGACCACGCGCTGTTGCATCGTCGGCGGCGGACCGGCCGGGATGATGCTGGGCTATCTGCTGGGCCGCGCCGGCATCGATACCGTGGTGCTGGAGAAGCACGCCGACTTCTTGCGCGATTTCCGCGGCGACACCGTGCATCCCTCGACCATGATGGTGATGAATGAACTGGGCCTGCTCGACGAATTCCTGCAGCGTCCGCACCAGAACATCGAACGGATGAGCGGCCAGTTCGGCGACCGGATGTTTCGCGTTGCCGATTTGACCCGGCTGAAAGCGCCGGCGCGCTACATCGCCTTCATGCCGCAGTGGGAATTCCTGGATTTCCTGGCTGACAAAAGCACGGCGTTTCCTAGCCTGAAGATCATGCGGCGCACCGAGGCGGTGGACCTGCTGCGCGATGGCGGCCGCATCAGCGGCGTGCTGGCGCGGACCCATGACGGCGAGATCCGGATCGCCGCCGACCTGACCATCGGCTGCGACGGCCGTCACTCGCTGCTGCGCGAACGCGCCGGGCTGGCGGTGGAAGACATCGGCGCGCCGATCGATGTGTTGTGGTTTCGCATCGCCAAGACCGGGCCGGGCGATCCGGCCTTCCTGCATGCGGCGAT
The DNA here is from genome assembly GCF_028290495.1 of Tardiphaga sp. Taxonomy (GTDB): domain Bacteria; phylum Pseudomonadota; class Alphaproteobacteria; order Rhizobiales; family Xanthobacteraceae; genus Tardiphaga. The sequence continues at coordinate 23,532 of NZ_JAQGJT010000105.1, forward strand.
GGGCCGGCTGATAGTGACCATCGACCGCGGCGACTACTGGCAATGCGCCTATATCATTCCCAAGGGGCAGATCGAGGCGCTGCATGCACGCGGCCTGCCGGCGTTTCGTAGCGCGGTGGTCGAGATGGTGCCCAGGCTGGCTGACCATATCGACGACGTCAAAGGCTGGGACGACGTCAAGCTGCTCACGGTGACCGTCGACCGGCTGACGAAATGGTCGATGCCGGGTCTGTTGTGCATCGGCGATGCCGCCCATGCGATGTCGCCGGTTGGCGGCGTCGGCATCAACCTCGCGATCCAGGATGCGGTCGCGACCGCGAATATCCTGGCTGAAAAGCTGCAGCGCAATGAGGTGACCGACGAGGATCTCGATGCCGTCAGGGAGCGCCGGCTGTTTCCGGCCAAGGTGATTCAGGCGATCCAGGTTCAGGTCCATAACCGCGTGATCGGCGGCGCGCTGGGCGGTGCGTTGCGGCCGCCGCTGGCGATCCGGATCATCAGCGCGGTGCCGTTGCTGCAGCGACTGGTCGCGCGGTTGCTCGCCATGGGCGTCCGGCCGGAGCATGTACGCTCGCCAAAAGCGTAACTATCCCTGCACGGAATATCCGCCGTCGACCGGAATTGCTGTGCCGGTGACGAAGTCCGACGCGCGGGAGCCCAGAAACACCGCGATCCCCGCGAAATCATCGCCGACGCCCCAGCGCGCCGCGGGCGTGCGCGCCAGCACCTTATCGTGCAGGCCATCGACTTCGCGGCGCGCGTTCTGCGTCAGTTCGGTATCGATCCAGCCGGGCAAAATGGCGTTGACCTGGATGTTGTCCGGCGCCCAAGCGACGGCGCAGGACCGCGTGAACTGCACGATGCCGCCCTTGCTGGCGGCGTAGGCCGGCGAATAGCCGGCGCCGAAGATCGACATCATCGAACCGATATTGATGACCTTGCCGCCGCTGGCCGCCTTCATCACGGGATGCGCCGCCTGCGAGCACAGGAATGCACTGGTGAGGTTGGTCTTGATGACGCTGTCCCAGTCGTCGAGCGGCAGTTCGTGCGGCGGTTTGCGGATATTGATGCCGGCATTGTTGACGAGGATGTCGAGGCGGCCAAATGCTTTGAACACCTGCGCGATCATCGCGGCGACATCCACCTTGTCGGTGACATCGGCGGATATCGCGATGGCCCGGCAGCCGGCTTGCGTGAGTTCGGCGACCGCGGCGTTCGACTTGGCCTCGTTGCGGCCGACGATGGCAATCGCGGCGCCGGCAGCGGCAAGTCCGCGCGCCATGCCGAGCCCGATGCCGCCATTGCCGCCGGTGACAATGGCGACGCGGCCGGCGAGATCGAAGAGTTGGTTGGTCATGATGCCCGTCCGTAAAGATGTCCCCGCGCGTTTGCGGCGCGTGTGGCGGCCATCATCGCAAGACGAGGCTTCCGAGGGAAGAGGGCGTCAGATCTGCGGGCGCTTTGCCAGCCACATCAGTCCAACCCCGACGGCGGCCAGCGCCGCGCCATAGTAGGCCCAATGCATCTGGCTGATCATGAAACTGGACCGCGGCCACGCGACGAAGCCGGTGCCCTGTCCGATCCAGAGCAGGCCGATGATGAAAGCGAGAAGTCCGAGGGTGAGAAATGGAATGCGCATGAAAGAGATACGCGCGGGAAGGGCGATTGTTTCAACTTCCCATAGCGGGCAAGGCGCTAGAGTGCTCTTGCCCGCCTTGCAGTGACCTTAGACGTCCAGCAGATCCTCGCTGGCGAATTCCGCCTTGTCCGAGATGAATGCGAAGCGCGCTTCGGCCTTGCTGCCCATCAGGCGTTCGACCGAATCCGCGGTGCCTTCGCGGTCTTCGGCCATGAGCACGACGCGCAACAGGGTGCGCTTCGACGGGTCCATGGTGGTTTCCTTCAGCTGCGCGGGCATCATCTCGCCGAGGCCTTTGAAGCGGCCGATCTCGACCTTGGCGTTGGCGTTGAACTCGCTCTTCAGCAGCGCGTCGCGATGGGCCTCGTCGCGGGCATAGATCGTCTTGCTGCCGTGCGTCATGCGGTACAACGGCGGCACCGCGAGATACAGATGGCCCTCGTCGATCAGTTTGGGCGTTTGCCGATAGAAGAACGTGATCAGCAGCGACGCGATGTGGGCGCCATCGACGTCGGCGTCGGTCATGATGATGATGCGGGAGTAGCGCAGGTCTTCTTCGCGGTACGACGCGCCGGTGCCGCAGCCCATCGCTTGCAGCAGGTCGGAAATCTGCTGGTTGGCGGTGATCTTGTCCTTGGTGGCCGAGGCCACGTTGAGGATTTTTCCTCGCAACGGCAGGATTGCTTGTGTCTTGCGGTCGCGCGCCTGCTTGGCGCTGCCGCCTGCCGAGTCCCCTTCGACCAGGAACAGTTCGGAGCCCTCGGTCGCCGTGTTGGTGCAGTCGGCTAGCTTGCCGGGCAGGCGCAGTTTCTTCACCGCGGTCTTGCGTGAGGTTTCTTTTTCGGCGCGGCGGCGCAGCCGGTCGTCGGCGCGCTCCAGCACGAATTCCAAAAGCTTGTTGGCCTGCACGGGGTTGCCGGACAGCCAGTGGTCGAACGGGTCCTTGATCGCCTGCTCGACGATCTTCTGTGCTTCGGCCGTGGCGAGGCGGTCCTTGGTCTGGCCCTGGAATTCCGGCTCGCGCACGAACACCGAAAGCATCACGGCGGCGCCGACCATGACGTCTTCCGAGGTGATGGAGCTGGAACGCTTGCCCTGGCCGGCGCGTTCGGCGTGGTCCTTCAGGCCGCGCAGCAGCGCGCTGCGCATGCCGGCCTCGTGGGTGCCGCCGTCGGGGGTCGGCACGGTGTTGGTGTAGGACGACATGAAACCGTCGGCATCCGCGGTCCACGCCACCGCCCACTCGCAGGCGCCGTGCGCGCCATTGCGGCCGGATTTGCCGGAGAAAATGTCGGGATGCACCAGCGTGTCATTGTGGATCGCCGCCCCCAGGAAGTCCTTGAGGCCGCCGGGGAAGTGAAATTCGTCCTCCGCCGGGACGCCCTCGATGCCCTTGAGCAATTCGGGATCACAGCGCCAGCGGATCTTCACGCCGCCGAACAGATAGGCCTTCGAGCGCGCCATCTTGAACAGCCGCTGCGGCTTGAACGCCGCCTTGGCGCCGAAGATTTCAGTGTCGGGCTTGAAACGGATGCGGGTGCCGCGCCGGTTATGCACCTTGCCGAGGTCAACGATGTTACCCTGCGGGATGCCGCGGGCGAAGGTCATCTTGAAGAGTTGCTGGTTACGCGCGACCTCGACCTCAAGCAGGGAGGACAGCGCGTTGACCACGGAGACACCGACGCCGTGCAGGCCGCCTGAGGTCTCATAGACCTTGGAGTCGAATTTGCCGCCGGCATGCAGCGTGCACATGATGACTTCGAGCGCGGATTTCTTTGGGAACTTGGGGTGCGGATCGACCGGGATGCCGCGGCCGTTGTCGGACACGGTGAGGTAGCCGTCGGCCGCCAGTTCAACATCGATGAAGGAGGCGTGGCCGGCCAGCGCCTCGTCCATCGAGTTGTCGATCACTTCGGCGAACAGATGATGCAGCGCCTTTTCATCGGTGCCGCCGATATACATGCCAGGTCGGCGCCGCACCGGCTCCAGGCCTTCGAGTACCTCGATGTCCGCCGCGGTATAGCCATCCTCCGCGCTCGCCGCCCGGGCCGGGGCCTTGGCGGGAGCCACGACCTTCGGCGTAGCGCCGCCAAAAAAATCGTCTTTATCGTTTGTTTTCTGTGGCTTGGACATGTGTCTTAAGGTCTTGTCTCGGGTTGCGCCGCACGATGCGCGGCGAATCGTTGCTTTGACTATGCCACGGTTGGGTTTGCAATGTGACCGAGCAGGGCCGGTGCGGCTGCGCGCTCACGCACATCTTTCGCGATGCGATCATCACGTCGCCATGGTCGGTTTGATCTGAGAGAGACGCGCAATTAGCGCCGATCGCGCTATTCGTGTTGTGACTTGCTGTGATCGCCGCAGCCGGTCTACGTCTACTTGGACACTTATCTATCGAAGCGTTCAGCGATACCGCTGGAAACTCCAGCGACCGCGGAAGGACACCATCGACATGGAAGGCTGGATGCAGGGGCTGATCGATTTCGTGCGCCTGCATCAGGACTGGGCCGCGCCGATTGTGTTGCTGCTGGCGTTCGGGGAATCGCTGGCCTTCATTTCGCTGCTGATCCCGGCCTGGGGTGCGCTGGTCGCGATCGGGGCGCTGATCGGCGCCAGCGGCGTGAGCTTCTGGCCGGTTCTGATCGCCGGCGGCATTGGCGCAGCTCTGGGCGACTGGCTGTCGTACTGGTTCGGCTCCCGCTACAAGCAACAGGTCGCCGGGATGTGGCCACTGTCGCGCTATCCTGCGATGCTGCCGCGCGGCGAGGCCTTCGTGCAGAAATGGGGCGTGCCCGGGATCTTCATCGGCCGCTTCTTCGGTCCCCTGCGCGCTTCGGTGCCGCTGGCCGCCGGCATATTCGAGATGCCGTACTGGCGCTTCCAGTTCGCGAACTTCACCTCGGCATTCGTATGGGCAGCTGTATTGCTGCTGTGCGGCGACCTGCTGTCGATTGCGGCAAAGTGGCTATGGCATACCGTTTGAGCACGTGTGATTTTGCTGGTACTGGAATAGCGATTAACGGGGCAAAAGCCCGATCGCTCAGGGGAGAAACGCCATGGAATTGTCACGACGCCAGGCTTTGGCCGGCGCGGCCGCGCTCGCCGCATCGCCGATGCTGACCACCTCTGCCGCCCAGGCATCGGCGCCGCTGGCCGACAAGCAGGCTCCGAGTTTCTATCGCTACAAGATCGGCGACGTCCAGGTGAACGCGATCTCGGATGGCGCCAACACGTTTCCGCTCACTGACGCCTATACATCGAACGTGAAAAAGGACGCGGTGAACGCCGCGCTGGAGAAGGCATTCCTGCCCAAGGACCAGATTACCACCAATTACGCGCCGCTGGTGCTCAATATCGGCGGCAAACTGATCGCGATCGATACCGGCAACGGCGCCGCCGCCTTCGCCGCCAGCAAGGGCAACGTCGGCCAGTTCACCGCTAACATGCTGGCCGCCGGTATCGACCCGAAGGCGATCGACATGGTCGTGATCTCGCATTTTCACGGCGACCATGTGAACGGCCTCCTGCTGGCCGACGGCACGCCGGCATTCCCCAACGCTGAGGTTCTGGTGCCCGCGGTCGAATGGAAGTTCTGGATGGACGACGGCGAGATGAGCCGCGCCTCGGGCGATCGCATGCCCGGTCTGTTCAAGAACAACCGCCGCATCTTTGACGCCGGACTGAAGAAGAAGGTCACGCCCTATGAATGGGGCAAGGACGTCGCGCCTGGTCTGCTTGCGGTGGAGTCGATCGGTCACACGCCGGGCCACACCTCCTATGTGCTGTCGTCCGGCAAGGACAAGCTCTTCATCCAGTCCGACGTGACCAACAGCCCGGCGCTGTTTGCCGCCAATCCCGGCTGGCACGTCAGCTTTGACCAGGACCCGGCGCAGGCTGAAACCACGCGGCGCAAAGTCTACGACATGCTGGTCGCCGACCGGATGCGCGTGCAGGGCTTCCACTATCCGTTCCCGGCGAATGGCTTCGTCGAGAAGGACGGCAGCGGCTACCGGCTGGTGCCGTCGCCATGGAGCCCGATCATCTAGAACCTTCCGTTCCAATAGTCGGAATAGAAGCTCCAGTTTGTTGTTTTGACGCATTTTCTTAAAGCGAACCGGTATTCACTTCGCTGGAAAATGCTTTCGTCATCTTGACGAATAACGGGCGCGGCCGTATGACCGCGCCCATGATCAACGCCGCTACTCACAGCATCGCCCGCCGTCGCCGCATCATCGCGGCAGGTGACGGCGTTCGCGTTTAGATCGTCGCTACTGCCGCCGGATACGGTCCGCGGCACCAGGCTTCCCACCCTCGCGCAACCTGATCCGACGGCTCCTCATTTAACTGGAGACCGCCATGTATACGCCGCCACACTTCAAGCCCGACCGCGCCGCTGCTCTGGCGTTCGCAGCCGCGCGTGGCTTCGGCACTGTTTGTGCGTGGAGCGGCCAGAAGCCGGTGGCCTCGACGGTGCCGTTTGCGCTCGACTATGGCGCCGACGGCTCACCGCGCGTGACGTTCCATATGGCCCGCCACAACCCGTTGCTGAAGCTGGCCGACGGCGTGACCCCGTGGGTGATGGCGGTCAACGGTGCGGATGCCTATGTGTCGGCTGACTGGTACGTCTCGCCGGACCAAGTGCCCACCTGGCTATATCAGGCGGTGCACCTGACCGGACCGGTGCGCCTGCTGGCCGACGACGAACTTCGCCCCCATCTTGACGTGCTGTCCGCCAAATTCGAAGACTGGCTGCTGCCGAAGAAGCCGTGGACATCGGACAAGATGGCCGTGGCACGGCTGGATGCGATGAAGAAGGCGATTGTCGGCGTGGTAATGACGGTGGATGAGGTCGAGGGCAGCTTCAAGCTGAACCAGCACAAGTCCGACGCCGACTATGCGGCGGTTTCGACAGCGTTGTCGGTACAGCCCGACGCGGCTGCAAAGCTGCTGGCCAGTGAGATGCGTGCGCTGCGGCCGCAACTCTTCGCGGACGACGTGTCACAATTGAATGCTATGCCGCCCCTTGAAGGAACGACGTGATGAGCATGGATACAACGACGGCCCGGGCCTCCGGCAGCACCTCGGCGACGCCCGCCGTATTCGTCGACGGCGCAGCCGGCACGACGGGCCTCGGCATTCGCGAGCGCCTGGCGCACCAGAGTGATGTGATCGTCAAACATATCGATCCCGACAAGCGCAAGGATCCGGTGGCGAAGCGGGCGCTGATGGAGGAGGTCGATCTTGTCATTCTCTGCCTGCCGGATGATGCCGCCAAGGAGACCGTCGCGCTGATCGACAGCATGGGGGCCAAGGGGCCGAAAGTGCTCGATGCCTCCACCGCCTATCGCGTCGCGCCGGACTGGACCTATGGCTTTGCCGAACTGGCGCCGGACCAGGCCGACAAGATCCGCACCGCGCGAAAAGTCTCGAACCCCGGCTGCTATCCGACCGGTGCGATCGCGCTGCTGCGGCCGCTCGTCGATGCCGGATTGCTGCCGGCCGACCATCCCGTCACCATCAATGCGGTGAGCGGCTATTCGGGTGGCGGCAAGTCGATGATCGAAAGCTTTGAGGACGGCTCGGCACCGGCTTTCGAACTGTACGGCCTCGGACTGCAGCACAAGCACGTGCCGGAAACGCAGTTGTATTCGCATCTGGTGCGTCGGCCGATCTTCGTGCCGTCGGTCGGCAACTTCCGGCAAGGCATGCTCGTGTCGGTGCCGCTGCATCTCGACACGCTGCCGGGTAAGCCGAACGGCGCGGCTTTGCATCAGGCGCTGGCGAAACGCTACGCCGGCAGCGCCAACGTGTCGGTGATGCCGCTCGACGATGTGGCGATCAAGAACGGACGGATCGAGCCGGAGGCGCTCAACGAGACCAATACGCTGCAGCTTTACGTGTTTGCGAATGACGCTCTGGGGCAGGCGGTGCTGGTGGCCCGTCTCGACAACCTCGGCAAGGGCGCGTCGGGCGCCGCCGTGCAGAACATGCGGCTGATGCTCGGGCTGGATTGAGCGACACCCGAGCTACACAACCACACAACGAAAACGGCCCGGACTTTCGTCCGGGCCGTTCGCGTATCAGATAAGCCTTCGCTTAGGCGGCGGCCGAGGCCTTACCTTCGGTCGAGACTTCCGCGATCGTCTTCAGGATCTGCGAAGCGATGGCGTAGGGGTCACCCTGGGAGTTCGGACGACGATCTTCCAGATAGCCCTTGTACTCGTTGTTGACGAACGAGTGCGGGACGCGGATCGAAGCGCCGCGATCGGCAACGCCGTAGCTGAACTTGGTCCACGGAGCGGTTTCGTGCTTGCCGGTCAGGCGCAGATGATTGTCTGGACCGTACACAGCCATGTGGGCTTCGAGGTTCTTGTCGAAGGCCTTCATCAAGGCCTCGAAGTATTCCTTGCCGCCGACCGTACGCAGATACTCGGTCGAGAAGTTGGCGTGCATGCCGGAGCCGTTCCAGTCGGTGTCGCCGAGCGGCTTGCAGTGATACTCGATGTCGATGCCGTACTTCTCGGTCAGCCGCTGCATCAGATAGCGGGCCATCCACATTTCGTCGGCGGCCTTTTTGGAGCCCTTGCCGAAAATCTGGAACTCCCACTGGCCCTTGGCCACTTCGGCGTTGATGCCTTCATGGTTGATGCCAGCTTCAAGGCAGAGATCGAGATGTTCCTCGACGATCTTGCGGGCAACGTCGCCGACATTGCTGTAGCCGACGCCGGTATAA
>NZ_JAQGJT010000121.1 GCF_028290495.1 Tardiphaga sp.
GGGAGGGTGGCCGCGCGAAGCGCGGCCGGGAGAGGGGGAGCCACAAGCGAAAACCGTGCGTTTGGCACCCCCTCTCCCGAGCGAGTTCGGGGTGCATTTCCGCGTAACCCTCTCCCACAAGGGGAGAGGGTGCGGCTACGGGCGCCGGCGCGCGGTCTGAACGCAGACTCAGGTGCCCCCTCATTCCGCCGCCTCCATCGCAACATCTCTTGCCAGGTCGATCACCAGCAATGTCGTCCGGATCCGCTGCGTGGTGCCGTCCTGAAACCGGATCACGGTATCCACCGGGATATCCCGCGCCCCGCCATAGATGCCGTCAATGATATCCGCGTATTTCTCGTTGATGACGCTGCGGCGGACTTTTCGCGTGCGGGTCAGTTCGCCGTCGTCGGCATCGAGTTCCTTGTACAGCAGCAGAAACTTGGCGATGCGCTGCGCCGGCGGCAGCGTGGCGTTCACGGCCTCGACCTCCTTGCGCAGCAGCGCGTAGACTTCCGGTCGTGATGCTAGGTCGGTGTAGGTGGTGAAGGAGAGTCGGTTCTTCTCCGCCCATTTCGAGATGATCGAAAAGCGGATGCAGATCATCGCTGCCAGCGCTTCGCGGTTATCGCCGAGCACCACCGTCTCGGCGATGTAGGGCGAGAACTTCAGCTTGTTCTCGATATATTGCGGCGAGAAGCGTTCGCCGCGCGCGGTCTGCGCTAGATCCTTGATGCGGTCGATTACGACGAGCTGCTTTGCCTCGTTGAAATAGCCGGCGTCGCCGGAATGCATCCAGCCGTCGCGCATGTCGGCGGCCGAGGCCTCCGGCGCCTTGTAGTAGCCGAGGAACATGTTGGGGTGCTGCACGACGATCTCGCCGACGCCGTGCACGTCGGGCTCGCGGATCTCGATCTTGATGTTGTCGCCCATCGCGATTCCGGTGGTGTCGGGATCGACGCTGGCTGCCTCGTGCAGCGTGAAGGCGCCGAGCGTTTCGGTCTGGCCGTACAGGGTGCGCAATGGCACGCCCATCGCGCGGAAGAACTTGAAGGTGTCCGGCCCCAGCGCCGCGCCTCCGGTCGCCGCCGAGCGCAGCCGCGTGAAACCGAGCCGGTCGCGCAGCGCGCGGAACAGCATGATATCGGCGACGGTGGACTTCTTGCCGTCGGCCAGGGCCGCCAGCCCGGCCTTCATGCCGACCTCGTACAGCCGCTGCTTCAGCGGCGATGAATCCATCACGCGGGCGCGGACATCTGCGGCGATGCCCTCCCAGACCCGCGGCGCGAACAGCACGAAGGTCGGCGCGATCTCGCGAAAGTCGTTCATCATCGTATCGGATTGCTCGACGAAGTTGACCTTCATCCGGCTCAGCAGGCCTTTGCCGAGCGCATAGACCTGCTCCATGATCCACGGCAGCGGCAGCACCGAGACATATTCATCGTCCGGCCCTTTGGGATCGAAGGCGAGATAAGTCGCGCAGTGGCCGAGCACGCGGCCGGCCGCCAGCATCGCCAGTTTCGGATGCGAGGTGGTGCCCGATGTGGTGCAGAGGATGGCGACGTCCTCGCCCTGCGTGCGGTCCACCATCTGGTTGTATAGGTCCGGCTCGCGGGCCGCGCGGTCGCGTCCCATTTGCGCCAGCTTGTCGGCTTCCAGCAAACGCGGATCGTCATACTTCCGCATGCCGCGCGGATCGCTGTAGACGATGTGGCGCATCTGCGGCACACGGTCGCCGAGCGCCAGCAGCTTGTCGACCTGCTCCTCGTCCTCGGCGAATACTATTTTTGCTTCGCCGTAGTTCAAAAGGTACGAGGCTTCCTCGTCGAGCACGTCGCGGTACAGGCCGAGGCTCATTGCGCCGACCGCGTGCGCCGCGATTTCTGCCGACACCCAGTCCGGCCGGTTGTCGCCGATGATGCCGACGACATCGCCTCTGACTATGCCGAGCTCGACCATGCCGAGCGTAAAATCTTTCACGCGGGCCTGGTAGTCATTCCATGTGAACACGCGCCACAGCCCAAAGTCCTTCTCGCGCAAGGCGATCTCGTCGCCATGTTCGCGGGCATTGAGGCGCAGCAGCTTCGGATAGGTGTCGGCCTCGAGGACGCGTCCGGCGTAGTCCATCATGCCGCGCTCTCCGGAACCGGAATGCCGTCGGGATCGGCCAGCACCTCATCCTCCTCGCCGAGATAAGCGCGCTTGACGTGCGGATCGGCGAGCACTTCTGCGGGCTCGCCCTCGGCGATCTTGCGGCCGAAATCCAGCACCATCACCCGGTGCGAGATGTCCATCACCACGCCCATGTCGTGCTCGATCATCATCACCGTCATGCCGAACTCTTCGTTGAGGTCGACGATGTAGCGCGCCATGTCCTCTTTCTCTTCGAAGTTCATGCCGGCCATCGGCTCGTCGAGCAGAATGAGGTTGGGCTCCAGCGCCATCGCGCGCGCCAGCTCGACGCGTTTGCGCAATCCGTAGGGCAGCGTGCCGGCGGTCGCCTTGCGCACGCTCTGCAAATCGAGGAAGTCGATGATCTCCTCGACCTTGCGGCGATGCTCGAGTTCCTCCTTGCGCGCGCCGGTGAGCCAGTACAGCGAGCCGGTGAGGAAGTTGTTCTTCAGGAGGTGGTGCCGGCCGACCATGATGTTGTCGAGCACGCTCATGTGGTGAAACAGAGCGAGGTTCTGGAAGGTGCGGCCGATGCCGAGGCCGGGCCGCGCATTGGGGGTGAGGCCGGTGATGTCTTGGCCGCGATAGAACAGTTGCCCCTCGGTCGGTCGGTAGCGGCCGGAGATGCAGTTGACGATGGAGGTCTTGCCGGCGCCGTTCGGCCCGATGATGGAAAACAATTCGCCGGGGCGAACGGCGAAGCTCACTTCGGTGAGCGCCCTGACGCCACCGAAGCGCAGGGACACCCCGCGCACTTCTAAAGCGTGTTCCACGCTGTCACTCCCTGCAACGGCGCTTATGCGCTCTGTCGTTTGGTCAGTTGAGCCGAAGCTACACCGGCGTGCAACCTTGCCCTATTCGACTAATGACCGGCCGGAGAGGGGGCATGGGGTAGTCATTCCGGGGCAGCTTCGGCCGGCGGAGTCCTCTCCACTGTCATCGCCCGCGAAAGCGGGCGACCCAGTAATCACTGGCGGTAGCGAGAAGCTGAAATGCCGCCCGTATACCGGGTCCCCGCTTCCGCGGGGACGACAATCGAGTGTGTGGCCTCGCGCCGGATCATCACACCTCCAGCCATTCCTTGCGCACGGCGTCGTTGACCTTGAGATCCGCCGGCGTGCCTTCGAACACGATGCGGCCGTGGCCCATCACATAGACGCGGTGCGAGATGCGCATGGCGATCGACAGTTTCTGTTCGACCAGCAGGATCGCCACGCCGCGCCGCGCGATTTCGGCCAGGAGGTCGCCGACCTGCTGCACGATGATCGGCGCCAGGCCCTCGGTGGGCTCGTCGATCATCACCAGATCGGGGTCGCCCATCAGCGTGCGGCAGATCGTCAGCATCTGCTTCTCGCCACCCGACATAACGCCCGCGGTGGTATCCGCGCGTGCGGCGAGATTGGGGAACATGTCGAGCATGTCCTGCAATTTCCATTTGCCGGGCTTTTTCGGATCCTTGATCCCCAGCATCAGGTTCTGCCTTACCGTCAGTGCCGGGAAGATATCGCGGTGTTCCGGAACATAGCCGAGCCCGAGATGGGCAATTTTGTAGCTCGGCAGGCCGGCGATGTCCGTGCCCTTGAAGCGGATCACACCCTGCGGCGGCACTTCGCCCATGATCGCCTTGACGGTGGTGGAACGGCCGACGCCGTTGCGGCCGAGCAGGCTGACCACCTCGCCCGCGTCGATATGCATGTCGACGCCCTGCAGGATGTGGCTCTTGCCGTAATAGGCGTGGAGGTCGCGCACTTCGAGCATCATACGACTTCCTCGCCGAGATAGGCTTCGCGCACTTTCGGATTGCCGCGGATCTCCTCGGGCGTGCCGGATGCGATGATCTGGCCGTAGACCAGCACCGAGATGCGGTCGGCAAGGCCGAACACAACGCTCATGTCGTGTTCGACGATCAGCAGCGTGCGGCCCTCGGTGAGTCGGCGGATCAGCATCACCGCGCGCTCGGTCTCGGCGTGGCTCATGCCGGCGGTCGGCTCATCCAGCAGGATGACGTCGGCTCCCCCCGCAATGGTGATGCCGATCTCGAGCGCGCGCTGCTCGGCATAGGTCAGCAGGCCCGCGGGAACGTCGCGTCGCGAGGTCAGGTTGATATCCTGCAGGATCTGCGCGGTGCGCTCGCGCACCTCCGGCAATTTATCGATGTTCTTCCAGAATGCGTAGCGTTGTCCGGTCGCCCACAGCACCGCGCAACGCAGGTTTTCCCACACGCTCATATTGGCGAACACGTTGGTGACCTGGAAGCTGCGCGACAGGCCGCGGCGGTTGATCTGGTACGGCGGCAGGCCGGAGATCACCTCGTCGCGCAGCCTGATCTCGCCGACCGTCGGCTTCATGTAGCCTGATATCAGGTTGAAAAGCGTCGACTTGCCGGCGCCGTTGGGGCCGATCAGCGCGTGGCGCTCGCCTTGCGCCACCGTGAGGTCGACGTTGCGGATCACCGAGGTGATACCGAAGCTCTTTTCGACGCCGCGGAGTTCGATGGCGGGGCTCATGCGGCAATTCCCTTGCCGCGCGCCTGGGTCAGCGCATCGTCCCAGGCCAGCGCGACGCGCGCCCAGCTCATTCGTGCCAGGTAAAATCCGCCGAGGACGAGCAGGGCTGCGACGGCCCATGTGATCGGGCTGGCCGCGTTGAAGCTGATGCCGAAGGCGCGGATGTTCGGGCTGTCGCCGTGGTCGACGCTGTAGTGGACCACGGTCTCGATCACCATCATCAGGCCGATCACCATCGCCAGCGTCGGCACGAAGGCAATGCCGTAGCTCGGCAGCACGTGGCTGAGCGTGCCGGCCCGGATCAGCGGCCGGTGCATCATCAACAGGCCAGTGATGCCGCCGGGGGCGAACATCACCACGGCGATGAAGATCAGGCCGAAATACAATTGCCATACCGGCGTCAGGTCGCTGAGCCCCAGCGATAGCAGCGTGACGAAGATGGCGCCGACGATCGGTCCGATGAAGAAGCCGATGCCGCCGATATAGGTGGCGAACAACACGGTGCCGGACTGCACCGCGCCGAGATAGGCCGAATTGGCGATCTCGAAATTGATCGCCGCCAGCGCCCCGGCAATGCCGGCGAAGAAGCCGGAGAAGCAGAAAGCGAGGTAGCGGATCATGTGCGGATCGTAGCCGACGAACTGCACGCGTTCGGGATTGTCGCGCACGGCGTTGCACATCCGGCCCATCGGTGTCCGGGTCAGCGCATACATCGTGATGATGGCGAGCAGCGTCCAGGCCGCGACCAGGTAATAGATCTGGATCTGCGGGCCGAAACTCCAGTCGAATAGACGAAACACCTTGGTGCGGTTGGCGGAGACGCCGGCCTCGCCGCCGAAGAAGGTGCGCAGGATCAGCGCTGAGGACGCCACCAGTTCGGCGAGGCCAAGCGAAATCATTGCGAACGCGGTGCCGGAACGCCGTGTCGAGACCCAGCCAAGCAGGGCTGCGAAGAACAACCCGGTGATGCCGCCGATCAGCGGGATGACGGGCAGCGGGATCGCCAGCTTGTTGCGGGCGACGATGTTGATGGCGTGAATCGCGAGAAAGCCGCCGAGGCCGTAATACACCGCGTGGCCGAACGACAGCATGCCGGTCTGGCCGAGCAGGATGTTGTAGGACAGAGCGAAGATGATCGAGATGCCGATCAGGCTGAACGTGGTCAGCGAGCCGCCGGAGGAGAATATCCGCGGCAGCAGCAAAAGCGCGATGACGAGGGCGATCCACAGGCCATAGAATTTGAGCCGGTCGGCTGCGACGGGCAGCGGCGGGGCAACGGTTGATGCGAGATCGCTCATGTGTCGCGTGTTCCCAGGAGACCCATCGGGCGGAAGATCAGGATCAGCACCAGCAGCAGATAGGGCATGATCGGCGCGATCTGGGCGATGGTGACGTTCCAGATGTCGGACAGCCAGGTCGTTGCGTAATCGGGGCTGAGCGGCCCGAAGGCGCCGGACAGCGAACCATTCATCGACACCGCGAAGGTCTGCACCAGTCCGATCAGCAGCGAGGCCGCAAAAGCGCCCGGCAAGGAGCCGAGGCCTCCGACCACGACGACCACGAACAGGATCGGGCCAAGCAGGCCGGCCATGTTGGACTGCGTCACCAATGCGGGACCCGCGATCACGCCGGCGACGGCGGCCAAAGCGGTACCGACTCCGAACACCAGCATGAAGATGCGCCCGACATTATGGCCGAGATGCCCGACCATGTGCGGATGCGTCAGCGCGGCCTGCACGATCAGGCCGATCCGTGTCTTCTTCAGCACCACCAGCAGGCCGATGAAGATCACGACCGACACCAGCAGCATGAACATCTTGAAGGCGGGATAGTTGGTGGAGAAAATCGTGAAGGCCGGGAAGTCGAGCAGCGGCGGCACGCGGAAATCCACCGGGCTCTTGCCCCAGATGATCTGCACGATCTCCTCGATCGCAAACGCCAGGCCGAAGGTGAAAAGCAATTCGGCGACATGACCGTTTTTGTGCACCTTGCGCAGGCCGAAGCGCTCGACGCCGGCGCCGATCGCGCCGGCCAGAACAGGCGCGATGATCAGCGCCGGCCAGAAGCCGAACCAGCGGCTGATCTGGAAGCCGAAGAACGCGCCCAGCATGTAGAAACTGGCATGGGCGAAATTCAGCACGCCGAGCATGCTGAAGATCACGGTCAGCCCGCTGGCCATCAGGAACAGCAACATGCCGTACAGGACGCCGTTGAGGGTGGAGATGACGATCAGTTCAAGCACGAATTACCTCAGCATCGACTGGTCGCAAATGGAAACAGCAGAAACGCTGTCATGGCCGGGTCTGTCCCGGCCATCCACGTCTTTCTTGCGTTACCGCAGGCGTGGATGCCCGGGACAAGCCCGGGCATGACGGGGTGTGTGGCCGACTCGGGTGGCACGCCGATAGTCGTTGTTACGGCCGCTCCATCTTGCAGGTGGTCGGCAGGACGGTCTGCGGGGTATCGATCTTGGCCATCATCTTCCAGCCCCAGCCGGTCTTTTCCTCGTCGAACGGCTCCTTCTCGGTGCGATCGCCGAACGAGGCGATGTACATCGGCTGGAAGAACTGATGGTCGTCCTTGCGCATCATGCCCTTGCCGCCGTCATAGACTTCCCACTCCATGCCTTCGAGGGCGGCTGCGACCTTGACCGGCTCAAGCGACTTGGCCTTCTCGGCGGCTGCAGCAAACATCCGCATCTCGTTGACAGCGCGTGGATAGAACAGGCTGAAATCGTACTTGGCGCGCAGCGCCTTTTCGAAAACGTCGGCCGAGGCGTGGCCGAGATTCGGAATGCCTTCGGCGATCTGGAACACCTGATGGTTCAGGCCGGCCTGCTTGATGGCGGTCGGGCCGCCGGTGCCGCCGGCGTAATAGGTGAACCAGCTCACTTTCAGCCCGGCGTCGGCTGCGGCTTTCAGCAGCAGCGCGAAGTCCTGTCCCCAGTTGCCGGTGATGACGCTGTCGGCGCCGGAGGCCTTGATCTTGGCGATGTAGGGCGAGAAGTCGGTGATCTTGAGCAGCGGATGCAGCTCGTCGCCGACGATCTGGACGTCCGGACGCTTGGCGCCGAGCATGGCGCGGGCCTGCGTGCGCACCGACTGGCCGAACGAGTAGTCCTGATTGATCAGGTAGACCTTCTTCACGGTCGGGACGGTCTTGATGTAGTTGGTGAGCGCTTCCATCTTGATGTCGGAATTGGCATCCCAGCGGAAATGCCAGAAGCTGCACTTATCATTGGTCAAAACCGGATCGACCGCGGCGTAGTTGAAGTAAAGCACTTCCTTGCCGGGGTTGCGATCGTTGAACTTGGTGATGAAATCCGACAGTGCGCCGGCCACCGCCGAGCCGTTGCCCTGCGTGACGTAACGCACGCCGGCATCGATCGCCTTCTGCGCCTGGATCAGGCTTTCCTGCGGATTGGTCTTGTTGTCGAGCGGGACGATCTCGACCTTTTTGCCGAGAATGCCGCCCTTGGCGTTGAGTTCGTCGGCGAGGAACTGGAAGGTCTTGAAGCCGACTTCGCCGACGCTGGCGCCGCCGCCGGACAAGGGATCGATATAACCGATCTTGACCGTCTCCTGGGCCATCGCCGCCGTACCGAAAATCGGCAACGCAATAGCCGCAACCATCGCAAGTTTGCGCATTTCACTCTCCCTGGATTTTTTGTCACAGCTCATTCGAGACCGGCGGCACTGCCGCCGCTTCGCCGGCTTTGACGGGAGTGTGGTCTAACGCATCGCAACCTGCAAGCGTCCAAAAGTCATGGGGCGGGGATCGCGGAGGCTTTCTTTGTCGCGGATACTGCGGTGTCGCCGATGATTTCCGTGGTGCGCAATTCCTCGATCTCGGCGTCCGACAGGCCGAGTAGTTCGCGCAATACTTCGGCATTGTGCTGGCCGAGCGTCGGCGCCAATCGCGTGATTGCATAGGGCAGCGGGTTATTGCCTTCGCGATAGGCAACCGACGGCAGCAGGTGCGGGCCCATGAACGGGCGCACCGCCGGCTGCCAGTGCCCGACCTGCATCAGATGCGGATCGCCGGCGAGATCCCCGGGCAGACGTGCCGTACCGGCGGGGATGCCGTGCGCTTGCAGCGTCACCATGGCGAGGTCCGGGCGTACCGTCACGGTCCACTGCCGCACCGCGACCTCGATGCTGTCCTCCTCGGTGCGGCGGCCTTTGGCCGTGGCGAGCACCGGATCGGCGGCGAGATCGGGGCGGTGCATCACGGTGCACAGCGCCTGCCATTCCGCATCACTGCGTACCGCCAGCGTGATCCACTGGTCTTCGCCGAGGCATGGAAAGCAACCGTTCGGCACGAAGCGCGGATGGCGGGTGCCGATCCGCGGACCGGACTTGCCGGTGACGGATTGCTCGATCACCGAGGGGGCCACCAGCGGCAGCAGGGCTTCGACCGCGCTGAGGTCGATGTGCTGGCCGGTGCCGGTGTTGCGCTGCTGCACGAAGCCGAGCATCAGGGCGGCGGCCGCGCTGACGCCGCCGAAGGGATCGCCGAGTGCGGCATGCAGCATGGTCGGGGCGTCGCCCTCGCGGCCGGTGACGGAGGGCAGCCCGCAGGCCTGTTCGAGCGTTGAGCCATAGGCGCGCACGCCGCTCCAAGGACCGGTCATACCGAACGCCGGCATCGTTACGACGACCAGCCGCGGATTGATCTTCAGCATCGCCTGGGGGCCGAGGCCCATGCGCGGCAGCACGTCGGCGGCGTAGTTATCGATCACCGCATCGGCATCGGCGAGCAATCGCTTGAGCAGCGTGCGGCCGGTTTCGGTGGTGAGGTTGAGCGTGATGCCGCGCTTGTTGCGGTTCATCTGCTGAAACCAGTAGGTCTTCTCGTAGGTGCGTTCGGAATGGTACGGGCCGCGCGGATCGGTGCCGCGGAACCAGTCGGGGTACTGGCAGGACTCGATCTTGATCACCTCGGCGCCGAGATCGCCCATCTGCCGCGTCGCCGACGGGCCGGCCCAGCCCATCGTCAGGTCGATGATGCGCAGGCCCTTCAGTGGCAGGGCGTCGTCGGGCGTGGCCGCGCGCGTGGCCGTGCGATGGTGTTCGGGAAAAGCGATGCCGTCATGCTCGCCGGCGAACGGAGCAACGCCGTTCGGCAGCGGGCGCGACTGCGTGAGATACTGCGGCAGCACCGGCGCATCGAATGAAGCGGCGCCGATCTCGACCTTCGCAAACGCGCCACGCTCGCGATAGTAGTCTTGCTTGAGCAGTTCTTCCATATCCGGCACGACGGCCAGCGGAATCCGCAGTTCGATGCCGCGCTCGAACCAGTAGTTCGCGGTCTGCTGCATCAGCACCGGCTGGAAGATTTCCAGCAGCGCCGGCCAATGCGTGGTGCGCAGCAGACTGTCCGCGTAGTTCGGCTGGTGCTCTAGCTCGGGCATGCCGATCATTACGCAGAACGCCGCCCATTGCGCGGGCGTGACGACGGTGATTCCGAGCCAGCCGTCCCTGGTTGGGAAGGTGCCGACCGGATAGCCGCGGCCGAAGCGGTTGATCGCGATGCGCGGGCGGGTGAAGCCGATTTCCAGCGCGAGTCCTGTATCGAACTCGCTGATTTGCAGCATGGCTTCCTGCGCGCTGACGGCAAAGCGCCGGGCGCCCGTGGCGTGGCCGTACAGGCCGGCGAGGGAGGGGATGAAAGCGGTCAGGCCGGCCATTACGGCGATCTGCCCGTCGCGCGGCAGCACCGGCGGGCCGTCCTTGGGGCCAACCAGTTTGACGTTGCCGGACAGCGCGCGGCATACCGAGTCGGTGGCCTCGTAGTTGCTGTAGGGGCCGTGTTCGCCGAACCATGAAATCGCGGTGATGGCAAGGCCGGGCTGTTCCTGGCGCAGCGCGTCGTGCGTCAGCAGCGATGCCGGGATGCTTTGCGGCGAACGTCCGTCGAGTAGCAGGTCGCTCTGCATCAGCAGTGCGCGGACCCGCGCCACGTCTTCCGGGCGATCGAGATCGGCGGTGATGCTGCGCTTGTTGGTGTTGAGCCAGGCGAAATATCCGCTCTCGCGGCGGCCGCCGCCGGCATCGACCATGGGCGCGAACTGCCTTGCGACATCGCCGCCGGGCGGCTCGATCTTGATGACTTCGGCGCCGAAGTCTGAGAACAGTTTGCCGCAATAGTCCAGCGTGTCGCCGGATCCGATTTCGACGACGCGCAGTTTCGACAATGGCAAGCTTGGCATTTCCGCCCAATCATTATTTGTTTGAGCGCATCATGTCGTGATCAGCACTGGCGTCAAGTCACCCGGCGCGGGCGCGCGGCGCGGATTTTCCGAGTGACTGCGACATCGCCGAGATCAGCGGCTTCATGAAGAAGGTGTCGTGGGCTGGATAGATGTCGGTGCGCAGCCCGTAAGTCTTCAACTCGTCGGACACGACCGGCCCGACCGAGGCGATCGGTGTCTTCGCAAGGGCATCGCGCAATTGCTGGTCGCGGCCATGCGCGGAGGCGGCTTCAAGAAGGCGGCGTACCTGGCCGGAACTGGTAAGCGCGATGGCATCGACGCGGCCCGCGGCCATCTCGTCGATCGCGGACAGGATGTTGGCCTCCGCCGCCTGTGCGTCATAGATGTATGGCAGCACCGTATCGACCTCGGCGCCGCAGGCCGTGATGGCAGCGATCAGTACGCTGTGGTCTTTTTCCGGATAGAGCTGGAGGCCGAGCCGATGGCCTTGCAGGTCGATCCCTGCCAGCATCGACGCGACGCCTTCCGAGGTTGGTGTTTCCGTCGTCATGTCGGCCTCACAGCCGATCTCGCGCAGCGCACGGCCGGGCTTGGGGCCCCGGGTGAACTTGCGGGATTTGCCGACCGCGGCGACGAAATCCGCCTCTACGCCAAGCCGCCGCACCACCTTCATGATCCGGCGCAGCCCTTCGCCGGTCATCAGCATCAGGTCGTCGAACGGGCGATCGATGTAACGGCGAATCCACGCCTCCACCGGGGCTGGATCGGGGGCGTCGTGGATGGTGAACATCGGGCACTGCAGCACGTCGGCGCCCTGTTCAGTCAGCAACCGGGAGAATTGCGCCTCTTCGCGCGTCTCCAGGATCAGGATGCGATAGCCGTTCAGTCTGTCAGCCATGTTTCGCTCCCGTCTTGCCCGTTAAGCCGGTGGCAAGGACGTCCATTTTGCATTGCAAGGCGGGCTTGGCGCAAGGCAGTCGCGGATGATAGAGCAGGGCGCAACCGCCCGGTTTCCTCCCAGCAGATCAGTGCCCATGCCCCATCGCCAGTTCGTCCTCACGTTGTCTTGTCCCGATCGTCCGGGCATCGTGTCCGCGGTATCGACGTTCCTCGCTCATAACGGCCAGAACATCCTCGACGCCCAGCAGTTCAACGACGTCGAGACCGGTCATTTTTTCATGCGGGTGGTTTTCACCGCCGCCGATCTCGCGGTCAATCTGCCGGCGCTGCAAACAGGATTCGCTGCGATCGCCGACCGTTTCAAGATGGAGTGGCGGATGCGCGACCGCGCCACGCGCCAGCGGGTGATGCTGCTGGTTTCCAAATCCGACCATTGCCTCGCCGACATTCTCTACCGCTGGCGAACCGGCGAACTCGCCATGATCCCCACCGCCATCGTGTCCAATCATCCGCGCGAAACTTACCGCGATCTCGATTTCGGTGACATTCCGTTCCATCATTTGCCGGTGACCAAGGAGACCAAGCAGGCGCAGGAGACGGCGATCCTCGACCTGGCCGGCAGGACCAAAACCGATCTCGTGGTGCTGGCGCGCTACATGCAGATCCTGTCGAACGAGATGTCCGTGAGCCTGGCCGGG
>NZ_JAQGJT010000156.1 GCF_028290495.1 Tardiphaga sp.
CGGCGGAGCTGCACCGCAGCGAACAGCGCTATCGTCTGCTGTTCGACGCGTGTCCGCTGCCGATGTATCTCGCCGACATCGAGTCGCACGCCGTGCTGGCGGTGAACGAGGCGGCGTGCGCGCAGTATGGCTACGGGCGCGACGAGTTCCTGCAACTCAGCCTTCTCGATCTGCGCCCCAACGAGGATCGCCTTCGCTTCCTCGCCGTCACACGCGCGCTGGCCAAGTCGCAGAACCTCCACGAGCGCACGTACGCCGGCCTGTGGCGCCATTTACAGAAGAACGGCACCGTGTTCGAGGTCGAAATCTTCGCGTGCCTAACGGAGTACGAAGGGCGGCCCGTTCACCTTTCCGTGGCGCTCGACGTGACGGCCCGCCGGCGCGCCGAGCGTGCGCTGCGCGAGTCGCAGGATCAGCTCCGTCGCGCGCAGAAGATGGAGGCGCTGGGGCGTTTCGCCGGCGGCATCGCGCACGACTTCAATAACCTGCTCACCGGCATCGTCGGCTCGCTCGATCTGATGCGGACGCGGCTGGCGCAAGGCCGCACCGAGAATGTCGCACGCTACATTGATGCCGCGATGAATTCGGCCAACCGCGCCGCGGCGTTGACGCATCGCCTGCTGGCGTTCGCGCGCCGCCAGCCGCTGATTCCGAAATCGATCGACGCCAATGCATTGGTGATTTCGCTGGAGGACCTGCTGCGCCGGACTATTGGCGAACGGCTCGATCTGGAGATCGTTGCCGCTCCCGATCTGTGGTGCACGTTGTGCGATCCGAACCAGCTCGAAAGCGCGCTGCTCAATCTGGCCATCAACGCTCGCGACGCGATGCCGGACGGCGGCAAGCTGACCATCGCCACGGCCAATACCCCGGTGGCTCAAGCGCGCGCCGATGCGCCGGCGTTGGCGCCGGGCGACTACATCTGCATCAGCGTCGCCGATACCGGCACCGGCATGAGCGCGGAGGTGGTGGCGCGCGCGTTCGATCCGTTCTTCACCACCAAACCGATAGGGCAGGGCACCGGATTGGGCCTGTCGATGATCTACGGCTTCGCGCGGCAGTCGAATGGCCATGTCAGCATCGACAGCCGGCCGGGTCGCGGCACCACGGTGAAACTGTATTTGCCGCGCCATTGTGGCGTCGTAGCAGGCGATCTCGTGACCTCGGCACGTGACCCCGCTCCCATCGCCACTGGCGAGACGGTGCTGGTGGTCGAGGACGAGCCGGTGGTGCGTGCTGTGATCATGGAGATGCTGCACGACGAGGGCTATCGCGTGCTCGAGGCCGTGGACGGCCCATCCGGCCTGCGCGTGCTGCGCCGGGAGGGGCGCATCGATTTGCTGGTCACCGATGTCGGCCTGCCCGGCATGAACGGCCGGCAACTTGCCGACCAGGCGCGCGAAACGCGGCCCGGGCTGAAGACCTTGTTCATCACCGGCTATGCCGAAAGCGCCGCCGTCGCCGAAGGCTTTCTGCAGCCCGGCATGGAGATGATCACCAAGCCGTTCGATCTCGACAACCTGTCGCAACGGGTGCGCGAGATGGTGAACAGGTAATTGCACCGCCGCCATCTAACACGGGTGGAACAATCTTCCGGGTTCTCCGGCGCAATCTAAATTCATGCGGCCTCCGCACCACAAACCTCGAAATCCCATCGGCTGATTCGTTCCCGCTCCCGCCGCGCAATTCAGTTCGCGCTGTATCATATCGCACCGGAACCTATCGAAGCGCGGCGGCTTGTTACGGGCAATTCGAAGCGATCATCCCGATCGCATGGAGGACATCATGATCCGTCGTATTCTCGGAGCTACTGCCATTGTCGCCACGCTGGTGATTCCTGTTCTCGCTCAGGCCCAGGGTGTTCCCGGCGGCGTCGAGCGCGGCGCCCGTGACGGTGAACGTGCTGCCGGCCCGGTCGGCGCCATCGTTGGTGGAACCATTGGCGGCGTTGTCGGCGGCGTCGCCGGCGTTCTCGGTGTCGATCAGCGTCCGCGCTTCCGCACCTATGCCGTGGAACAGCGTCGCCCGTCCTATACCTACAACAACGAAGTTCGCGTCGGCGCCGTGCTGCCGGGTGATGGCGTAACCTATTACGACGTGCCGACTGAATACGGTGCTTCGGGATACCGCTACACCGTCGTCAACGGCCGCACGGTTCTGGTCGAGCCGTCGTCGCGCCGCATCGTCGAAATCGTTGAATAATTTCGACTGAAGTTCCATCAATCAGGCCGCCTTCGGGCGGCCTGATTTGTTTGTTCTGTGGCGATTGGCAGCAGTGGTCACGACTCGCGTTTTCACGTAATGTGTTGCTCGAAATAACACCTTGCGGCGGGCGCGAATGCCGCCGGGATCCGGAGTGACGTGGCCCTTGAACGTGAGCGATTCGCTGCTGCCGCGGTCTTTGAAATTCCCGCTAGCCTCGGCCCGCATCATCGCCAGATCGATCTCCCCGCAGGCGTGCAGCCCTATCGCATCGATTGGGTGAATGTCTCCGTGATTGGTGCCATTCATGCGCTGGCCTTGCTGGCGCTGCTGCCGATCTATTTCAACTGGACCGCCGTGATCGTCGCGATCATCTGCGCGCGGCTGTTCGGTCTGATCGGCATCAATATCGGCTATCATCGCCTGCTGACGCATCGCGGCTTCAAATGCCCGAAATGGCTGGAGCATGGCTTCGTCGTGATCGCGATCTGCTGCGCCGAGGACACGCCGGCTCGCTGGGTCGCCGTGCACCGCCGCCATCACGAAAAGTCCGACGAACAGCCCGATCCGCACAGCCCGCTGGCCGGCTTCTTCTGGGGCCATATCGGCTGGCTACTGGTGAAGAACCCCGATCTGTCGCGGCTCGGCATCTACGACCGCTACGCCAAGGACATCCTGCGCGATCCGTTCTACCTGACGCTGGAGCGCCATCTGTGGCAGCTCAAGATCATGCTGATCCAGCTCAACGTATTCTTCTTCGCCGGCTTCCTCGCCGAACTGGCGATGGGCGGCACGTGGTCCGAGGCTGTGATCTTTGCGCTCAGCGTCGTGATATGGGCGGTGTTCGTCCGCACGGTGTTCGTCTGGCACCAGACCTGGGCGGTGAATTCGCTCACCCACATGTGGGGCTATCGCAATTACGCCACCGACGAGGACAGCCGAAACAACTGGTTCGTCGGCCTCTGGGCGCATGGCGAGGGCTGGCACAACAACCACCATGCCGACCAGCGCTCCGCGCGCCACGGCCATCGCTGGTGGGAGTTTGATACCACCTACCTCACCATCCGCCTGCTCGAAAAATGCGGGCTGGCCTGGGATGTGGTGCAGCCGAGAAATCTCAAGCCGTAATTCGAGATATCGGAGCCGCACTGCAACTTTTTGCCACAATCGGCGTTAGAGCTGCATCATGACAAAGCCCGATATCTGGTATGTGGCCTTCGGCCCCGACAAATCCATAAGATCCGATGCGAGCGCCGCTGGCACCGTGCGAACGACCAAGACCTTCAAGTCGGAAATCGACGCCAAGCTGTTCGCCAAGCAGATCATCGCCAAGGGGTGGACCGCCACGGCGGGCACGCTGAATCCGCATCAGCCCAAGCAGACCATCCCCGCCTCGAAGATCGAGCAATGGGCCGACCCCGGTTTCGCGGGGTAGGGCCTTAGGCCTGCCCTGTCAGGAACGGATTTGTCATGCGCTCCTGGCCGATGCTGGAGCCCGGGCCGTGGCCGCAGATGAAGCCGACATCGTCGCCGAGCGGCAGTAGCTTGGTGGTGATCGATTGGATCAGCTGCTCGTGGCTGCAGCCGGGGAAATCGGTGCGGCCGACCGAGCCTGCGAACAGCACGTCGCCGACATGGGCGAACTTCATCGCCTTGTTGTAATAGACCACACTGCCCGGCGAATGGCCGGGGCAGTGCAGGATGTCGAAGTTCAGCCCGCCGACACTGACGCGGTCGCCTTCGTTCAGCCAGCGGTCCGGGGTGAAATTGCGCACGCCGGCCATACCGTATTTGGCGCCGCTTTCCTCGACGAGATCGAACAGAAACCTGTCGTCGATATGCGGGCCGATGATCTCGACCTTCAGCGCGTCGCGCAATTCGGCGGCGCCGCCGACATGGTCGATGTGACCATGCGTCAGCCAGATCGCCTCGACATTCACATTGGCCTTGGCGATTGCGTCCCGGATCAGCGGCACGTCGCCGCCGGGATCGATCACCACCGCTTGCCGGGTGGTTTCGTCCCACAGCAGCATGCAGTTCTGCTGGAACAGGGTGACGGGAATGATGACGGCGCCAGCGGCGGCTTTGTGCTCGTTTTCATGGCTCATCGCGCCACAATGCTGATTTTTGCGGGCGAGCCAAGGGGGAATCCGCTATAATCTTTCGCATGGAATCGACCGTTGCTCCTCTCACGCTGGCGCCCCCGCTCGATCGTCGCCAGTCGGAAACCGCGCTGGCGATCGCGCGCGGCACGGCGCGACTGCTGCGCGGCCTGGGATTTTCCTGTCTCAGTGAGGTGTCATTGCCGTCGGGGCGGCGTGCCGATCTGGTGGCGCTGAACGAGCGGGGCGAGATATGGATCGTCGAGATCAAGTCGTCACTGGCCGACCTGCGCGCCGACGACAAATGGCCGGACTACCGACTGCATTGCGACCGGCTGTTCTTCGCCTTCACGCAGGATCTGTCCTGCGATCTGTTTCCCGGGGATACCGGACTGATCGTGGCGGACGCCTATGGCGCACACATCCATTGCGAGGCGCCGGAGCATCGGCTGCCCGCGCCGACGCGGAAACTGATGATGCTGCGCTTTGCCACAACGGCCGCGCAGCGCCTCAACCGGCTGCATGACCCACAGGGTCATGCAGAATTTCTCAACGAAGTGTAGTTTCTCCCCCGCATACTCACTTGTCATCACCTGCGAAAGCAGGTGATCCAGCATAAACGGGCCTGAGTTTACCGGGGCGCCCGATCAAGCCGGGCGATGACAGGGAGCATGTCGTGAAAAGAACTCGTGATGGTCGCCTCTCAGCGCGGCGCGCGTTTCGCGAGAATCCGCTGCAAGGTGCGGCGGTGCATGTTGAGCCGGCGTGCGGTTTCCGAAACGTTGCGGCTGCACATTTCGTAGATGCGCTGGATGTGTTCCCAACGAACGCGGTCGGCCGACATCGGGTTGTTCGGCAGTTCGGATTTTTCGCTGCCGCTGGCCAGCAATGCTGCGACAACGTCATCGGCATCGGCCGGCTTCGACAGATAATCGACGGCGCCCATCTTCACGGCGGTGACGGCGGTGGCGATGTTGCCATAGCCGGTCAGCACGATGGCGCGCGCATCCGGCCTCTGCAGCTTCAGCGCCGACACCACATCGAGCCCGTTGCCGTCGCCGAGTCGCAGATCGACGACCGCGAAGGCGGGCGCGGATTTGCCGATATGCGCCAGGCCTTCCGAGACGGAGTCGCAGGACGTGACGGTAAATCCGCGGGTTTCCATCGCGCGCGACAGCCGCTCCAGGAACGGCTTGTCGTCCTCGACGATGAGGAGCGAGCGGTCGGTCTGGCCTGTCAGTTCGGCGATGGCGTTCACGTGCGGATACCCTCCATGTTCTTATGCATAGTATATGGCGTGGGCTGCCGCCCCGCCAAGGGCGCAAGCGCCGGAATGGCGGCATCGTGAAGCAAATGCACGCATTTCCCGGCGGCTATTGCCGTATTTGAAGGGCGCAGGCACCATTCGCGGCGTGTTGTCGCAGTTGCGTCGCAACACATCGCCATGAGAGCCGCCGTAAAGGACGCCACTACCGCCATGCCTATCGACGAAACCTCGATCCGCTACGCCGGTTGGCGCATTGTCGGCGTCTGCTTTTGCCTCGCGACATTCGGCTGGGCGCTGGGCTTTTACGGGCAGAGCGTCTATCTCGCCGAGTTGCAGCGCGTGCATGGCTGGCCGGCCTCGACGGTCGCGTCGGCGACCACGTTCTTCTATCTGATCGGCGCGCTGCTGGTGGTGTTCCTCAGCGAGGCGATCCGCGCTTTCGGGCCGCGCGCCTGCCTGCTGGTTGGCGTCGTCGCGATGGCCGGCGCCACGGTGCTGCTCGGCCAGATCACCGCGCCATGGCAGCTCTATGCGGTCAACGCCTTGCTGGCATTCGGGTGGGCCGGCACCAGTCTCGGCGCTGTCACCAACACGCTCGGCCTGTGGTTCGACAAGCGGCGTGGCATGGCGATCAGTCTGGCGCTCAACGGCGCGAGCTTCGGCGGAATTGTGGGCGTGCCGCTGTTGGTGGCTGCGATCGCCCACTTCGGCTTCTCCGGCGCAATGATCGCGGCGGCGGTTGCGATGGTCGTGACGCTGGTGCCGGTGATTCTCTTTTTCGTGGGCAAGCCACCGAGCGAGCGATCATTGATCTCCGGCAATCCCGCGGACACGCAGACCTCGCCGCAGATTCGCACAAGGGCGTTTCGCGATGTCGGCTTCCTCACGCTGATGATCGCGTTTGCGCTGGCGCTGTTCGCACAGGTCGGGTTCATCGTTCACCTGATCTCGTATCTCGATGCCCTGATCGGCCGCGAGCGCGCCGCCGGCGCGATGGCGCTGATGACCCTGATGGCGGTGATCGGGCGGGTGCTGTTCTCGGCGGTGATCGACCGGCTGCCGCAGCGGCGCGCTTCGGCGGTCTGTTTTCTCAGCCAGGCGGTGGCGCTGGTCGTTGTGATCAACGCACGCCAAGATGCGCTGCTGTT
The DNA here is from genome assembly GCF_028290495.1 of Tardiphaga sp. GTDB lineage: Bacteria > Pseudomonadota > Alphaproteobacteria > Rhizobiales > Xanthobacteraceae > Tardiphaga. The sequence goes on from NZ_JAQGJT010000156.1 coordinate 6,720, forward strand.
TTTCGGCTGTGCGCTGTTTGGCTTCTCCGTCGGTAACCTGATTACGCTGCCGGCCTTGATCGTGCAGCGCGAGTTCGACGCGCGGTCGTTCGGTGTGCTGATCAACCTCATCACCGCGGTAACGCAGGTCACCTATGCCTTCGGCCCCGGCATGATCGGCTGGCTGCGCGATCTCTCGGGCAGCTACGCGGCGCCGTTCTATGCCTGCATGGCGTTGCAATTGGTCGCGGCAGTGCTGATCCTGCTGCGCGCAGCGCCGATCACACCACCCGCTGCGTCAGCAGTTCTTCCAGATCGAGCCGCCGATTGAACATCGCGATGCCGCCGTTGGTGTCGCGCGGCCACTCGGCTTCCGGGCGGTCCCAGTACAACTCGACACCGTTCTGGTCGGGGTCGCGCAGATATAGCGCCTCGCTGACGCCGTGGTCGGCGGCGCCATCCAGCGTGATGCCGGCCTGCAGCACGCGGTGCAGTGCGTCGGCCAGCGCGGCGCGGGTCGGATACAGGATCGCGGTGTGATACAGCCCGGTCGTGCCGAGCGGCGGTGGCTCGCCGCCCTTGCTCTCCCAGGTGTTGAGCCCGATGTGGTGGTGATAGTCGCCGGCGGCAATGAACGCCGCCTGGTCGCCGTAGCGCTGCGTCAGTTGGAAACCGAGCACGTCGCGGTAAAAACCGAGCGCCCGTTCGAGGTCGGCGACCTTGAGGTGCACATGGCCGATTTTCGTGCCCGCGGCGATCGGCTTTGCTTCGTCGGCCATGTTGTCTCCGTATGCGATGACAGAGTGCCAGATCTATGCACGCTTGCCGCCTTCGCAAGCGTGGAGACCTCGCAATCCCGCGGGGGGGAACGAACCCGCTTATCTGATCGGCGGCGCGTACTGGACGCCGCCGGCGCTCCACAGCTGGTTCAGGCCGCGCGGAATCCGCAGCTTCGAGCCAGCGCCGATGTTGCGCTCATAGACCTCGCCATAGTTGCCGACACGGCGGATGATGCGCGCCGCCCAATCCTTGCTGAGGCCGAGTTCCTCGCCATAGGCGCCCTCGGTGCCGACCAGTCGCATCACGTCAGGCTTCTTCGATTTCAGCGCCTCGTCGATGTTCTGCGAGGTGATGCCGAGTTCCTCGGCGTTGATCATGGCATAGAGCGTCCACTTCACGATCATCATCCAATCGTCGTCGCGCTGCCGTACCACTGGCGCCAGCGGTTCCTTCGAGATCACATCGGGCAGGATGGTGTGGTCCTCTGGCTTGCCGAGCGTCAGCCGGAGTGCATAGAGCTGCGAGGCGTCGGCCGTGAAGGTGTCGCACTGCCCGGACGCGTAGGCCTTCGTGACGTCGTCAAGTTTGCCGAATTTCATCTCAGTATATTTGATGTTGTTGGTACGGAAGTAGTCCGCGAGGTTGAGCGCGGTGGTGGTGCCGTCCTGCACGCAGACCTTGCTACCGTCGAGGTCGAGCGCGCCGTCGATGTTGCGCGCCTTCGGCACCATGAAGCCCTGGCCGTCGTAATACGACACCGCCGGGAAGTATAAATCATACGACGTCTCGCGCGACATGCTCCAAGTCGAGTTGCGGCTGAGAATGTCGACCTTGCGGTTCTGCAATTCCTTGAAGCGGTCGGTGGCGTCGAGCGGCACGAAGCTGACCTTCTTCGCGTCATCAAAGATGGCGGCCGCGACCGCACGGCAGAAGTCGACATCGAAGCCGGTCCAGTTGCCCTGGGCGTCCGGCGTCGAGAAGCCGGGCAGGCCGGTGTTGACGCCGCACAGAACCGCGTCGCGCTTGACCGTGCGCTTCAGTGTCTTGGTGTCGTAGCGCTCATAGGTGATCGCGGCGGCCGCAACCGCCGTTGCGGCGACGAGGCCGATTGCGAGGCCCGTGGCAAAGGTCCGTTTCATCGACATTGATTCAACTCATGCGTTATCGGGAAAATTTTGCTTTGAAATCGAAGCGGGGATTACAGCTCGGGCTTTTGTCGCACGATGACTTTGGTGCCGACCGGGATTCGGTCATACAGGTCGGAGACGTCGGCATTGACCAGCCGGAAGCAGCCGGACGAGATCGCGGTGCCGATCGTGTCGGGTTGGTTGGTGCCGTGGATGCGATACACGGTGGCGCCGAGATATAGCGCGCGGGCGCCCATCGGATTGCCGGGACCGCCCGCCATGAAGCGCGGCAGATAGGGCTGCCGCGCGATCATCTCCGGCGGCGGCGTCCAGTCCGGCCATTCCGCCTTGCGCGAGATCTTCAGCAATCCCTGCCAGGTGAAGCCGTCGCGGCCGACGCCGATGCCGTAGCGCAGCGCGCGGCCATTGCCCTGCACGACATAGAGGTGACGGTCCGCGGTGGAGATGATGATCGTGCCCGGCGCTTCGGTGGTGCGGTACAGTACCATCTGCTTCTGGAATTCGGGCTCGAGCTGTACGGATTCGTCCGGCATCAGCCCGGGCTCGTCGCCGCGGTCGGACTTTTGCGCGAAAGCGGGCGCAGCGGCGAGGATCAGCCCGGCGGCGGCGATGATGGAAAGCCAGTGCGCGCGTGGGAAAGACATCTCGCAAGTCTCCGTTCGTCATTTCGGCAGATTTTACCACGGCCTTGTTAACGGTACCAGAGAGCGCGCCGCGCGCATGTCCAGGGCGCGGTGCGGCATCCTTCGCTGCTCCGCGGTGCCATGCTCGTATTGCATCGCGTCCGAGGCAGGAGAGGTTACCGTTATTTGATCCATACCCTTATACCGTAACCGATGATTGCGACGGTTGCGACGCCGCCGGCCCACAGCGTGATGAACCACGCAAGGCGCTGCAGCAGCGGACGCTCTGTCTGGTGCGGGACGGGCGGCATCAGTGATATCCCGCGCCGGCCTGCACCTTGCCGCGAAACACGTAATAGGCCCACCCGGTGTAAGCGAGGATCAGCGGCACCAGCACGCCGACGCCGTAACTCATGAACACCAGACTGTTGTCGGGCGCCGCCGCCTGCCAGATCGTGATGCTGTGCGGCACGATATAGGGCCACATGCTAATGCCCAGTCCGGCATAGGACAGCGCGAACAGCAGGAGCGACAGGAAGAACGGCCGGTAGTCCTGCCGCGCGGCCAGCGCCCGCAGCAGCAGCAACGTCACCACGCTCACGGCGATCGGCACCGGCGCAGTGGCCAGGACGTTGGGCCAGGCGAACCAGCGCGCGGCATATTCGGCGTTAAGGAACGGTGTTGCGAGACTCACCGCGCAGATGAAACCGAGCATCGCAAACAGCAGCCACCAGCTCATCGCATAGGCTCGTTCGCGCAATTCACCCTCGGTCTTCATCACCAGCCAGGTCGCGCCGAGCAGGCCGTAACCTGCGACCAGCGCAAGCCCGGTGAGCAGGCTGAACGGCGTCAGCCAGTCCCACCAGCCGCCACCATAGTGCCGGCCGCTGACGACGACGCCCTGCAGGATCGCGCCAAGCGCGACGCCTTGCGCCAGCGTCGCCAGCAGCGAGCCTCCGGCAAAGGCGATGTCCCACAGATTGCGCTCGCGCGTCGTGCGCCAGCGGAACTCAAATGCGACGCCGCGAAACACCAGCCCGAGCAGCATCGCAATGATCGGCGTGTACAGCGCCGGCATCAGCACGGCATAGGCGAGCGGAAACGCCGCCATCATTCCTCCGCCGCCCAGCACCAGCCAGGTCTCGTTGCCGTCCCACACGGGGGCGACGGTATTCATCATCACGTCGCGGTCTTCCTTTTTGGGAAACAGCGGAAACAGCATGCCGAGGCCGAGGTCGAAGCCGTCCATCACGACATAGACGAACACAGCGAAGGCGATGATGAAGGCCCATACGGTGGCGATGTCGATCATGCCCGTCATGATGCGTGTCCCTCCGGAGGCAGTACGGGCGCGATGCCAGCCGCACGCACCGGGGCTTCGCCGCGGGGGCCCTGTTCGCCGTGATGCGGTGGCGCCGCCATCAGCCGGAAAATGTAGATCGTGCCGGCGGCGAACACGATGAAGTAGACGATGATGAAAGCGACCAACGACGATCCAACCGCCGGTGCGGCCAATGGCGAAGCCGAATCGACGGTGCGCAGCAGGCCGAACACCGTGAATGGCTGTCGCCCGGTTTCCGTCGTGATCCAGCCGGCCAGCACGGCGACGAAACCGGCCGGCCCCATCACCAGCGCGAAGAGATGCAGGAAGCGCGACTGGTACAACTCGCCGCGCCAGCGCATCAGCAGGCTGGTGAGACCGAGCCCGAGCATCAGGAAGCCGATGCCGACCATGATGCGGAACGACCAGAAGGTGATCGGCACCGGCGGCCAGTTTTCACGTGGCACGGTATCGAGCCCGGCGAGCGGCGCGTTGAGGTCGTGCTTGAGGATGAGCGACGACAGTTTAGGCACCTGCAGAGCATAATCGACGCGGGCCTCGCGCTGATTGGGCAGGCCGAACAGGATCAGCGGCGCGCCGTCGGGGTGGCTCTGATAGTGACCTTCCATCGCCATCACCTTGGCCGGCTGGTGTTCCAGCGTGTTGATGCCGTGCTGGTCGCCGGCCAAAATCTGCAGCGGCGCCACCAGTGTCGCCATCCACATCGCCATCGAAAACATCACGCGGGGGCCGGCGAGCCGGAAGTCCCGCATCAGGTGAAACGCGCCGACGGCGCCGACCACCAGCGCCGTGGTGAGATAGGCCGCCAGCACCATGTGGACGAGGCGATACGGGAACGACGGGTTGAAGATAACCTTCCACCAGTCGACGGCGACGAATTGTCCGGCTTCGTTGATGGCGTAGCCGGCCGGCGTCTGCATCCAGGAGTTCGCCGACAGGATCCAGAACGCCGAAATGGCCGTGCCGATCGCGACCATCAGCGTGGCCGTGAAGTGCAATTTGTGGCCGACGCGCTCCAGCCCGAACAGCATCACGCCGAGGAAGCCCGCCTCGAGAAAGAAGGCGGTGAGCACCTCGTAGGCCATCAGCGGGCCGATTACCGCGCCTGTCTTGTCGGCGAAGGCCGACCAGTTGGTACCGAATTGATAGGACATCACGATGCCCGAGACGACGCCCATGCCGAAGGCGACCGCGAAGATCTTGAGCCAGTAGTTGAACAGATTGAGGAATACTTCGCGGCCGGTCCACAACCACAGCCCCTCGAGCACCGCGAGATAACTGGCGAGCCCTATCGAGAACGCCGGGAAGATGATGTGGAACGACATCGTGAACGCAAACTGCGCCCGCGCCAGCACGATCGCATCCCAGCCCTCGAACATCGCGCCACCCTCGTTCGGATCGGACTAAATGATAACACGGCAGCCGCGCCGAGCCTATCGCGCCGCGGTGGACACGTTGTCCATGGGTGAAGGTCTCTCGCGCAGCAAACAGAGAGCAAAAAAAAGACCCGGAAGGGAGGCATCCCGTCCGGGTCGAAGGCTGGAGGTTAAACGTAGAAAACTAAAATAGGTGGCTCACGCCGCGAGGCTATCGATGCCCGCGCTCTTCAGCAGTTCGGCAAGCTGCTTGCGGGCATAGAACATCCGGGTCTTCACGGTGGAGGCGGGGATCCCGATCAAGCCGGCGACCTCTTCGACCGATTTCTCATGGTAATAGACCAGGCTGACGATCTCGCGATGCGCCGGCGACAGTTTGGCGACACAGGCGCGCAGGATGGCGCTGGTGCGGCTGCGGTCTAGTGACGCCTCCGGCGTATCCGCCTGATCGGCGATCTGCATCACATCGTCCTGGTCGATGTCCTCGTGCTTGCGCTGGCGCAACGCAGTCAGCGCCTTGAAGCGTGCGATCGACAGCAACCAGGTCGAAACCTGCGAACGGCCCTCGAACTGGCTGGCGGTGCGCCAGACGTCGAGGAATACCTGGCTGACCAGATCTTCCGCAGACGCGGTGTCGCGCAACATGCGCAGGACGAAGCGATAGACCCGCACATGGTGCCGGGCATACAGCGTGTGCATTGCAGTCCGGTCGCCGGTGGCAATCTTCTCCAGCAACATCTCGTCCGAGGTGGCGCGGGCAGCAAGGATACCTTGCTGGCCTGCGGCGTTGATGGCGATGACGTTCTGCATGATCGGCTCCCGTTGATGCCGCTCGGGCGGCTTCGTTGGGAGGAGTGTTAAGGAACTCCGGTTTCAGCACGTCTGCGCGACAAGCGGAAAATGGTTTCATGCCACCGGGGAATTGTGTCGTCGCACACCCCGCGACGAAACATTCAGGCATGAAATGTCAGCAATTTGAATGGCTTGATTACGCGATAACCGCCGTTTATGGCGGCCTTCCGTAGATCGGTATTTGCTCGTCGGGCTGCAACCAAATCGAGGTTGACGTTTCGCGCCCCGATGAGGCTCAGGCCTTGTCGCCGGCCGGCGAGAACAGGTAGCCGCCGCCGCGGATGGTGCGGATTACCGCGGGCCGCGTCGGATCCGGCTCGATCTTGCGGCGAATCCGCATGATGCGGAGATCAACCGCGCGGTCGAAAGCCTCGGCGTCGCGCGCATTGGCCAGTTCGAGCAGCCGCTCCCGCGACAACACCCGCTTCGGGTTGGCAGCAAATACCTTGAGCAGGCCGAATTCCGACGCCGTCAGCGGATGTTCGTTGCCCTCGTCGTCGCGCAGCGCCTGCGCTTCCAGATCGAGCCATTTGGTGCCGAACCGCACCAGATGGTCGCGGGTGGATTTCGCCGGGGCTTCGGCGGCTGCAGCTTTCGGCACGCTCCGCCGCAACACGGAACGGATTCGCGCCATCAGCTCGCGCAGCTCGCACGGCTTGGCGATGTAGTCGTCAGCGCCGATCTCCAGGCCGACGACGCGGTCGATCGGGCTGGCGGTCGCGGTCAGCATGATCACCGGTACGTTGATGCGGCCCTTGAGGTCGCGGATGATCGACAGCCCGTCTTCCTCGGGCATGTTGAGATCGAGCACCACGAGGTCCGGCAGCTTGGTCTCGATCTCCGCGCGCAGGCTCGTGCCGCCGTCGCACAAGGTCACGGCGAAGCCGTGCATCTTGAGATAATCGCCGACCATTTCGCGGGCGGGCGCTTCGTCGTCGACGATGATGATGTGCGGGCTCTGGCTCATGTCACGCTTTCGGTTGTGGGCAGCGTGATGGTGAAGGTGGCGCCCTGCCCGGGGCCGGGGCTTTCGGCGGTAACCTCGCCGCCATGCATGTCGACGATGCGCTTGACGATGGAAAGGCCGAGGCCGGTGGAGCTTTCGCCGCCGGTCGGCTTGGCGGACAGCCGCTGGAAGCGGCCGAACAGCCGGTCGAGGTCTTCAGGCATCAGGCCCGCGCCTTCGTCACTGACGCTGATATTGATATCGATGCCGTCGCAGCTCACCGCCATCGTGATGCCGCCGCCGATCGGGCTGTACTTGATGGCATTGCTGACCAGGTTGTCGATGGCCTCGCGCATCCGGTCGGCGTCGCATGAAATGAATTCGCGATGCTCCGGGACCGCCACCGTGATCGCCTGCTGCTTGTTGACGGCGGAGGGCTTGTTGGCCTCGGCAACATCCGCGACCAGCGCGGAGATGTCGACAGGCTCGCGGCGGATGGTGATGTCGAAGGCATCCGCCATCGCGTCGTTGATCAAATGATCGACCATCGCAGTCAGCCGCTTGGTGGCGTCGCGGATGTGATCGACTTGAGCCGCGATATTCTCTTTCGGCGATCCCGCCCCGATCAGTTCGGTCAGCATCTCGGTCCGTCCCAGGATGACGCCGAGCGGGTTCTTCAGGTCGTGTGCGACGGTGCCGAGAATCTCGTTCTTGAAGCCGTTGGCGCGCTGCAGCCGCAGCCACTGCGCCGACAGACGGCGGTTGGCCTGCATCAAAGCGCGGGTGCGCTGCGCGACGCGGTCTTCGAGCTGGCTGTTGGCCTCGTGCAGTTGCTGGTACAAAATTACATTATCGAAAGCGATCGACAGCCGGCTGCCGAAGATCTCGACCAGCGCGCGGTCGGTCTCGGACAATTGCCGCTCGGCCTGCAGCAGCACCACCACCTCGCGGCCACTGCCGGTGCGGATGTACAGCACCGTGCGCTGGTCGGCGAAGTCGTGCTTGCGGCGGCGGAAAGCGTCTTCGACCATCAGCCGCAGATCCGGATCGAGCGATTGCGGCGTCGGGCAACCGATAAAGCGGCTGTAGCAGCCCGATCCCGCCAGCACCGCGAAATCGTCGCCGACCACGCCGCTGTCGCGCAGCACAAGTATTCCAGCGCAATCGACATTGAGCAACGACGCGATCTGCGTCAGTACGCCTTCGGCAAGCCGCTGCATCGACTTGAAGTCATACAACGTGGACGCCGCGTCGATAATGATCTCCAGCCCGCGACGCGTCTGCACCATCCGCTCAAGCTGCTGGTAGCTGCGCAAGGCCGCGGTCAGCGAGGTGAACAGCTTGTCGGCGGTGAGTTCGGTCTTGGCCTTGTAGTCGTTGATGTCGTAGTCAACGATCACGCGGCGCTCCGGCGCCTGGCCGGGCTGGCCGGTGCGCAGGATGATGCGAACGGTCTCGTTGTGCAGTTCGTTGCGGATGAACTCGACGAGATCGAGGCCGGCGGCGTCGGTTTCCATGATGACGTCGAGCAGCACCGCGGCGATATCCGGGTTGTCGCGCATCAGGGTCTCGCCTTCGGCCGCGGAATAGGCCGACAGGATCTCCAGCGACTGGCCGTTCAGCGAGTAGTCGCTGAGCGCAAAGCGCGTGCCTTCGTGGACCGCGTGATCGTCGTCGATCACCGCGATCTTCCATTTGCGCGCGGTGGATTCCACCGGCACTTCGCCGGCGTCTTCGATCAGATAGAGGACATCGTCCTGCTCGGCCATGGCGTGGTCCCGTCGGTTGTTCCCGCGGCGGTGGTAGCTCGCGGCATGATAATGCGAAAAGTAGTGCCTTGTCCCAGTCTTGACTCCAGCATCATCCGGCCTCCCAGTTGCTGGGTTACCAGATTGTAGACGATGTGCAGTCCAAGGCCGGTGCCGCCTTCGTTGCGGCGCGTCGTAAAGAACGGGTCGAACGCCTGGCGCTGCACGTCGGGCGTCATGCCGGCGCCATTGTCGGCGAAGCTGATCTCGATATCGTCGCCGCGCAACCGGGCGGTCAGCGTGATCGCGCCGGGGCGGCCGTCGGGGAAGGCGTGGTTGGCGGCGTTCAGGAACAGGTTGGTCAGGATCTGGCCGTAGGAGCCGGGATAGCCGTCAATCATCAGCCCATCCGGTACGTCCACCGTCAGCGTGATCGGCGACTTCTTCAGCACCGGGCGCAGGCTGGCGATGATCTGGTCGGTGGCTTCGGAGAGGCTGAACTGGCGCCGTTCGGCATGTGATCGATCCACCGCCACCTGTTTGAACGACTGGATCAATTCGGCGGCGCGCTGCAGGTTTGAGACCAGTTGCTGCGCTGCATCCTGCGATGTCCTCACGAATTCTTCGAGTTGCGAGCGGCGCAGCGGCGTGTTGCCGCGCAACTCGGCCTCGAACATTTCGGAGCGTCGGGCGAAGGAAGACGCCACCGTCAGGCTGATACCGATCGGATTGTTGACCTCATGCGCCACGCCGGCGACCAGCCCGCCCAATGCCGCCAGTCGTTCGGCGTCGATCAAATTCTGCTGCGCGGCATATAGTTCGAGCAGCGCGCTCTCGGCCTTTTCCTTCGACGCTCGCAATTCCCCTTCGGCATCGCGCCGGGCGATGGCGTTCTGCCGGAAGACCTCGACGGACCTGGCCATCGCGCCGACTTCGTCGCGGGCGCCGGTGCCCAGCACCTGGCGGTCGAGGTGGCCGGAGGTGATGGCCCGCATCGAGCCCATGATCTGCTGCAGCGGCAGCCGGATGCTGAGCGCAATGACGATGCCGGCGATGATGATGACGAACAGGAAGAAGGTGGCGATCAGCAGCACATTGCGGGAAATACTCGCCAGCGTATGGTCGAAGGTCGTCTGCGCCTTCTGCTCGCGCTGCCGCATCAGGACCGACAGGCCGTCGATCGCAGCGATCGTATCGGCCTGGCTGGCGTCGATCGAGTTGCGCAGCAGGTCGGTGCGGCTGGTGAGTTGTTCGGAGAGTTTCCCTAGCCCCTCGCGCAGCGCGACCGCACGGTCCTTCAGCCGCTGCAAGGCGATCTTCTGCAGGTCGTTGTCGGCCTGCTCGGTCATCACCGGGATGGTGCGCTCGATCGTCTCGGTGTTGCGGCGGGCATCTTCGGCGGCGGCCGAGGCCAGCGACAGATAATAGGCATTGGCCGCCACCAACATCGCGGTGAAGGCCTCGCGGGATTTGCCGAATGTCGGCCAGATCAGCGCGTCGCGCTGGCCGGTGGCGCCCTCGATGATCGAATACAGCCCGGCCATGTCCTTGGCGGGCGCCAACACCTGCTCCTCATAGGTCCGGGCGATGGTGGTCTGTAGGCTGCGCAATTCGCCGAATCCACTGAGAAAGCGCTCGGTAACGCGCTCCAGTTCCGCGACCGAGCCCGACAGCATCGGGTCGGTCGAGGCGCGGCTGCTCAGGGTGCCCAGCACCGCCTCGCGCAGCAGCAGGATTTCGGCGAACAGTTCGGGGCTTGGCTGGTTGATGTAGCGGTGGATCAGGTTTTGCAGCCGGCTGGTCTCGCTCTCCAGCAGCGCCAGGATCTGGTCGGACTGCCGGACCTGACGGACATCATCCCAGGCCGAGGACAGAACCTGCGAGCCGCTCCAGATCAGCCCGGCCAGCACCAGCACCACGGCAGAATTCAGCGAGGCGATCGACAGGATGCGCCAGCGGATCGGAATCGCGCGCACAAGCCCGATGAGGCCGGTCCGGCCCATGGCCCCCAGCCCCCTTTGCCGCTGCGAAACTCCACTGTCCTTGGTCGTCACCACGGGTATGTCACGCGACCTTGCAAAAGGTTCAAACGGGGCAGGCAGGGGACCGGCTGTGTGGCCGCTCCCCGATGCGGCAAGGATTTGCCGGGCGGCGGGCCGCGTCAAGCGGGCAGAACGGCCGGATCATGAACTATTAAGTTACACCGGCCGACTGAACTATAGTTTCACTCCGAAAAAACTCCCCCTACAATCAAGACCGCTAACGCCGTCCGGCCGCAGCGCGGTTGTGTGCGGAACAGGTCAGAAGCAGGCAGGCGATGTTCAAGTCGATGGTTCGAATTCCGGCACTGGTCGCGCTGGTGGCCGCATGGGTCGCGCCCGCACAGGCGGCCGTTGAAATCCAGTGGTGGCACGCAATGTCCGGCCAGCTCGGCCGGCAGCTGGAAAAGCTCGCGACTGATTTCAACGCCACCCAGACCGGCTACCGCGTCGTCCCGGTCTACAAGGGCAACTATACCGAGACAGTCAATGCGGCGATCTTCGCCTTCCGTTCGCGCAGCCAGCCGGCCATCGTCCAGGTCAACGAGGTCGCCACCGCCACGATGATGGCGGCGAAGGGCGCGATCTATCCCGTGCACGAGCTGATGCGCGACCAGGCGGAGGCGTTTTCGCCGGCCGCCTACCTGCCGGCGGTCACCAGCTACTATACCGACATGGCCGGCAACATGCTGTCGTTCCCCTTCAATGCCTCGACGCCGATCCTGTACTACAACAAGGACCTGTTCCGCGCCGCCGGGCTCGATTCCGAGACGCCGCCGCGCACATGGTCCGAACTGGGTGGAGCCGCCAAGCGCCTGCGCGCAGCGGGTGCGGCGTGCGGCTTCACCACGTCGTGGCCGTCCTGGATCAACGTCGAGAATTTTTCGGCGTTTCACGATCTGCCGGTCGCGACCCGGGGCAACGGTATGGCCGGGCTGGATGCGGTGCTGACCTTCAACAATGCCGCGATGGTCCGCCACATCGCGCAACTCGCGCAATGGCAGAAGACCAAGGTGTTCGATTATAGCGGTCGCTCGACCTTGGCGGAGCCGCGCTTCCAGAACGGCGAATGCGGCATCTTCATCGGCTCGTCCGGCACCCGTGCCGACATTCTGGCCAATGCGAAGTTCGAGGTCGGCTACGGCATGCTGCCGTACTGGCCGGATATCGCGGCAGCCCCGCAGAACTCGATCATCGGCGGCGCGACGTTGTGGGTGCTGCGCGACCGGCCGCGCGAGGAATACAAGGGCGCCGCCAAGTTTTTCGCGTTTCTGTCGCAGCCGGACGTTCAGGCCGCCTGGCACCAGAACACCGGCTACCTGCCGATCACCCGCGCAGCCTTCGACCTGACGCGCGCGCAGGGCTTCTACGACAGCCATCCGGGCACCGCGAAATCGATCGAGCAGATGACCTTGAAGCTGCCGACGGAAAATTCCCGCGGCTTGAGGCTAGGCTCCTTCACCTTGATCCGCGACGTGATCGAGGACGAACTCGAACAGGCCTTCAGCGGCCGCAAGTCCGCCCAGGCCGCGCTCGACGCCGCCGTCGAGCGCGGCAACAAACTGCTGCGGCAGTTCGAGCGGGCGAATCCGGATCAGTAGGGATGGATGCGAATCTGGCTGTGACGCGAAGCTGCCGATAGCTTCGCTCTCCTACCGAATCGAGAACCGCACCGGCACCGTGAAGCTCAAGGAGGCCTGCGTCATTTCCGGCGGGAAGGCCGGCAGTGGCTGGGCGCGGCGGATCATGGCCATCGTCTCGGCGTCGAGCTCCGGCACCCCGGAGGAGCCGGCGAGCCGGCTGCCCAGCACCTGGCCGCTGCGGCTGACGGTAAAGTTCAGCATTGCCACGCCTTGCTTGCCGGCGGATTTGGCCTCGCTCGGATACTGCTTGTAGCGCTGCAGATGCGCGGCAAGCCGGTCGCGATAGGACGGCAGCGCAGCTGCGGCGGCAGCAGCACCGGCAGACGCGGCAGAGGCCGCGGCGGCCTGACGGTCGGCGCGCGGCGGCGCGGTCGTGCGCGGCGCTGGCGGCTTTTCGCTGGGCTTCTTCTTGACCTCGGCGGGCACCGGCTTCGGCTTGACCTCGGGCTTCGGCGGCTCGGGCGTCACCTTGGCGGGCTCCGGCGGCGGCGGGGTCGGCTCGATCTTCTGTTCGGGCGGCGCCTCGACGGCCGGCTTTTCCACCGGCGGCGTCGGGGCCACCTGTTCCTCGATCTTCTGCGGCTGCACCGGCTCCGGCGGCGGTTCGGCCGGCGCCTCGGCCTGCTGCATTTCCGGGCCGGGCGCGAGATCTTGCTCCTGGATTTGTGGCGCGGCCGATGCCGGCGCCATGTCCACCATGATCGCGGGCATTTCGGCGCCAGCCTTCGCCTGCTCGCGATACCAGGCGATACCGCCGGCGATCAATCCGACATGGATGGCGACGATGACCACTGCCGAGCCGACCCAGCGCAGGGTGGTGCGGCCGGTCGGGGCATGCAGCGCGAATTCATTCATGGCGTGTTGGTGCGTCCGTCGAGGCCGACCAGCGCGACCTTGAGATAGCCGGCGTTGCGCAGCAGGTTCATGACCTCCATCAGGTCGCCGTAGCTGACGGCCTTGTCGGCCCGCAGGAAGATGCGCTCGTCCTTGTTGTTCTTGGTTGCGCCATCCAGCGCGCCGCCCAGCGTGTCGCGCGGAATGATGTCTTCGCCGATGCCGATCGTGAGGTCGGGCTTCAAGGTGACAAAGACCGGCTTCTCCGGACGCGGTGACGGCTCGATAGCGCTGGCCGGCAGGTCCACGCCGAGATCGACGGTCGCCAGCGGCGCCGCCACCATGAAGATGATCAGCAACACCAGGATCACGTCGATGAACGGCGTGACGTTGATTTCGTGCTGCACGTCGAGGTCATCATCCCCGCCGCCGCGCGTGCGTCCACCCAGTCGCGCGCCCACCGGACTACTCCGCCGCCCGGGCGACCGGCACATTGCCGCGCCGGCCGTGGTCGCGGCTGATCAGCAGCATTACCTGTGCGGAAGCGTCGCCGAGCATAGCGCGATACGAGGTCACGCCGCGTACCAGCTGGTTGTAGATCACTACCGCGGGAATCGCCGCGACGAGGCCGAGCGCGGTGGCCAGCAGCGCTTCGGCGATGCCGGGCGCGACTACTGCGAGATTGGTGGTCTTGGCTTCGGAAATACCGATGAAAGCGTTCATGATGCCCCAAACGGTGCCGAACAGGCCGACGAACGGCGCGGTGGCGCCGATCGTGGCGACGACGCCGGTGCCGCGCGAAATCCGGCGCGACATTGCGAGTTCGACACGCTCCAGCCGCAGCGCAATGCGCTCCTTGAAACCGTCATCGAACACGCCGTGCGATAGCATGCCGTGCGACAGCGTCGTCTCGCGCACCGCGGAATGGATCAGCTGCGCCACCGCATCGGTCTTGCCAGCGCTGTCCTGTTCGACCGCGGCAAGCGTCGTATCGCTTTCCAGCAGCTTGAGGCGGCGCTTGGCGATGCTCCGTTCGCGCGCGAGTTCCAGCGTCTTGGCGAGCCACACGGTCCACGTCACCAGCGATGCGAAAGCCAAACCTACCATCACGGCCTTCACCACGATGTCGGCGCCCATGAACATGCCCCAGGGCGACAGGTTGTGCGGCAACGTCAGTTCGGTCGCCGCGGCCAGAGCTGCATTCGGCAACAGAGTGACAGCCGTCAGCGCAGTGACGAGATGGGTCGGGAGATGTTTCATAGAGGCTGCGTTCCGTCGGTCGAGGTGCGTAATGTCAGGGATGATGATGGCGAGATTACCGCGCCTGATGGGCGATGTCGCCACCGGGCGGCTGTGTGCAGTGCAGAATGGAGCTATTCCAACCATCGTCAGAATCGCAAATTGGTGAACAGCCGGACGCCGAGGCCGGGTTGCAGCACTTCCGCCTTCTTGAAGGAGATGTGGTTGCGAACCTGCTCGTCGAGCAGGTTGTCGCCGACGATGCCGAAGGTCATCTCGCGCAATCCGCCGTCGGTTCTGGTGAATGTGTGGGTATAGCTGACCTCGGCCTTCAGCAGATTGTAGCCGGCGGTCGAAGTCTCGTTGAGCGCGATGTCGTCCTGCGTAAAGGCGTGCAGCAGGCCTATTCGCGTCTGCCATTGCGCGCTGCGCCACCAGACGCCGCCGCCCACGCGCATCGGCGCAATGCGCGGTACACTGCTGCCGTCCGCGAAGGTCGCGCGCACCACGTCGAACTGGCCGTCGATGCCGAACATGCCGTCGCCGAGCGGGGCGATGTCGAGTTGCGCGGCGATCTCGGCGCCGCGGAAATTGGCGTCGCGCTGGCCGTAGGCGACCTGCAGCAATGGCCCCGCCGCGCCGCAACTGGCGAACACGTCGGTGCAGAAATTGCCGGTCAACTGCTTGTAGATGAAATCGAGATAGCGCGTGTAATAGAGGCTGGCCTCGAAACGTAGCTGACCGGTGGCGCGCTTCAATCCGACCTCGAGCGATTCAGCGGTCTCCAGCTTCAGGTTGGGATTGCCGATCACGAAGGTGCCGGATGCGCCGTCCGAGCCGCGTGAAAACAGTTCGGGCGCGGCCGGGGCGCGCTGGGCACGTTGCGCACTTAGTGACGCGACCATGTCCCACGGCAGCGATTGCAGCAGCCCCACGCTGAAACTCTTCGGCGCGAAGTCGCGCGTGGCTTCCGACTGCGAGAATATATCGGGCGGCGGCAGGAAGTTCGCCGGAAACACCGGCGCCAAGCCCGATACCGTAATCCCCTCGATGCGGCCGGCAGCCTGCAATTTAAGGGTTTCATGGAGCTGGATCTGCTCGAACGCGAAGCCGGCCACCGCGTCGGTATTGGTCGGCGCGAGCAATCCGCCGAGAGAGCCCTGGGTGCCGAGCTTGCGGTTGCTGGCTTGGATGCCCCAACTGCCGGTCAGCGCGCCCATGGGCGTGGCCACCGCGGCGTGGTCGATCTCGAAGCGGCCCTCGATCTCCTTGTTGGTGATGGTGTTGAGCACGCCGTCGGCGGCGAGGCCGAGTTCGTCGTGCTTGTAGTCGCTGACGCCGAACGAAAAGCGCACCGCGTCGATGCCTGCCACGGGCGCGCGCCACTCGCCCTTGCTGGTGACCTTGGTCTGTTCGAGGCTGATCCGCGAGTTCTGCCGGGCGTCGTTGATCCCCGGAATATGATAGGTGCTGGTAATGTGCTGGATCGCGGTGCCGATATAGCCGCCGTCGAAGATATACGAGCCGCCGATCGCCTGGCCGGCCGATATCAGGCTTGTATTGGCCTGCACGCCGCCGGGAATGCGGTAATCGCCGGCCGTGCGCCCATAGGCATCGACGTGGATGGCGACATGCTCGCCGCTGGCGTCCACGCTGGCCGCGCCATCCATGCCGCTGTCCACCGATGTGGTGCCGCCCTTGAGGCGCGCGCTGAAATGGTCGGGCACGAGATTTTGCGGGATCCGGTTGTTGGTGGCGTTGACCACGCCGCCAATCGCCTGGTTGCCATAGCGCAACGTCGCCGGCCCACGGATCAGTTCGACCTTGTCGGCCGACAGCGGGTCGATTGGCACCTGATGATCCTGGCTGAAATCCGAGGCGTCGTGCGTGCCGATGCCGTTTTCCTGCACGCGGACGCGGTAGTCGTCGAGGCCGCGGATGTTGGGTCGGCTGGCGCCTGGCGCAAAGGTCGAGGCGGCCACGCCGGGTTGGGTCGACAACAGATCGGCCAGCGACGCCGCCGTCGTTCGCTGCAGGTCGGCGCCACTCAGGCTGGTGGTGGACTGGAAGGCGTCGGTGGCGTTGCCGGCCTTCTCGCGGTCGGTCGCGACCACGATCTCCTGCAGCACTTCCTGGGCCTGCAGGTGGCCGCAGCAGGCGGCCGTCATCAAGGCGGCAGTGGCCGAGGCCAACGAGTTCCAGGACCTGAACAACCCCACGCGATACTCCCTCGTGCGAACGCTAATGCGAATTATTCGCAATAAGGGATTGGAACCCGGAGCTTGTCAAGCGGGATGCGTTGGGCAGGTCGCACACGCCCGGCGGGACGGACGCCTGCTCCGCGGCGGGAACCGATGGCTGGCCGGGGGATTAGCCTTGTTCATATTCGACGCGCCGAGCCGAAACGTTCGCCGCACTATCGTTCTGCCGCGCTCTCGCCACGGGGAGCATCGAGATGCTTCGGAGCAAAGCGGCATGACTCAATTGAGCAGCATCGACGAAGGCCGCGGGGCACAAGCCAAGGTGGCCAAAGGTCGGGTCATCGAAACCGATATCCCCGCGCGGCTTGATGCGCTGGTCTGGAGCGGTTTTCACACCCGCGTCGTGACGGCGCTCGGGATCACCTGGATTCTCGATGGCCTCGAAGTGACCCTGGCGGGTGCGCTGTCCGGCGCGCTGAAGGAAGATCCGTCGATGAGGTTCTCGAACTTCGACGTCGGACTTTCGAATTCGGCCTATCTCGCCGGCGCGGTGATCGGCGCGCTGGGATTCGGCTGGTTGACTGACCGCATAGGCCGCAAAAAATTGTTCTTCATCACGCTGGCGCTCTATCTCAGCGCCACCGCGGCCACCGCCTGCTCGTGGAATCTGGCGAGCTATGTGCTGTTTCGCTTTCTCACCGGCGCCGGCATCGGCGGCGAATACACCGCGATCAATTCGACGATCCAGGAACTGGTGCCGGCGAAGTATCGCGGCTGGACCGATCTGGTGATCAACGGCAGCTTCTGGCTCGGTGCTGCGCTCGGCGCGGTCTGTGCCATCGTGCTGCTCGACCCCGCGGTGGTGTCGCAAGCCTATGGCTGGCGGCTGGCCTATTTCACCGGCGCACTGCTTGGTCTCGTCGTGATCTTCATGCGGCTGTGGATTCCCGAAAGCCCGCGCTGGCTGATGATCCACGGCCAGCCGGAGCGCGCGCAGAAGATTGTCGCGGAGATCGAGACCTCGGCGCATCAGAGGGCCGTTCCATCCGCCTTGAAGCTGTTGCCGAAGATAAAATTGACAATGCGCGACCACACGCCGCTGCGCGAAGTAGCAACGACGCTGTTCGTGCTGTACCGGCAGCGCTCGCTGGTCGGTCTGGCGCTGATGGTGGCGCAGGCATTTTTCTACAACGCGATCTTCTTCACCTATGCGCTGGTGCTGACGGATTTCTTCGGCATCGCCTCCAATCAGGTCGGCTGGTACATTCTGCCTTTCGCCGCGGGCAATTTCCTCGGCCCGCTGCTGCTCGGCCGGCTGTTCGATACGCTGGGTCGCCGGCTGATGATCGCGATCACCTATGGCGTCTCCGGCGTGCTGCTGGCGATCTCCGGCTATCTGTTCTCGATCGACGTGTTCAGTGCGCAGACCCAGACCATCGCCTGGATGGTGATCTTCTTCTTCGCCTCGCCGGCGGCGAGTGCAGCCTACCTCACGGTCAGCGAGACCTTCCCGATCGAGGTTCGCGCGTTGGCGATTGCGGTGTTCTATGCGATCGGCACCGCGATCGGCGGCGTAGCGGGTCCCGCATTGTTCGGCGTGCTGATCGACACCGGTTCGCGGCAGAGCGTGTTCGCCGGTTACCTTCTCGGCGCCTTCCTGATGATCGCCGCGGCAGCGATCGGGTGGCGCTACGCCATTGCGGCGGAACGCCAGCCGCTTGAATCCGTTGCCCGGCCATTGGCCGTTGTGGAGTAGAAGATGACGATGACCGACGATCCCACCAAAGCCACCACAGACAACACCCGCGTGCCGGACCCGATTCACGCGCCGGGCGCGGTGATGCCGCCGCTCGGCGAATGTGCGCTGCTGCTCGACATCGACGGCACGCTGCTCGACATGGCGCCGACGCCGCGCGAAGTCTGGGTGCCGCCGGAACTGGCAACCGCGCTCGGCCGCTTGTTGCAACTCACCAACGGCGCGCTGGCGCTGGTGTCGGGCCGTTCGCTCAACGACATCGATCTGATTTTCGCGCCGATGCAGTTTCCCGCCGTCGGCGGCCACGGCGCAGAGATGCGCCTCACGCCGGAAAATGAATCGGTTGCCGCGCACGCGCCGCCGCTCGACAAGGAACTGAAGCGCCGGCTCGCTGCGATCGCCAAGCTCAGTCCCGGCATTCTTCTTGAGGACAAGGGCTATTCACTGGCGCTGCACTATCGCCTTGCTCCGCATGCCGAGCAGGCGATCTACGATGCAGTGTCCGCGATTCGCGCCGACCTGCCGAACGCGCCGATCGAGGTGCTGCCCGGCAAGTTCGTTTGCGAGATCAAGCATTCCGGCTTCACCAAGGCGACCGGCGTGATCGAATTGATGACGCACGCGCCGTTCACGGGGCGCCGTCCGGTGTTTATCGGCGATGACGTCACCGATGAGACCGTGTTTGCGATCATGCCGGGCATGAACGGTCTCGCTTTCTCGGTCGGCCGTCACGCGCAAGGCGTCGCGGGTCATTTCGGCGAGCCGAACGATGTGCGTGCCTGGCTGTCGCAACTGGTGAAGAATTCGAAATCCATCGGTTGACGCAGTGATTCGCGGCCTTCGTGATGGAACTGTTGCTGACAACAGGTTCCATCACGCTCCGCCCAAGTTTGGTTTCAATTAGGTCGAATGGTGGTCTGGAACCATAATGATGAACAGTCGTTTATAATCGACTGAAAATTTTTGGAGGGGACCCCAAAGTGAACCTCGTCGTCGTTTCAAACCGCGTTTCACGCGCATCGGCCAACGAGCCGATGACAGGGGGATTGGCAGCCGCGCTGCTGCCGGTGGTTGAAAAATCCGGTGCCATTTGGGTGGGATCGAGCGGGCGTGTGCGCGACGGCGCGCAGAAGGAACCGTTCGCCGAGATTGAGACGCTGGGCGCGGGCGCGCTTGCGATGCTCGACCTGCCGGCCGCGCATTATGCCGGCTATTACGAAGGCTTTGCCAATTCGGCGCTGTGGCCCGCTTTGCATTCGCGCTCCGATCTGATCCGTTCCTCGCACGAGGATTACAAATCCTATCGTGAAGTGAACTCGTTCATGGCGCGGGCGCTATTGCGCTTCCGCAAGCCGGATACCGTGTTCTGGATCCAGGATTATCACTTCCTCGCGCTTGGCGCAGAATTGCGCGACCTCGGCGTGACGCATCCGATCGGCTTCTTCCTGCATACGCCGTGGCCGACACGCGCGATTTTTGGCGGCGTGCCGAATCATCGCGAGCTGGTCGAGGCGATGCTGGCCTATGACCTGATCGGCTTCCAGACCGATGATGACCGCAACAATTTCCTTTCCTATGTCGAAAACGATCTCGGCCTCGACATTGCCGGCGGCGTCGTCGCCTCCAGGTTTGGCATGTCGCGCTGCGCCGTGTTCCCGATCGGCATCGATCCCGCGAGGTTCGCCGCGCACGCCGCGAAAGCAGCGTCGCATCCCGACGTGTCACGGCTGCGCCGCAGCCTGAACGGCGAGAAGCTGGCGATCGGCGTAGATCGCGTCGATTATTCCAAGGGCCTGGTCAATCGCCTCACGGCGTTCGACCGCATGCTGACCCTGCAGCCGCAACTGAAGCGAACGGTTTCGCTGCTGCAGATCGCGACCCTGTCGCGCGGCACCATCGAGGCCTATGGCGATCTGCAGAACCAGCTCGCCAAACTCGTCTCCGACATCAACGGCCGCCACGGCGAGGTCGACTGGACGCCGATCCGCTACCTCAACAAGGGCTTCAGCCAGACCGTGCTTGCCGGCCTCTACCGCACGGCGCATGTCGGCCTGGTCACGCCGCTGAATGACGGCATGAACCTGGTCGCGAAGGAATATGTCGCCGCACAGAACCCGGTCGATCCCGGCGTGCTCGTGCTGTCGAAATTTGCCGGCGCTGCCAATGAGCTCGATGCCGCGCTGCTGGTCAATCCGCACGACATCGACGGCATGGCCCGCACCATCGCCACCGCTTTCTCGATGCCGCTCCCGGAGCGGCGGATGCGCTGGGAGGCGATGATGGCCAGACTGCGCGCCGGCACGATCCAGGACTGGTTCTCGGATTTCGTCGAGGCCCTGCAGGACGCTCACGCCGCTGGGGCCAAAGCCACCGGCGATCACCCCCCGGAAGATCCGCCGATGGTGTGGCCCACCCGGTCGTTCAGCGCGATTGTCGGCAACCGGTTCCATTAGGGGAGCTCGGGGCGAGCGCCCGGGCTGCCGCCATGCCGCCGCGGGCATAGCATGCGGCGTTTGCGGACTTGCGCGAGCGCGAACCCGTGCGAGCCCGATCAGAACCGGTTTTTAGCCCCGACAAGGCTCCGGGGGCGCCAAATCCGCCCGTTTTGCCAATGCGTTGCGAAAAACTCGGCTGCACGGCCCGCGGTCCCTTGCAAATCAGCTCCCGGCCCGTCATGAGAGGGCGCGCGGGAGAGATGGCCGAGTGGCTTAAGGCGCACGCTTGGAAAGCGTGTGTGCGGGAAACCGTACCGTGGGTTCGAATCCCACTCTCTCCGCCAACGTTAACCATCTGATTTCTTGACGATTTTTTAGGCCTGCTGCCCCAGAATACACGGCAGCGTACACATGGCTTCTTATCTTTGGCTTCGTGGTCAAACCTGGTTCTTTCAAATCAGGCCTCCCAATGACCTGAAACCGATGCTGGGTTCGTCGCCATTTAGGGTTCGTCTGCCCGTACAGAGCAATCGAGTGGCGTCCCGTTACGCCCGTCATCTCGCTGGCTGGGCAGAGCGATGGTTTTCATTGATGCGCTACCGCGGCTTCAATCGTCTACGGATCCACACTGCCGAGGGGGACGAGTCTTGGACAGAAGAAGAATACCGCGAATCGCAGGCTGCGATCCGTCAGCGGTTCACCGACTTTCTCCTGGCCGAGGTTCAAAGGATCAATCGGGACGCGATTGAACTCGAGGACATAGACAGGCGAATGAAATCTTCGGAGTCGACCGAACCTTCCGTGGTCGCCGAAAAACAAAAACACCTTTTTGAAAAAGTTCACGCTGGCTGGAATGAGTTCGCGAAAACCCTTATCGAAGACTACGACAATGTTTTCACAGATCTGCAGTCAAACTCGCGCGCCTTTCGTAGCACAAAACAAGATCTCGAAGATCTCAATGAAAATTATAAGGATGATTTTCATGATTGGAAGGATCGAGTCTCGCAAGCATCCGCCAAAGCCAGTAAATTTGAAGCTGACTTTCACGCCGCCAATAAAAAAAGCACGCGCCTGTTAGGTAAAGTCGAGATAGCCCTAGACGGAAATAAAAAGATCCAAGAGGAGCTTTTATATAAGGGCCCTCTTCTCAGCGAATGCTTCGAAGAATTTATAGAAACCAAGACCAAGCAATTGCCAAGTGATTCTCGCGAACCCGCCTACTTCAAACACCGATTGAACGCATTCATCCGCCTAGTCGCGGACAAGCGAATTGCGGATTACGATATTCAAGATCTAAATGATTTTGCCGAAAAGCTACAGTATCTTCCTAAGCGACACACCGTCGATCCAAAATGGCGCGGGATGACTTTAGAAGACGCGATTGCTGCAAACAAAAAAATCTCCGAGGATGATCGTGAAGAGTCCCTTTCGTATGGGACCGCCAGAGTAGGTTATATAGGCAAAATAAAAACAGCGATCAGGTGGCTTTGCGCGAAACACAAGGTTCGTTATCCGTTCGACTACAGATACGTCCATATTCCGAAAGGGATGCCGCTTCCGGAAGACCGCTATCCTCTTTCGAAGGATCAACTAAACGCCTTGTTTCGAGAGTGTACTCGGGACGCAACTTTAAAGCGGCCGGATGACGTTTGGCTTCCGCTACTCGGATATCTCACGGGCGCTCGATTAGGTGAACTTGTTGGTCTCCGAACACAGGACGTAAAGCTAGTCGACGGCGTTTGGACCGGGCGGTTGTCCGCAAGGGTTGAAAGCGAAAAGTCACTAGCTTTGAGCAATCGAAAACGAAAGCGAGCTCATAAAAGGGGAAGAAAAAATCGACAGGTCAAAAATCCGGATAGCATACGGCGCTTTGCGCTCCATCAGAAATTCGAAGATTTCGGATTCATAGATTGGGTCGATCGGCAACGTGACGAGGGGCACATTTATCTGTTCCCAGAGCTTCACGACAAGGTTCAGCGCCCGAGTGGTGCGGCATCGAAGCGAATGCAGCGTCTGTTTGAAACTCTCGAAATGGACTCGGAATACGTCTTCCACTCGTTGCGCCACAATTTCAAGGATTGGACGCGCGGGGGGAAGGTTGACGAGCGCACAATTGCGCTCCAAGCAGGCCACTCTCTTGAGGGGGTAGCCCTGAACTATGGTTCCAAAATCCTCACGCCGAAGGAACTACTGGAGATTGCGTCTCTCCCGATCGAGAAGGGCGTGGACCTCGATGTGTTCAAAGATGTTTTTGTAAAGACATCCCGCAACCCGTATCGCAAGAAGCCAACACCAGCTTTGATTCGAGAAATGGCGGATGAGGTCCAAAGCGATTCGAGCGACATAAGCAAGATTGCTGAGCGCCCATCCCGTCCCACCGTTCGCGACGACGGCGAAGAGGCGATTAGTGTGCGCAAGTTGCGATCCGACCTAGGAATGTCGCAGAAGGAGTTTGCGACAGCCTACGGATTTTCCTGTGGCGCAGTGCGCGACTGGGAACAAGGTCGAACGAAACCCGGATATTCGGCGCGATCTCGCCTCTATGAAATCGTCCGGGATCCCGAGCGAATGATGTCGTCGCGAAGTGGTTGGCCCGATAGCTGACGTTATCGAGAGTTTATGCCAGATGAGAGGTTACAATGAAGCGTGGATTCCGTAGATAGGTTGCCGCAGATGGCGCCATGTCGGAATTGATTCTTTTGGATAATCAAGCCTCCGCGGCCGACGCTCGGCACTTGCGCGATGCCATGCTCTGATAGATTCGCTTCCGAATTGCCCACTGCGCGTCATGCAACGCCAGTGCTTCCAGCCTTTGATCGCTGTTCGACGTCTTGACGGAGGCTGAGATCGCTGCTCGCATCATTCAGATGCTCTCTTCGATAGATAAGCCAGTACCAGCGGCTTCAGATTTCGGGGCTTGTGCCCGCGCGCGCGTCTCGTTCAAGATCGCTCACTTCCGCGCCCCCGAAAGCCGGGGGCTTGTGCAGTTCCGCGCTGCTGCGCGGCTGCCTGCGGCAAACCTTTGAACGCGGCGCTCTAGCGCGCGGGCCTAAGGGCCCACGAAGCCGCGCGAGGTGCATGGCTTCATGCTTCATCCACCAGAGGATCTATCATGAGCAACTCAGCCAACCGTCCCAGCCACATTGTATATGCAGTGACGAAAGCCGGCGAACGCAATTTCTGGAACGTGATCGGCGCTGCCTGGGTACACAGCGACGGTTGGGGCTTCAATGTGAAGCTCGATTACCTCCCATTAAACGGCGCAGAGATCGTCATTCGCAGGCCGAAGGGCGACGACGTCGATGATACGTCAGGAAACTGACTTAAGGGGCCGCTGCGCAGCGGCCCCTTTCTTCTTGCCTCTACGCATGTCTCGAGGAGAACTTTACCAACTAATACCAACGACTTTGTGTAGCCCAACTAGCTCGCTGCAGACCCGCAGCGCATTACGGTATTGTCGCCCGATCCTAGCGCGATAGGCCGTGTGCCGGCGAGACTCTTGCGCAAGTCGTAAGCGATTCCCACCTGAAGCTTTGAGCGGTTGTCCTGCGCGCGCTGAGAAAGATAGGAAAGCGAAATGAGCTATGTAATCCGCGAGACGGCTGCAGCCGTCGTTGCAGCGGCTTCGGATTTCATCATCGGAGGCTGCGCGCCGACGCCGGCCGCTCAAATCGAGGGGTCTTACTCCTCCGCATTGAAGAGTCAGAAAGAGCACGACAGAGCCATCGGATCGACGCCGGTCATGGTAGAATTGCTGAATTCGTGGACGATCGACACTCGGATCGGCTGGCTGATCAGTAACTTTGAGACCGACGAACGCTATGTCCACGCATCCAATGTCGTACGGCGAGCCATGATGGCCGCTCCGATCGGATTTCCGCTCGAAATTGAACGGCGCTGGCAGAACCGCGCTAGTAAAACTTGGTAATTAGCATCCGCCAGAGGTCGAGATGCCGATGCCGGCTTGACTGTTGAATGAAAGCCAAGAGAAAATAGCATGCTGAGAGTTTCCGCGACTATCATCGTTAGCATCCTCGCAGTTCTGGTTGGCTATCCTTGCGTGGCTGCGGTAGCGCACGGAGTCGACCCGGGGATGTGGCCGTCTGTTGTGATGACGCCACAGCAGTGGCTCGCCAGCATAGTAGATTCTTACGCCCTCCCCAACCTCGCGGCACTGCTGGCCATGGCGGGGGGGCAATCTCCGGCTTTCGCGGGTGGCGGCCTTCCGCAGCTACTAGCCGTCGCTTCCTTCCCTATCGCTTTCTTCTTGATGTTTTCATCTACAAAAGGTGGCGCCCGCAAAGATCCGGACGCGCCACATGGGGCAGCGCGGTGGGCCAATCGTGCCGAGAGGGCCATGATGGATCGCGGGGTGGAATTTGGTGTCGACATCGAGACCGGAAAGCCAATCCGGGCAGCGGTCGAGGGCAATATTCTAACGATAGCGCCGCCGAGGTCCGGCAAAACCAGCGGCTTAATCATACCGAACATGTTGGTGTCTTCTACCAAATCATGGAACGGGCCGGCTGTCGTAATCGACCCGAAAGCCCAAGCTTACCGAGCCGTCGCTCAGCGTCGTCGGGATGCGGGGCGGGTTGTTCGGTGTCTCGATCCTATGAACTTGGCTGGTGGCAGCGATCGATGGAATCCTCTCGCGACACTCGACCCGAGTAACATCATCTATCTGCAACGTGTCGCGCGCGCGCTTCTTCCGGCAGCGGTTTCGGAGGAGAACGCCTACTTCCAGAACCGAGCAGTCGATGCGATCGTCGCGGCGCTGCTTGCCGCGCACAAGGTGGGCGGTGCTACGCCGCAATCGGTCTCTGACCTTCTGTCAAACGCCGAACGGCTTGGCGAGATCCTCAAGGACATGGAAGGAGCCACCGTTAGCCGCGTGCGGGAGCTCTTGACGATGGATCCGAAAACGCGCGATCCGATTTTGTCCACCTCGCAGCAATCGTTTCAATGGTGCGATGACCCACGGCTGCAACATTTAACTTCGGAAAGCACATTCTCACTTGCCGACCTCTGTCGTGGTGACGTCGACCTGTTTATCAACCTCCCAACCGAAGATCTTGATTCTTTGGCACCCTTCATCAGATGGTTTTTGACAGACCTTTTTGCCGTTATCCGTCGCAATCGGGTAGCTGAAAGATTGATCATTTTCGTGGATGAGACCCGCACGTTATCAAGAAGCCGCGAATTAATTGGGGCCTCGGGGGAGTTACCAGGCTACGGCGCCAGCCTTTGGACCTTTTGGCAGGACTACTCGCAAATTATCTCCGTGTACGGCGATCACGACGCTGCGACTTTGCTGCGGACGGCCGAGTTCGTGACGGTGTCCGACCCTGCGGCCGTCGACCCAGATGCACGGGAATTCTGGTCGCGAGCGTTGAGTGATTTTTCGATTTTTGAACAGACCAGCGTCAGTGAAAGCGGTAAAAGCAACCATAAAAGTACCTCCGAGTCGCCGCGCGCTGTCAGGCTGATGACGTCGGAAGAACTTGGCCGCTTAGCTTCTACGGATTTGATTTTGTTTGCGAATAGCAGCCGCTATGCAAAACGTCCGATGCGGCTGCGCAAAACGCGCCACGACGATCATCGATTCGCGGGATTGGCGGCGCCGGTAGCTCCGGTCGGCGTAACATAAGTGAAGCTGTTCTTCAGCAGCCAGCGCTCATTCACTTCTGTCGCTGCATAACCTCGACCGTTCAGCCAGTGGCGTAGCACGACTGTTCCATATTTCGCCTGCATTGCGACGGCGGGCGAGCGCGCATTCCAAGCGCCATGCAGGATCGTATTGTCCGGAAGGTGCCAATCGACGAGCCACGTTTGGTCTGAGCCGACGATGCGCGTACCGGTGTTGCACCAGGCGACAAGGCCGGGCACGCCGCAGGCAACCAGCACAACCAGCGCCATGATGCACTTATAGCTGCAAGCCCGCCGCAGTCTCCGGATCAGACCGGTCGGCCGCCACCGCCGAAATGCAAGTCGGAACGAGACTGGCAGCGCAGAGCGAACCGAGCTCGCTAATTCGGTCTGATCGGCGAAAGTTAATTCCGGATCATTCAAATGAGCCATACGGATGCGGGGAGGGGATGCCATCAGCGTTGCCAAGTGGGCTCGGCTGATTTGGATGACGTCCTGCTCAGCGTTCAAGGCGTCCTGCCGTGCTTTCCGGAGCGTGTCCGCGGCAGCGGCACATAGGGAGGATTGCGCTGGCGGTTGGACGCCGGCATCGAGTGTCCGCCGAGCCGCCGGCATCGGCGGTCTGGACGTGCCGCCCCACCTCCGTGTGAGCAGTTTCTGAACGAGATCGAACAGCTTCATCATGTCACCAGCCATTCGGCCACCAAACGCACCGATTGCATCACGTCGAGACGGACACGGGTTAAGTCGCGGCGGATCCGGCTGCCCTGGGCAATTCCGAACTTGGCATGTAGCGCCTTTGCGTCGAGCTTTGCGATCGAAGCCAGGCCGCCGGCCTGCAAGATCGCCGCCGCCTGCTCGTCCATGACCTGATTCATCAAGCAGGCCACCGTCGCACCGGCGGCGACCTTTGACAGCATCTTCGGGTCAATCTCGCCCTCAACCCGGTTTTCGATAACGAAGCGCATCCCGGTGAAGGGCTCCGCGATCGAGAGGAGCTTCGGAACCCAGGCGAGAGCGCCGGGCTCCGCCGTAGTGACGACGAGGACGCCGAATTCGATACCGGCGGCGGCGAAATCCTCAGTCAGGTCGGCGATTACAGGCAACAGTGAAGCCGCCGTATTCGCCCCGATATCCACGATGGTCGGAAGCGAGGCCGAGGCGATGGCGTCGATCACCGGATCGAACTCCGCGCGCGCCGCAGCGCCGCCGGTGCGTTCGATAGCTTCGCGGTCGGCTCGCGTTTGGAAAAACTTGACCCGCTTGCCAAGCTCGAGCATGCGCTGGCTTGAATCGACTTCGATAAGAGGGGCTCCCGCGATGACCTCCGCCAGCCCGCGCGAAATCAGCGTTTTGCCGACACCCCCCTTGTCCTGGCCCACCAGCAGCACCTTTGTCATGTCGGATCTCCTTTCAGTATCGACGGAAGGCGGCCTTTGAACGCTTGATAGCGGATGGACGCTTCGCTATCGGTCGCGGTAGCCGCCGTAGCGTCCTTTCGTCCAAGGCCGGCCGATCGCGCAGGTATGCGAGAGGTTGCCGAAAATGGTGCGGCACTAGCGTCTTGCCGATGCCGCCTTTGGCCTGAGTTACCAAAAGCGACCTCTTCATGGCGAATCCGCCTTCAGCAGCGACCGTACGCGGTCTTCGAATTCTTGACGCCTGATGCTCGCTTCGCTGTCGGTGGTGGTGACCGCCGTGGCTTCCGTTCGACGCAGATCGGCGGATAGTGTAAATGTATGAGGGTTTGCGGGTATCGGTGCGAGGTCTCGTCGTTTAGCGCGAACCGACAAGCGGGCTTCGCGTCGCTGCTCGCGTTTTTCGATGGCTGAAATGAGCGCAGTCAGTCGGCGGGCTGTAATCGGCTGGCAATCGCCGCCTTGCACAACGCCTTGTTTAGCCAACGCGGAGGCTATGGCTGCCCAACTAAATTTCTGGATACGAAATTCACGGATCAACGGGAGTATGGGTTCAATGATCGCGGTCGCGCCCGTACTACGATGCGCGTGATTGGAGGCTGCGCGCACCGCTTGAGCGGTCGCGCAATCCTTGATCAAGCGTTTGGAATCGATCTGCATATTCGCAACATGGGGACGATGTTGATGCAACGCCAGCGTGCCAACGCCGTCCGGTCAACTCGCTCATTCGGTCTTGCGGAAATTCGGTGACGAGTCCAATCCGATTAAAAACAACCCGCCACGCCCGTCAGGGAGCCCGCCCAGCACGATCTTCGCGCTAACGCGGGACCCATGGCGAGACGTTCTCGATCCCTCTGTAGGAGCGTCGTGCGCCGACCAGGGCGATAGTCATTTTTTTTAAGGTCAGCACTATGGTCCGCCGGATTGGTGGAAAGCAGCCCATTGCGGTGCCTCGCGGCGCAGCGGAGCGTGGAAGATGCTTCTTTGGTGACGCATCTCCGCAGGCATGACAGTCGCGTTTTATAGCCGTTTTTCTTAATACCAACGGGGCCAATGAAGGCCAACACGTTCCAGCGATTTCCAGCGGAATTCCGCCAGAAGGCCAAAGAATTTTCCTATCACACCCCACGCACTGAAGATGCAAAGTCGAATTTTCGCGTTCGAAATGTTCGGAGCCGCCGTTGCCGATCGTGGCGGTCGCCTCCATCTCTGGCGTAACTTCAATCGTGCAACAGGTAGAGATCCGGATGACTACCGCGAGGACGATTCGCTTCAATGTCGAGATCGCGGCCGATCTTGCCGCCGCGATCACCAGGGCGGCCACGGCGAACAACGTGGCGGCCGAGGACATCGTCAATGATTGCGTCCGCCAGCATTTTGAAACCGCGCTGCGCCATCGCGTGCTCATGCAGCGCCAGAACGATGTCGACGAGGCGTTGATCGAGCTCGCGCGTCTCGTTGGCCGCCTGAGTGCCGGATCGGGCGAGCCGCAGGAAAGCATCTGCCGATACCGTCCCGCGGACGCCAGGTGACGGCAACATTGCATGCGCTGGGCAGTGGCCGCGGCGCCGGCGCTTACTATACCGAGGATCCCAATCGGGAGGCGCGGCCTCGGTCGCGCGACAATTACTATGCTCGCGACGACGGCAGCGGGACCTGGTGGTCGACCGCGTCCAGCTTGGTCCGGAACGGCTCGCCTGTCGATCGAGAGACGTTTTGGGATCTCTGTGCCGGGATCGATCCGCGTACCGGCAAAGATTTGGTGCGAGGATCCGGCGAGCGGCACCGCGCCGGATGGGATATTACTTTTTCAACGCCGAAAAGCTTCGGAATTCTGTGGGCCGCCGGCACTGCCGAGCGGCGGGCTGCCTTGGAGAAGATTCAGCAGGACGCCGTCGACCAGGCTTTGCAGTTCGTCGTCGATGAACGACTGGTTGAGGTGAGGCTGGGTGCCGGGGGCCATTTGCGCGAGGCGCCGAGCGACATCCTGGTTGCGAAATTCCCGCACTTCACCTCGCGGGAAGGCGATCCCACCTGCCACACCCACTGCGTATTGTTGAACGCAGCCCGGTCGTCGGCAGATCGGAAGAAGTATCGGACCCTTGAGCCACGACAGGTCTATGCTTGGCAGGTCGTCCTCGGAGCGTCGTTCAGAACAGCACTTTCGCAAAAACTGGTCGAAATGGGGTTTTCCGTGAGAGCCGCCGGGCGGGACCAGTTTGAGATTGCCGGCATTCCGGATGCCATGATCGAACGGTTCTCGAAGCGCTCAAAGCAAATCAAAGCCCGCGTCAGAGAAGGTGCATCGGCTGCCGAGAAGGAGGTCGCAGCACTCGCAACCCGCCGTGACAAGGCCAGCGTGCCGGCGGGAGACGAACTGGAACGCCGCTGGCAACAAGAGTTCGCGATTTTCGACATCGATCCATGGGGGGCGGCATTGGAGGCGGGACGAATGCCTCAGCCCCAAAGAGCCTCGGCACTCGACCACGATCTTGATCCGCCGGAAGTCCCTGGGGATGCGTGCGTGGCTGTGGCGGCTTCGAAAATCTTCCGCACCGAGAATGTCTTGAAGCGAAAAGCATTGCTCCACCGGGCGTTGGTCGAAGCAAGCCTACAGGGGACCGACATCAAAAGCGTCTATGCAGGAATAGCAGAGCATGAGACATCAGGAGAACTTGTTCGGCTTGACCGGCATGAGATAGCGCAGCATTGGACCACGGCCGCCATTGCCGCCGACGAGGCAAAATTGCTACGTCTGGTAAAGGAGCGGATGGCCGGATCATGGTTTCGACCCGAGGCGATCGAGGTCGCCCTGAAAGATGCTTCCAGTCTTTCGGAAGAACAGCGTCAGGCGATCCGTGATGTGACATCGGCCGAGCCGACGTCCGTGCTGGAAGCTGGCGCTGGCACCGGCAAGACGACGCTGGCAAAAGTGGTCGTGGAGGCCGCTAAAAAATCGGGTCTCAGTATTGTAGGCCTTGCACCATCTTGGGTTGCGGCAGATGAATTGGCTCGATCGACAGGTATCGAAACATTTGCGATTGCGCGCTTCCGGCACGAACTCGCTGTCGGCAGACGGCGGGCGCCAGATGCCAATACACTTGTCATCGTTGACGAGTCCGGAATGGTCGGGACACGCGACATGGCGGCGATTTTTGATGCTTGCACGCCTGCAACGACCTCCGCGATCGACGGGAGTCAAATACGCTCTACGCCAAAAATTCTACTGTGTGGCGATCGACGCCAATTGGCTTCGGTGACTGGCGGAAGTGCACTCAGGGCGGTTTCCGACTTGATCGAGCGCAGGTCGACATTGACGGGAGTCCGGCGCCAAACCATCGATTGGCAGCGCGCTGCATCGGTTGCAATGGCGCAGGGGGATTCGGAGGCCGGCATGCGCGCCTATGCCGAGCATGGTCGCATCGAGATGGTTGCCCGTTGTGAAGACGCGCAGGCGCGAACTATCAAGGCCTGGCAGGATCTCCGGCAAACCCATGGTGATGACGTTATCATCGTGACGCGACGGAACCGCGACGCCGTTTCCCTCAATCTCGCGGCTCGCGAGGTTCTCCGTGAAGATGGACTGATACAGGGCAAGGACGTGAACCTGACGGCCATCGATCGCGATAGTGGTTTAATGCAATTGCCTATCGCCAGAGGGGACCGAATTCGCTTCGGCGAGACCCTTCACCAACATGGGATACGGAATGGCACCCGGGGGAATGTCGTAAGATACACTCAAGGAGTCGATGGATCGGTTCATCTTGCGATTCGTCTCGACGATGGCCGTTTAATTGAAGATGCCTGGTCAGGCTTCTCGCACAAGGGACGTCATCACCATGCGGGCATTCCAAGGATTGTTCATGCAGTCGCAGGATCGGCCTATTCCGTCCAAGGCCGCACCGCCCAGGCTACAGTACATCACATCGCGATCTCTACTGACGCTCGCGAGACTTATGTCGCCTTGACCCGTCATCGTCACGATGTACGGATCGTGGTCGAGAGCGAACGGCTGGACGCCGGCTGCCGCGCCCGTCAAGAAGATCCTAGGATGCCACCGACAAAGTTAGCATTGCAGGAATGGCTTTTCGGTGAAGCCTCGCGATACAATGAAAAGGCCAATGTTGTCGATCATGTTGCAGACCGTGTGCGGTTTATAGAAACGGGTCTAGTCGAGTTGACCGATGTGAGAAAGAGAATTGGCATCAACATCGGCGCGATGGTAAAAGTAGCGCAGCGCATTGAGGTGGCTGCGCGATCAATCGGTTCCGAAGGAAGCCGCTTTATCGCGGAATTGAGCCGACGAGCGATGAGTAGGGTCCCAGACACGCGAATGTTGAAAAGTGTTAAGATGATAGTTCAGACTATCGAATCGTGGGATACGTCCTCGACTAGGTTGCGCCACAAGCCTGCCCGGGCTGAGTACGATCGATAGCAACTAGTCTAATCGGCACTTTCGCCAATGTGCTTCGGATTGTTATATCCGGCGAATTTTCGAGGTTTTGACGACTAGGAAGAATGGTGCATCCCGAATAATGTCTCGCGCGATCCGGTGCTCAATGCTCTGCCGTGGGGATGAGCGGCTGCGATATGCCAGTCGCCAGGTCTGGGGAGCGGCTCCCGCGTCTATTGTTGTCGAACGGCGGTCGGACCGCCACCCGCGGTATTCGCTACGTCGCGAGGTTTGTGCGTTACCAGAGATCATCCTTTCTGATGCATTTGCATCAGAAAGGAACTCGCTCGATCAAACCGTCTCGCGTGGGGCTGCCACCACCACGCGGGGCTGGTTCCGAGTGGGCGGGCCACCAGGCTGTTCTCTCTGGGCTCCGTGAAACGGATCGGCAGGTCCATCCTGATCGCAAACAATGCCAACAAAATCGTCGGTCAGCTCCAAGTCTACCGTTGTACCGCAGGCACTAGCTAGACCCCGAAGATAAAATTTCGAGGTCGATATCGCTCGAGTATCAGGGCTTTTGGCAATTATTCCATGAATCCCCTGAGCCCCCGGGTTACTTCTCGCCCCGGCCCCGGCGCAGATGATTGAGTGTTTCGATCGAGTCGCGCCCCGAGACCGACGCTGCGGTCTGCCAACGACACTTTCGATTGCCGGGTAAGAATCGGAGCTTGAAATTAAATCGATGGGTTTATTCCAGGCCGGCGTCCTCACGGGACCATTTGGGAAGTATCCATGGACAAGCTGCAAGCCGAAATGCTCGACCCCGATCGTTCGGTCGGGACGGGGCCGCCCGAACAGGAACACGAAGCCGACTTCACCGATACGGGCCGGCTTGTCGCGCTGTGCGATGGCGTCTTCGCCATCATCATCACGCTGCTCGTTTTGGAGATCCATCGGCCAAGCGCCACGCCAGGCGCGCTGGCGCACGAACTCCTTAAGGAATGGCCGTCCTACATCGCTTACGCCGTGGCGTTTCTCTATGTCGGCGTCATCTGGCTCAACCATCACTATCTTTTCGAGCGGCTTCAGAAGGTGGATTTCGCCTTGAACTGGATCAATCTCGGCGTGCTCGGTACTGCCGCGCTGATCCCGTTCCCGACGGGCGTGTTGGCGGGCGCA
Source organism: Tardiphaga sp. (assembly GCF_028290495.1). Lineage (GTDB taxonomy): Bacteria > Pseudomonadota > Alphaproteobacteria > Rhizobiales > Xanthobacteraceae > Tardiphaga. The sequence continues at coordinate 40,303 of NZ_JAQGJT010000156.1, forward strand.
TTTCGCGACGGCGACCTGATGGACCAGAAGGCAGCGGTGATTCTCTACGCATTGATTGCAGGCTCGATGTCGGCTGCCTGGGTGCCATTATTCGCCTACCTGCATCGTCACCCATCTCTGGTGAAGGCGAACGTCTCGTCGGGAATGTTCGCCGCCCAGGTGGCGCGGCCTCTCATCGGAGTGCTGCTCTACGCTCTTGCGGGTCTGCTCGGATGGTTCGTCCATCCTGCGGTGGCGGTGGCGATCTTCATCTTCATGGTCGCTTACTACGCCGCAACCAGCAAAGGCATCCGTGGGTGGAAACCACGCCGTCGGCACCGGGAATTGGGTCGCCGGGCGGCGCCGGGGCATCGACCTGAATGAAGACCGTTAGGGCACAGCCATGCACATAGGCGCACCGCTCGGCGGTCCGAAGACCTGAAGCGAGATGTCAGGGGCTTTCAAAAATTGCCAGCGACTGACGGCGGCTCAAATGGCTCCGGTCGCCGGTCGATGCCGAGACGTTGCCGTTCGCCTCCGCGACCCGAGCGATGATCTTCGCCGCCGTGACCACCTCCGATTTGCTGAGTGCCGCGTAACCGAGGAGAATACTGGATTCTTCATATCCACTCGCGCGGTCGAATGCGCCTCCCGACGAAATCGTATGGACGTAGACGCCTTCGTCCTGCAGCCGTTGCTTGAAGATCTGTGCCGGCCCCACCCACTCGGGAAGTACCCACATTACGTGCATCCCGTTTTGGGTGCCCCTGAGATCGATGTTTCCGAAGTCGGCCGACAGGCGCCGGATGAGCTCCTTCAACGTGTCGAAGTAGGCTTTGCGTATCAGGCGAAGATGCCGCTGGTAGGTGTCTCCGCGGAGAAAGCCAGCGAGGATCGCCTGATCGAGCCAAGGGTGGCCATAATTGCTCATGGTCTTCACGGCGCGCGCTGCGCCGACCAGCGCAAGCGGGAGGATGACGTACCCGGTCCGGACCCCGGCCCCAAGCGCCTTTGAAAAGGTGCCGAGATAGATCACACTCTCTCCGTCGCTGGCGCCGGCAAGCGAAAGAAGCGGGCGGCCGCCGTAGTTGAAATCACAGTCGTAGTCGTCTTCGACGATGTAGGCACCTGTGCGGTACGACCAGTCCAGCAATGCCTTGCGCCGTTCGCTCGACAGGGCAGACCCCGTCGGGAACTGGTGCGACGGTGTGACGTATGCGAGGCTGATATGGTCATCCGGCAGCAGGTCCGTACGGATACCTTCGATGTCCACGGCGACCGGGCACAAGCGCGCACCGTAGCTCTCGAAGGTGTGGGCAGCGCCGCCGTAGCATGGATTCTCGACTACAACGCCCGTGCCGTTCGCCACGAACATTTTGGCGAGGAGATTGAGGCTCTCCTGCGTCCCAGCGGTCACGATCACCATGTCGGCGGTGCAGTGATATCCCCTGGTCGCCGAGACGTGTCGGGCGATTCCTTCGCGAAGCTCCGGCACTCCCGCCGGATCTCCGTACTCGACCAGTTTCGCCGCAGACGATGCAAGCACCTCGTCGGCGAGACGCCGCCATGTCGAGAGCGGAAAATTGTCCCGGTTCGGCCGACCCGGCCAGAAGTCGATCGCGGGCTTGGGAAGACTCCTGTTGGGAATCGTCAACGTGTGGCCTTTGAAGACTACCGGGGCGCGGATCGCGGCCGCAACAGGCCTCGATACATCCTTCGGCCCGTCCATCGCGTTGCAGTCGTCGGGGATGACATCGGTGACCTTGGTGCCGATCCCTTTCAGCGTCTCGATGTATCCTTCGCTGAACAGCTTTTCGTAGGCATGGGTCACGGTATTTCGAGAGACATCGTATTGGACGGCGAGTTCTCGCGAAGAGGGCAGTTTTGTACCGGGCCTAAGATGACCGACGCGGATGAACTCGCGAATCTGGTTCGCGATCTGATGCTGAAGAGGTTTGTTGGGGTCTCGCGAGAGAGACAGTTCGATCAACATTCGGGACCATCGTTGAGTGCCCAGATGCAGAAACTAGCAATAAATATGCCACAGCCACCTTTCGGTGCCGCTGCCCACATGGGAGTGAAAGCCCCATCTCAAGCGGGAACGGTAACCTGCAACCCGTCCAATTCGGGCGTTACGACGATCCGGCAACTCAATCGGGAATTGGGGCGAACGTGGAATGCACAATCCAGCATATCAGCCTCCGGGTCGGCCGGCTCGCCGGTCCGCGCGAGCCAGTCGCCTTCGACCCAGACATGACAGGTCGCACAGGCGACCGATCCTTCGCAGTCGCCGGCGACGCCTAGGTCGAGGGGCCGCAGAGCTTCCATGACCGTGACGCCGTCATCGCACTCGACCACGTGGGTTGCTCCGCTCGCGTCGCAGACAGTTATGGTCGTCATGATGATCCTACTTGTGCAAAGTCGGCGGGCCGAGAGCCGGTGGCCTCAATGTCAAACGCCGCGGCGACGAAATTCCGGTGCAGCCGTTCCGCGGTCAGTCTAAACGACGGCAGACGCTCGCCGATGTTCTGCTTGAGCGTCGCGGCCCCTTGGGCTCCCAGCGCCTTTTCCAGGCTGGCTTTGTATTCCGGGATCCGCTCCCAATCCCCAACAGTCGTATCCGTGATCTCCACGTGGCACTGGAAGCCATAGGCATGGCGCCCCCACCGGAACGATTGCACCGGACAGGCGGCGTTCGAGGCGAGGATGACTGCGCCTTCCGGAAGGCGCTGCACTTCGGCGCCGTGCCATTGCAGCGTCTCGATGGTCCGGCCGAATCCGTCGAACAGCCGATCGTCGCGGCCGGCCGGCGTGACCACCACTTCGGCGAGCCCGACTTCCGGCAGCTTCATCAGCCCGACCTTGCCGCCCAGCGCTTCCGCGAGCAGCTGGTGACCGAGACAGATGCCGAGGTAGGGGCGTCCGAGATCCTTGACCCAGTGGCGGATTGCTTCCATTTCGGACTTTAGCCACGGGAACTGATCATGCTGCCAGACATCCATCGGGCCGCCCATGACAGCCATGAGGTCGAAGCCGTCCAAGGCGGGGATGCCTTCACCCGCATCAAGTTCGACGGTGTGCCATTCATGTCCTTCCGCCGCCCAGAAATCGCGGAGGGTGCCGGGATGCTCGACGTCGAGGTGCTGCAAAACGAGAATTCGCATTTCGATCTTCCAGGTTAATTGGTGGCTTGCGGGGTCCGCGCTGCGGATTCACCAGCAGGATTTCATGTGATCCAGGATCCGGGCGAGCTGCGGGCTATCGGGTTCGCGCCACGCGCTCAGGACCGAATAGTGGTCTCGCCCTTCGACCGGATAGAGGATCGCCCGATTGCCGGCTGCCGCGTAGAGTTCGTAGAAGGCCTGAGACTGACGGTGAAATTCTTGGGTCTCGTCGTCGCCCCAGATGATCAGCAGAGGCGGAGCGTTCGATCGGATGCAGTGGATAGGACTGCATCGGAGGATCTGCTCCGCGGTAAGCTGCAGCTTGGGCTGCAGCCAGGTGTAGCGAAGCGGCGCCAGATCGTAGAGACCGCTAAATGGGCTCCCGCCTTTTATGGTGTCCGCCGGCAAACCGTACAACTTCTCCCAGTCCGTCAGCGCGAGCATGGCTGTAAGGTGGCCGCCGGCCGAGTTGCCGGTGACGTAGATTCTGTTGCGGTCTCCACCGAAACTCTCGGCGTTCCTGTAGAGCCAGGCGACAGCCGCTCGGCACTGCCGGACGACCTCATCGATGGTGACCGAAGGACAGAGCGCGTAATCCATGACGGCCATCGTGATGCCGTGCTCCCGGGGGGCGATCGATGTCCATCCCAGCGTGTCCTTGGTCGGGCGCACGTCAGACCAATAGCCTCCATGCATGTAGAGCATGATGGGCGCGCCTTTTTCCGACGCCTTGTAGATGTCGAAGCGTTCCGCCAGCGTGGGACCGTAATTAACGTTGGCCAGCCGCCACGGAGCGGTCAGGACGTTCTTGTTGACCTCCGCCCGTCCCGCACGCAGAGCGATGAGACCTTCCGGCGTCGTCACCGTGCGTTCGGTGTCGTATTCTTCATCGAGCGCGTCTTGGGTTTCGAACTGACGATACAGGGCCATATCAACGAGACTCCATGCGTAGGCAAAACGACCCGCGGGGATCGGGAGGTCCCCGCGGGTGACTGTCAATAGATCTCGAAGTATTCGTTCTGCTCCCAATCGGTGACCGCCGAAAGGAACCGACCGAGCTCGCACTTCTTCAGCAGAAGCATGTAATTGTGGAATTCAGAGCCAAGCTCCTGCTTCAGCACCTCGTCCTTCGCGAATGCGTCGATCGCTTCCATCAGGCTGCCGGGCAGCAACGGACGGTCGGCAAGGTAGGCGGCGCGCACCGGCTCGCCGGGCGACAGTTTCTTTCGCATGCCGTCGCGGCCAGCGATCAGTTGGGACGCGATGTAGAGATACGGATTGGCCGTGGGCTCGCCGATGCGGTTCTCGACCCTCGATCCCGGGTCGTTCGGGCTCCCGATGACACGCAGCATCGAACCTCGGTTTTCATGAGCCCATGCGGCCTTCACCGGAGCGAAACCGTCGGGGCGCTGCCGCTTGTATCCGTTGACCGTGGGGGTCGTGAGGAGCGCCGTCCCGGACGCGTGCTCGAGGAGGCCAGCGACGTAGTTCATTCCCACGTCGGATAGTGGGCCCGGCTCGTTGTCCGCGACGAAGGCGTTGCGTCCGTCCTTGGTGAGCGACTGATGCATGTGCCAACCGCTCGGAAAGACACCTTCGACCTTCGGCACGGCCATGAAGCTCGCGTGCAGACCGGCTCGCCGGCAGAGCTGCTTCACGGCCGTCCGGAACAGCAGGGCGGCGTCGGCCGCCTCCAGGGCGTTCATCGGAGAGAACGTGACTTCACACTGTCCGGGACCCCATTCGTCCTCCAGCGTGGCGAGCGGTAGGCCCAGCTTTTCGACATTGTCCTGCAGCATCGTGAGGATGCCTTCGATCTCGTCTCCGCGGGTCTCAGTGAGATACTGGTAGCCGTGAGCGATCATCGACACTTCCGGAGGCGCCGGCGGAAATCCGGACGACCGGGGATCGAGCTTCGGATCCTCCATCCGGAATACGTAGAACTCGAACTCCAGGCCGACCGTCATTCCATAGCCCTCATTCGACAGCCGGCTAAGCTGGTCGCGCAGCACCTGGCGCGTCGATAGCGTGCACGGCTTTCCGCTGGAGAAGTAGGCATCGCTCAGACACCAGCCGGTGTCCTTCACCCATGGAAGCATCCGGAAGGTCGAGGGGTCGGGCACCAGCACGCCGTCGCCCAGTCCGACGAGCTCGGGAATGTTGAGCGCATTCTCCGCGCTGAACGGCGGCACAATGGGATGGTTGGTGGTGTCGACGATCGCCGGCAGCAACTGGAAGTCTTTGCCGCTGCGGAGGCTCGACTTGAACTCTTCGGCCGTCACCGTCTTTCCGCGTACGATACCGTGCTGGTCGCCCCAACCGATCCGGATGTTGCGAATGCCTTCCGCATCGATCCGCTTGACGAGTTCGGCCGCCTGCCTTGTCTGCTCGTCGCTCCACAGCCCATGACGTTCAATGAATTTCGCGGAAGTGTTGGACATTCGCCGTCGCCTTTGTGATGCGGTTGAAGATGCCGGTGGGCTATGGGCGATAGTTGGCCGGGGCACTCCGAGCGTGAAGAGCCACCCTTGCCGAAATCGATGAGCCACGATCGGCCTATACGTTGGAAACGATCGTTTGGACGCCCAATCGATGTCATTTCGGCAAAAGCCGTCATTCTAGGCTGTCGGACGCAGGATTTGACGAAGGCGGGCTGCACAAGCTCACAGCGACTCGCCCAGAAAAACATCGTCAGCCGCCTAAAAATCAGATGATTCAGTGGCCTCATCGCGAGCAGCATTCCTGGTCCTTTACCTAGCGCGCGCCCCGCAACCAACTGACCACCGATCCTGTGAGCGAACGACACCGCTGCGCCGGATTACTGAGCACCCCATTCCTCCAGGAGCGCGCGATGTCCAACAATCTCCGAAATCTCACTTTGCTATCCGCCGTACTTTTTTCCGTGTCTGCGGCGTCGGCCAAAGACTGGTATCCATTGTCCGTCGATGTTTCCGAACCGCCGTTCGCCGCAGATGCCAAGGTGCGGCAGATGGACTACGTGCCGATCAAGGCGAGCGCGAAGCACCGTATCTGCGTTTCGTTTCCGCACATGAAGGACGCCTATTGGATCGGTGTGGACTACGGCATCATCGACCAGGCAAAGCAGGCTGGCGTGCAGATCCAGTTACTGGAAGCGGGCGGCTACACGAATCTCAGCAAGCAACTCTCGCAGATCGAAGACTGCATCGCGGCCGGTGCGAAGGCTCTGATTGTCGGCGGCATCTCGCAGGATGCGCTCACGAACACCGTCACAAACCTCAAGTCGAAGGGAATCCCGACGATCGACGTCATCAACGGCATCAACGCGCCTGTGGCCGGCAAGGCATTGGTGTCATGGCGTGTGCTCGGAAATATGGTCGGAAAGTACCTCGCCAATCTCCATCCTGCGGGATCTCCAACCGTGAAGATCGCATGGCTGCCGGGTCCCGCTGGTGCGGGCTGGGTCGAGAGCAGCAACGTCGGATTCCTCGAGGCCCTCAAGGGCTCCGCGGTACAGGTCGTCGATACGAAGTACGGCGACACCGGCAAGGAGGTGCAGGCCAAGCTGGTCGAGGACATGATCCAGGCGCATCCCGACATCAGCTACATCGTCGGAACGGCAGTTACCGCGGAAGCTGCGGTACCTATCCTCCGCTCGCGCGATCTGAGCGACAAGATCAAGGTCGTCGCCGACTACTACACTCCCGGCATCGACCAGGCGCTGCGCTCCGGCAAGATCGTCGCCGCTCCGACCGACAAGCCCGTGATTCAGGGACGGCTGGCGCTGGACCTCGCGGTCCGTGCGCTGGAAGGCAAGCTCGAGCACCCCCACGTCGGACCGATCCTCGAGATGGTGGACAAGGACAACGTGAAGGCGCTCGACATGTCCACGACGCTCGCGCCGGCTTCGTTCAAGCCGACGTTCTCCGTCGACTGATCCGGACGCGACGCCGGCCTCGGGAAACATCGGGCCGGCGTCGTTCCCGATCTCGTTCTCCGCAGCACCGCGCCCTCCAACGACATCGATGCGAGCGCCCCATGACCCTTCAGCAGTCGAACACCGCGTTCACCCGCGCCGCCGGCGATCCGCCGCTGCTGGAGCTGGTGAAGGTCAGCAAGCGATATCCGGGCGTCCTGGCGCTCGATCGAATGGAATTCACCTTGGAGCCCGGCGAAGTGCACGTGCTCTTCGGCGAAAACGGCGCCGGGAAGTCCACGATGATATCGATCATCGCCGGCGCGACGCAGCCGACCGAGGGCACCGTCTTGATGAAGGGCTACCCAGTATCGGTCGGCAGCGTGCACGAAGCCCGCGCCCTCGGCATCACGACCGTCTTCCAGGAATTTTCGCTCGTCCAGTCGATGTCCGTCGAGGAAAACATGTTCCTTGGCTCCGAATTGACCAAGGGCGGGCTGTTGGACAAGCGTGCGGCACGGACCGCCTGCAGGGAGATTCTGGACCGGCTCGCGTTTGATCTCGATCCCAGGCAGATCGTATCGACGCTCTCCCGCGCCGAGCAGCAGATGGTCGAGATCGCACGCGCGTTCCGCGCCGACCTTTCGGTCCTCATCCTCGACGAGCCCACTGCAAGCCTCACCGACAAGGAGACCGACCGCCTCTTCGAACTTGTCGCCCAGGTGAAGGCGCGGGGCGTCGGGATCATCTACATCACCCATCGGATGCAGGAGATTGACCGGATTGCGGATCGGATCACGATCCTCCGGGACGGCCAGTTCGTCGCGACCGTCGATGCACGCAAGGCAAATTCGGAGGATCTTCTGCGGCTCATGACAGGCCGTGTGGTCGGGCAGGTCTTTCCCGACATCGAGACCAATCCCGGCGAGGTGAAGCTCTCGCTGGACAAACTCTCGACGGTGTCGCGATCGGTGCAGGGTGCGTCCATATCCGTGCGCGCCGGCGAGATCGTCGGCTTCGCCGGCCTCATAGGCTCAGGCAAGTCCGAGGTCATCCGGGCGGCCTTCGGTCTGGAGCGCCTGGCAAACGGACGCGTGCTTCTCGGAGAAGAGGACGTCACGGGTAGCTCTCCACGGCAGTTGCTCCGGAAGGGGTTCATGTACCTGCCAGGAGACCGCAAAGCAGAAGGTCTGATGATGGTGCGACCTTGCCGCGAAAACGTGACGCTCGCGGCTCTCGATGAGATCGTAGGACCGACGGGTCTTTTGCGGCGCTCTTTCGAAGCCACCGCCAGCAACCGCATCCTGAAGCAGATGGAGCTCCATCCGTTCGCGCCCGAAACGGCCGTGGAACGGTTTTCGGGAGGCAACCAGCAGAAGGTCCTGCTCGGACGCAGCCTGACGAGGCCGTTGTCCGTCTACGCCTTCGACGAGCCGACCGTCGGCGTCGACGTCGGCACGCGAGTAGCGATCTATCGCTTCATCCAGAGTCTCTGCGACGCCGGCGCGGCGATTATCCTCATCTCGTCCGACCTGCCCGAGATCACGAACCTCTGCCACAGGGCCTACGTGTTCGCCGGCGGACGCGTGCAGGCGGAGCTCGGCAAAGAAGGGCTGACCGAAGAGAACGTGCTTCCGCACTTCTTCGCCCGCCGGTCCCATCACTAGCAAACAGCCAGGAGCAGCCCATGTCGACCATCGTACAGGATAAGCCCGCGAACAGCCCGCCGCAATTCCTCAAGAAGGCATTCGTGCGGCTCGGAATTCTCCCGTTCCTGCTGGTGCTCGCATTGATCGTGTTCTCTGCGATGTCGCGGCAGTTCTTCGCCGTCGAAAATCTCACCAACGTGGTGCGGCAATCCGTCTTTCTCGTCATCGTCTCCCTCGGCCAGATGATGGTCTTGCTCGCCGGCGGCTTCGACCTATCCGTAGGGACCATCATCGCGTTGACCTCGGTCGTCACCGCGACGGCGATGGCGGCCGCTGCGGTGGCCTTTCCGGACGCCATCCCGTTCGCAATCATGCTGGGATGCCTTGCGGGAGCGCTTGCGGGTGCCGTCATCGGTGCGATCAACGGCACGGGCGTCGCGTTCTTCGGCGTCTCCCCGTTCATCATGACGCTCGGCGTCTCCTCGATCGGATTCGGCGTGGCGCTTTTCATGACCGGCGGCACCCCGGTCTACGGGATGCCGCCCGCTTTCGGGAATACGATCGGATTCGGCAGGTTCATCGGGGTCCCGACTCCCATCTGGATCGCGATAGTCCTCATCGGGCTGTCGTATCTCCTCGTCAACTGGACCCGTTACGGACGGGCCCTCTACGCCGTCGGGGGGAATTCGCGGGCGGCGCTCCTTTCCGGAATCAACACAAGCCGCACGCAGTTCTTCGTCTACCTGCTCTCCGCGTTGCTGAGCTCCATCGCCGGCGTGCTTCTGACAGCCCGCCTCGATTCAGGCGAAGCGAACATCGGTAGTTCGATGCCTTTGGAATCGATCGCAGCCTGCGTGATTGCCGGCGTGAGCCTGAGGGGCGGAATCGGAAAGGTGGAGAACGTCGTCCTGGGGGCGGTCTTCATCAACATCGTCCAAAACGGCATGAATCTCGGCCAGATCGAGTCCTACCTGCAGACCGTCGTGATCGGCGTGATTCTAATCTTCGCGGTGATCGCGGACCAACTGAGGCTCCGCTACGTCGCCGACCTCCGAGACTAGGTCCGACCACGGATTCACCAGCGACCGAGACTTCGACGCATTGCGCCCGGTGGTGGCACCACCGTCATGTCGCCGACCGGCTCTGTGCGCCTTCTTCGAATTAATGCAACGCGTGCCGCAAGCCAGCAGAGGTGGAGAAAAACATGTCGATTCAAGACATCGTCAAAACGACATGCCCAAGAGATTGCTACGACGCCTGCGGGATCGCCGTAGTCCGCAAGGATGGCAAGATCGCGAAGGTGCTCGGCGATCCGGACCATGCCGTGTCGGAGGGGCGTCTCTGCGGAAAGTGCGCCATCGCTTACAACGGCGTGTGGCGTGACGAGAAGGCGAGGCTCAGTCGTCCGCTTCGGCGCATCGGAGCCAAGGGCGATGGACTCTTCGAACCCATTTCCTGGGACGAGGCGCTGAAACTGATCGCCGAGCGCTTCAAAGACATCATTGCCGAAGCGGGCGACGGCCGCCCGATCGTTCAGACGCACTATACGGGAACTGTAGGACTGATCGGAGGATGGTTTCCGTCACGCTTCTTCAACCGGCTCGGCGCGACTGAGGTCGATCCCGACACCGTTTGCAACAAGGCGGGCCATGCCGCCCTTGAACTGACCTTCGGGGACTCTCTCCATGCGTTCGATCCCCGCACGATCAGGGACTCAAAGACGCTGCTGATCTGGGGCGCCAATCCGTCGCACTCGGCTCCCCACCAGGACAGGGTGTTCGTGAAGAAGGCTCGCGCAGCGGGCACCAAGGTGATCGTCGTGGATCCGATCGGTCACGGTACCGCCGCCGCGGCGGATCTTCACCTCAAACTCGCCCCTGGCACTGACGCGCTGCTGGCATTCGCATTCCTGCACGTGATGCAGGAACATGGCCTGGTCGATAGCGATTTCCTCGAACGACACGTCCACGGCGCCGATGCGCTGCTGCCCGGAATAGCGCAAAGCACGCCGGCGCGGGCAGCGGCCCTGACCGGCGTTCCGGAGGAGACGATCGTGGAGGCCGCGCTCGCCTACGGAAACGGCCCTTCGCTTTTGTGGCTGGGACAAGGCGTGCAGCGCCAACCGAGCGGCGGAAACGTCTTCCGCGCGTTGTCGGCGCTGGTTGCCTTCTCGGGTAATCTCTCCAAGCCAGGTGCGGGTTTCCTGTACATGAACGGTGCCGGCGGACGCGGCGTCGACATGTCCACGGTGATTTGTCCCGAGCTCGCGGTCGGCGGCACCGGCATGGTGAGCCACATGGATTTCGCCCAGGTTCTCGCCGACCCGGCGAGATCGCGTGCGCTGGTCAACTGGAACAACAATCCCGCGGCCTCCTCTCCGCAGCAGGCTCAGCTTCGGAAGGCTCTGAAGCGGGAGGACCTGTTCCATGTCGCGGTCGATCTCTTTCACACCGACACCACCGCGTATGCCGACGTCGTGTTGCCCGCCGCCAGCTTTTTGGAGTGCGACGATCTCGTCCTGTCCTATTTCGACCTGACGCTATCCGCTCAGGTGAAGGCCGGCGAGCCGCTCGGGGAAGCACTGCCGAATTCGGAGATATTCAGGCGGCTCGCGGCGGCCATGGGGTTCACGGAACCCGCACTGTTCGAAAGCGACGACGCTCTCATTGAGAGACTTCTGGAGCAGACCGCATTCAAAGGCGGCTTCGCCGATCTTGCGAAGAAGGGGACCGTGACGCTGTTCGCCGAGCCACGTCTCCAGTTCGAAGGCGGCAGTTTCGCCACACCGTCTGGGCGTATCGAGCTTTCAAGTTCGCGCGCGGCCGATCTCGGACTTTCCGCCTTTCCTACGCCGCATGCGGACGCGCCGCCCGCGCCCGGCCGAATCCGAATCCTTTCCCCGGCGTCCATGTGGCAGATGAATTCAAGCTACGGGAACGACGAGACGATCAAGAAGCGTCTCGGCCCGCCCGCGGTGCAGCTGCATCCGGATGACGCAGCCCGCAACGGCCTCGTCGCCGGCGACACCGTCAAGCTCAGCAACGCCAGCGGGCAACTCGAACTGGTGGTCGAGATTTCCGCGATGACCCAACCGGGGGTGGGTGTGGTCTACAAGGGCCGGTGGCCGAGCAGTGCCCCCGACGACGCGAACGTCAATATCCTGGTTTCGGACCGGAAGAGCGATTTCGGGGAAAGCACCACGGTCCACGCCGCTGAAGTCGACATTCTCCGGATGGGGACCTGCCGATGAGTATTACCGAGGCCGACGTTGCGGTGATCGGCGCAGGTCCGGTCGGTCTGTTCGCCGTGTTCGCGCTCGGCCAGGTTGGCCTCAACGCAGTGGTGGTCGACGCTCTGAGCGAGGCCGGCGGGCAATGCGCCGCCCTTTTTCCGGAGAAACCGATCTACGACATCCCGAGCCGGCCGGACATCACCGGAGCGGCATTGGTCGAGGCGCTTCTAACCCAAGCGCGGCCGTATGCTCCGGATTTCCGGCTGGGACGTCGCGCCGTTTCGATTTCAGATATGGACGGCGCATTCGAAATCGCCCTCTCGGATGGTTCGTGGCTCCGCGTGAAGGCAGTCGTCATCGCGACCGGTGGAGGCGCATTCGGCCCCAGTCGGCCGCCGCTGGCGGGGCTGGACGCCTTTGAGGGGCAATCGGTCTTCTACTCGGTGCCGGTCCCTGCCCGCTTCACTGGGAAGCACGTGACGATCGCGGGCGGCGGGGACTCCGCGGCCGATTGGGCGGTCCATCTCGCGGAAATCGCAGCCTCGGTGACCGTTGTCCACCGCAGGCCAACGTTTCGAGCGGCCGATGCGACCGTCGCTGCCATGGCCCGCCTTGTCGAGGAAGGCAAGATCCGCGTCGTGGCTCCGGGAACACTCGCCGGGCTGGAAGGGGAAGGCACCACGCTGCACGCTGTTCGGATCGATCGTCCCGGCAGCGAACTGCTGAGAGTGCCGGCCGACGCACTTCTCTGCTTCTACGGTTTCGCGAAGGACGTCTCAGCCCTTTCCGCGTGGGAAGTCGGTGCACACCGTGAAGGCATTCCGGTCGATCCCCGCACGTATGCCACGCAACGCACGGGAATCTTCGCCATTGGTGACATCGCGCACTACCCCGGAAAGCTCAAATTGATCTTGACTGGCTTCGCGGAGGCCGCCGCGGCCGCCCACGCTGCGCGCCAGCACATCCTGCCGGGTCGCAATTTTCATTTCGAGCATTCTACTTCGAAAGGGGTGCCGTCGAAGCCGTGACGCCGCGGCCATGCCGACAGTTCGGCGGCAACAAACGGAGTGTTCGCGCGAAGGCCTCCCCGTACATCGGTGATGCGCCGCCGCGCGCAGTGTATCGCCTTCAAGACGCGCGCACCGCGTGGCGGCTCCGGCAAATCACGCCTGCAGCAAGGCCCGACGGAGTTGAATCGAATGGACAACAATGCGGAATTCGCTTCCCAGACTTCATACGTGAATGAATATCTGCACTTCATATCGGTCGAATCGTCTCTTGGCTTCGTCTTGACCGCGATCACGCCGCGGGGGCTGCGCGCCGTCTTTCTCGGCGACACGCGCGAGGAGTTGGAGCAGGATCTCCGACGGGAATTTCCCTGGAGCAAGCCTGAATACAACCATTATGGCCTGGAAGGCATCGGCGCCCAGATCGTCAAATGCGTCGAGACGCCACGGCTCGATTTCAGCCTTCCGTTCGACATCATCGGGACGTCCTTCCAACTGGAAGTATGGCGGACGCTTAGATCCATCCGGGCCGGAAAAACCGCAACGTACTCCGAAATCGCAGAGCGCATCGGTGCGCCTGGCCAAGAACTTTCGGTAGCCCAAGCCTGCCTGACGAATCGGCTTGCTGTTGCAATTCCGTGCCATCGCGCTGTCGGCGACGATGGCGACATCGGCGTGTACCGTTGGGGTCTGGAACGCAAAAAAGCTTTGCTGCAGGCCGAAGCCGACGTTTAGACTACCCCTGTGCCTGCTCGGGGCGCTCGCCCCGCGCAGCATAGCGTATCACCGACGCAGTGAACTGCCCCAACCGTCAATAGCGGAACTTTCTCACGAATCAGGGATCGCTACGTGAGGTGCCAATTTCGGATCCGGTGTGGGATCGCCCTGCGAGAGACGTATCGGAATTGCGCGCGCCTATCTGTCAGAAGCACAGTCGTCATTATCGTCGCCCGGCATTGTGTCGTTCACTCTGGCGGCGACTTCGTCTAGACGAAGACGAATGACCTTCGTCGTCTTCCGTTCCTTCTCGCTTGGCTGGCTCGCGTAACTCCATAGGCCAGGAGCGAGCCGAACCTCGCCGCTCGGAGCCGCGAGCGATTGAGTATCGCCGCTCCTCAGGCTTTGCGATAACTCAATTGCGGGACGCGAACCCCCGACTGCAGAAATGGATTCCTCAGATGCAAATCGCCGTCTCAGCTTGCTTTCAGCGGACGGTAACGAGCGAAATTTTCCTGATTGCTTGACCACTCTTCGGGGGTCGCGGGTCGCATCAACCCCAACTGCGTCATCGCAGCCACACCGTCGAACAATATCTGTTCCCGCTCGATCCTGCCGTTTCTCACTGTCAGCACCGTCGTGCCCGAAATCCACATCTTCCGCCCCGAGTGCTCGCGAAGGAGCCTCGTCGCGAAATCGCCCATGGCTTTTCCAGTATGGGTGCCGCCGCCTTCCCAACGGACGACGACGAGATCGCCTTCAGCGATCATGTCCCCGACGGGACGGAAGCAGAGATCGGGGAATGCGGCCCGATACTCGGACATGAAGAGTCTCATATCGAGATGGCCTGCTCGCGTACGATGCAGCGAGGGCACCATGTGGATGGCGGGAGCGGCGAGTTCGGCGACGATGCCTTCGTTGTAGGTCTCGCCCCAGTATTCGTCGAACCAGCGCGTGATGATGATCTTGTTGTATTGTTCGCGGAGGATGCACATGCTCGGTCCTGACAGTTTGTTCGGTCCTGTCATTCTACTGGAGCGGCCACCCGGCACACTCCGTTCTCTGCCCTTGAATTCGGAGCGGGTGCCGTTCCGCCTACCAGCCCGGATACAGCGCGACGAGGATGCCCCAGTCTGCAAGGACGCCGCTTCGGCGCATCTCGCCCACCGCGTCGACGGCGTGCCACGTGCATGGCACACGACGGAGCCAACGATTGTCCTTGCCGCTGCGATAGAGCCAGACGATCGTCGCGGCGAACATCTGCTGCGCGGGCGACATCGCCCGGTAATCGGATCGCCACGTTTCCATGGCGAAGGCATCCACCGCATCGACATGGTAGTCGTACCCAGTGGGTCGGATCGCCTGGTGATGGCGCCCGGGCCCCCCTTCGCAGAACAAGGCCGTCAAGGCGAAGCGTTCGATCGACGCGCGAAGGTGATCGTTGAACGGCGCCCCGCCCGGCACGGTCTTCGGAGCAGTCGCCCCGGTCAGGTTTATGAAGATCCGAGCCTCGGTTTCGTCCATGTCGAAACGGTTCAGGACAAGTCGGGTCAGGCGATATTCGGGAAACACCTCCTTCGCTTCGACAGAATCGGAGGATGACAAGGACAGTAGAGTTCGGACACTATCGCTGCCGGCGCCACTTAGGATTATGTCCGCCTCGGAAGCGATGGCAGTCCCGCCCGGGGGATCAGCGATGGTCATATCATCAGATCCCGCCACGGCGAATGGTTGTGCTGCTCCCTTCCGAGGAGGCTACGCTTCCGACGAACACCCCAGCGATATCCCGAGATGGAGCCGTCCTTCTTGATAACGCGGTGGCACGGAATGAGGATCGCGATCGTATTCGAACCAATTGCCTCGGTGACATCGCGGGCGTCACTCGTTCCGAGCTTGGCCGCCAGTGCGCCGTAGCTGGTCGTCTCTCCAGCCGGGATTTCCAACAGCATGTTCCAGACCTTCTTCTGGTAGTCGCTGCCCCGCATATCGAGCGCGATCGCCGCATCCTGTTTGGGGTAGTCCACGATGCATTTGAGCCGCTCGACCGTCCCCGCCAGGCCATCTTGGTCGTTCACGACGGAGGCGCCCGGCAGGCGACTTTCCCGCGCGTTCAACATGGCCGTCCGGTTTTCGCCGAACTCAAAAGCCAGCAGGCCAACGCCGGATACGGCTGCGATGAATTCGCCGAGGGAGCTTACTCCCCAAGCATATCGGATTTGTTCTTGCATATCTGTACTCTCTGCGGTGTCGACCGATCTCAGCAATCGCTATTTAGCGTCGTGAAAGATAATGCCGACGGTATGGCGCAATCCGGAGCGGACTCGGCTGACGCCGTGCCGGAGGTTCACCCGGTAGTTGCCCTTGCTGCCCTGAACGGGCCGATTATGGACGGCGAATGCCACGGCATCGCCTTGGCGCAGCGGGACGACCTCGGCGCGGCTCTGCATGCGGGGCCGCTGTTCGGTCAGTACGAACTCGCCGCCGGTGAAATCCTTTTCCGGCTCGGAAAGGAGGATCGCCACCTGGAGCGGAAACGCAAGATCGCCGTACAAATCCTGATGCAGGCAATTGAAGTCACCCGGCACGTATTGAAGGAGCAGTGGTGTCGGACGGGTCTGTCCCGCTTCATGGCACTGCTCGAGGAACGCGGCGTGCTTGTCGGGATACCGAACCTCGATCCCCATCCGACCGTTCCACTCGTTTGCGATGCCGGCAAGCCGCGGATAGAGCGCCGTCCGGAGACTACCGAGAAGGTCAGGAAGCGGATACTTGAAATATTTGTACTCGCCCTTTCCGAAGCCGTGGCGCGCCATATGGACGTGGCTGCGGAACTGGCCTTCCTCGGGATAGAGACCCGCGATCCGCCGGCACTCGTCCGGGGACAGGAGTTGGCGGATCACCGTGCAACCGAAGCCGCTCAATTCGTCGGAGAGGTCTTTCCAGTCGTATCCGGCGACGCGGGCCTCCGCGGACTTTGCCGCGGAGGCGGGCGTCGTGACTGCAGCGGTGGTCTTCATGCCTTGGCTTCCTTGTCGATCAGGGACCGCTTGAGTTCCACGCCCCAGCGATAGCCGGAGATCGTGCCGTTGCTTCGGACGACGCGATGGCACGGGATGCCGAGAGCGATCGCGTTCGCGGCACAGGCGCCAGCGACGGCGCGCGCACCGTTCGGCTCGCCGATGCGGCATGCGAGGGCCGCATAGGTGATCGTCGCCCCGTATGGGATCGAAAGGAGCGCGTCCCATACGCGCCGCTGGAATAGCGTTCCGTGACGCATGTCGAGCGGGAGCGTGAATCCGTCGGTCGGATGCTCGAGATACTGCGCGACCTTCTCGAGCTCGTCGTTGAGTTGCGACCCGGTCCATGTCAATTTTCTGTCCGGAAAGCGCGCCTTGAGATCGCTCCGGAGTGCTTCTTCGTCCGCGCCGATCAGGACGGCGCAGATGCCGACGATGGTGCGTCCAATGAGGATCTTGCCCGCGCTGCTGTCTCCGATCGAGAAAACGATATCGTGCGAGGCGACTGCGTCTGGATTGGTCGCGGGCGGGAGGGATCGTGAAAGTGTGTCTGTATCAGCCATGTACATCTTCGTCACTCCTTGGTTCGTTGCTGTTTCGAACGTAGGGGCGATGTACGTGGCCTTCACTCCGGTCCTTGCTTTCAAAAAGATTTGCTCGCACGGACACTAGCTTCGTGCGCAGGGATTCGCGCATCGGCCATCTTGTGATCAGCCGTGTCACATGACGCGCGTGATCGTCGTCTCAGCGAGGAGAAATACCTCGCCCGACACGAAGCGCAGTTCGACTTCATCATTTGCGAGCATGCGCCATTCTGCGAAGCCGTCGCTGACGAGTTGGCTAAGATATTTCATCACCAGCGACTTCGCGGAGTCGTGGCGAAATCGCTTCGGAAGGCCGACGAGAGTCGCCGCCGTACCGCACGATTTTTCACGCCTTGTTTTGGCGTCCCGCTCGCCGATCGCAGACATCGAATGGAAACCTTCATTATATCGGCAGGATCGGCCTGAAATTGCTCTGCGGCTCCTAAGACACGCAACGCGGAAACCGCACAATTAATGAAAGGAACACGGCACCGGTTTTGCAGCACTCCGGATACTGTCTTCAAATCCGAAGCGCGCCGCTCACAATGCCCCACGAAAGGTAAGATTCAGCCGCATCCGCCCGACGGTCCCGTGCTCGCCGTCCTTCAATTTGGGAACTCCGTGGTAGCGGAGCCGGGACGGTCCTCCCCACACGGCGACATCGCCGTGCCGCAGCGCGAACTTCCGGACGGGATCATTCCGCTTCAAGCCTCCGAACTGGAAGGTCGCGGGAAGACCCAATGAAACCGAAACGATAGGATTCGCGAAATCGCGCTCGTTCTTGTCCTGGTGCAAAGAGAGCCGTGCTCCTGGTTCGTAGCGATTGATCAGGCAGGCATCAGGCATGAAATCCGGATATCCCGCCTCCGTAGCCGCGGAAACCGCGAGATCGAGGAAGCTGGCCGGCATCACCGGCCACGGCTGTCCGCTTTCCGGATCCAAGGCGTCGTATCGATATCCAGTCCGGTCCGTCACCCAGCCTGCGGCGCCGCAGTTGGTCATGGCGACGGACATGACGTAGCCGCCGGGCGTGACCATGTGCCGGAAGGGCGACCGGGTCGCGATCGTCTGGATCGCGGTCAAAATATCCGTTTCATACGGGAGGGCTGCACCGCGCAGGAGCATCGCACCGTCCGCCATGACCTCCCGGGGAGGGTTGGGAGGAATGATCAAGTCGAAGAGGTCGCTCATCAGCTATTCGTCCTGCATTGCCGTCACGCGACGCGCTTCGACAGCGACATCGCCGCTTCCGGATTGGCGACTTTGTGGCCACTGATGACGTAGAGGTAGACGTCGCGCGGGCTCCCGTCGTGTTGCACCGGCTCGACGCGGGCGAGGCCGTCGGGCGTGCCGCCCGATGCCCAGGTCCGGGCCCTCTCCGCCCACAAGTCCAAGGCCGACTCCGGATAGCCCAGCGGCTGTCCCTCCTGCGTCCCCATGATGCGGGCGTAGACGAACGGCGCGGTGACGTCGGCAATCAGGGGGTGCTGGGAGTCGGCAGCCAATACGACGGCAACGCCATACCTGCGGACGAGAGTTACGAACTCCGGCGACAGGAAGCTTTCGTGGCGAACCTCGACCGCGTGCCGCAGCGCGATGCCGCCGGCTTCATTCGGAAGCAGTTTCAGGAATTCCTCGAAGTCCTCGGGATCGAATTTCTTCGTCGGCATGAATTGCCAATTGGTAGCACCCAGCTTGTGCTTCAATTCCAAGACCCCGCCCGAGAAGAAGCGCTGGATCGTCTCGCCCGCATCCGCGAGGACCTTGCGGTTGGTCGCATATCGCGGCGCTTTCAGCGAAAAGACAAAATCGTCGGGCGTTTCTTCAAACCATTTTGCGAAGCTCTCGGGCTTCTGCGCGCCGTAGTACGTGCCGTTGATCTCGATCGAAGAGAGCCGGCGGCTCGCATACTCGAGCTCCCATTTTTGGGGGTGCTTCTCGGGGTAGAACACGCCGCGCCATGGCTCATAGGTCCATCCCCCGATGCCGGTCCGAATGATGCCGCTGCTTGTCTTCGCCATGTGCCTCTGAATCCTGCTGGAGTTGCCGTCGGAATGAGATCGTCCGTCTTGCGATATTGGGCTATTTGAGGACGTTGCCGCGATCCCGCGGCATCCGCCAAAGATACCAGGACGCGACGGTCCGATGCGGCGCCCACGCGTTGCTGATCTCGCGCAGCGCCTTGGGCTTCGGCTGCTCTTCCAGCGACTTGAGAGCACGATAGCCCTCGCGAACGCCGAAATCGTCGACCGGCAGAATGTCCATCCGCTCCAGCGAATACATCAGCAGCATCTCGACGGTCCATCGTCCGATGCCCTTGATGGCGACGATCCGCTCGATGAGCTCTTCGTCGCCCATATCGACGGCAATTTCCCTGCGCGGAACGAGGCCCGAAAGCGCTCCTTCGGAGATGGCCTTGATGGTCGCGATCTTGCTGCCTGAAAAGCCGCAGGCGCGCAGCGCGTCGAAATCGGCGGCGACAATATGCTCGGGCGCCGGGAACGGCACGTCGGGGTGCAGCGCCTTAAGCCGGGCGATGATGGCGTCCCCAGCCTTGGCCGTGAGTTGCTGATACCCGATCGCCCTGACCAGCGCTTCGTAGGGCTCGCGTGCGGCCTTCGGATCATGAAGACACGGACCGACAAGCTTGATCAGTGCCGCCCAGTCGCGGTCGAGCTTGCGCAGGAAAGCTACGGATTTTTCGTAACGCGTGAAAGTCTTCATGATTCCCCGTGGAAGACGGCCGACGCCGCGGCGAAGCGCAGCCGGTTGCCAATCGTGAGCAGAAGCAGGATTGCGAAGAGCGGGAGAAGAATGCTGGCGCTATCCGGCAAGGGACCGAGGCAGGCAAGCCAGACGCCGATCGCCCCGACGGCAAGGGCCCGGTCCACTTTCCCGAAAGGGCCTTCGAGACGCCGGGAGCCGCCGAAGGCGTGTCCGACGATTCCGGCAATCTCCGTCACCGCCGTCAGCAGGACCACAGCAGCGATCCATGCTCCCGAGAACGGCGGCAGCCAGACCAGAGGCAAGAACATCGCGATGTCCGAAACGACGTCGCCGACCTCGTTCAGGATGCCTCCCAGTCTGCTCTTCTGACCGAAATCAATCGCGAGTGTGCCGTCGATGGTGGCGAACGCCATGCGGGCCAGCGTCCAGGCCGGAAGTAGTCCCCAGATGGCTTTCCCGTCGGTGTGGACCGAAAGCCAGGAGCCGACAGCGACCGATCCGGCCAGGGATGTAATGGTGACCTGATTCGCGGTGACCCCGACCCGTGCCAGCTTTTCGACGACCGGGTAGAGGGCGCGCTTGAGCAGAGGCTTTAGGGGATCGAGCAAGGTGGCCGCCAGTAACGCCGCGCCCGGCCGGGAACGGCGCTCCGGAGCGAGTGTGATCGATGAGAGCAACGTCATGAATTCCAGTGGACAGAGATAAATACGGGAGCGACAGAGCGCAAGATCGACCTTCGACGTCAGGCGGCGATCATGGTATTGGCGGCCTCCCGATCCAACAGCGTGCGCTTGCGTTCGACGCCCCATGCGTATCCGGAAAGCGAGCCGTCGTTTCTCACGACGCGGTGGCAAGGAATCGCGACCGCCAGATGGTTGGCGGCACAGGCGCCTGCAACGGCACGGACCGCCTTCGGGGATCCGATGCGCTGCGCCACTTCCGCATACGATACGGTCTGGCCGACCGGAATCTGCTGGAGTGCCTGCCAGACGCGCTGCTGGAACGCGGTCCCGCGAACGTCCAAAGGCAGGTCGAGGCCGAGACCGGGCGCTTCGATGAACCCGACGACGCGCGCCACAAGCGCTTCGTAATCGCTGTCGGCCCCGATCAGATGGGCCTTCGGGAAGCGGTCCTGGAGATTTCGCACCAGTTCTTCAGGGTCGTCGCCCAGAAGGATGGACGCCACTCCCTTCTTGCTCGATGCCACCAGAATGGCGCCGAGCGACGTCTGTCCCACCGCGAACAGGATCTGCTCGTTGGCGCCGCCGGCGCGATACTGGGTCGGCGTCATGCCAAGCATGTCCGTCGACTTGGCGTAGAACCGGCCGCTGGAATTGAAACCTGCGTCGTACATCGCTTCGGTCACGCTGTTGCCGGATTCTAGCCCTTGGCGGACCTTCGCGGCCCGGTGCGCCGCGGCGTAGTCCTTGGGGGTGAGACCGGTGGCAGCCTTGAACATCCGATGAAAATAGCTGGCGCTTCGTCCGACCGCGTGGGCAAGGTCGTTCAGCGATGGCTCTTCTTCGCGCTCCTCGATCAAGCGGCACGCCTTCGCGACCAGAGCGGCGTTTTCGCAATCGAGCGACAGTCCGTCCGGATTGCAGCGCTTGCAGGACCTGAAGCCGGTCGCCTTCGCGCTCTCGATCGTGTCGTGTAGCTGGACGTTCTTGGGATTGGCGGTCCGCGAAGGGCAGGACGGACGGCAGTATACGCCGGTCGTTGCTACCGAGTACCACAAATGGCCATCGGCGGTCTTGTCGCGAGAAAGAATGCGGGCCCATCGCGGATCATCTACCACGCTCAAGCGGGCTTTCTTCGGAGTAAGTGATTGGATTGGGGCCATGTCATTTCGATTCATCATCAGTGATGTGGAATTAGGATGCCGCGAAGGGTGGAAAATGGCACTCCGGTCCTTGCTTTCAAACCGAGACCGATTGGACTCGTCCCGAATCCTGATGGGCCACAGTGGCGGCTGGGACGGCGGCGAGCCACCCGATTTCCGTTTTCATTCCCGCGCCGAACGACTTAGGCGCGCGCCGACATTGGGGGCAGCCTGCGTGAGTCGTCGGGAGGCGTGGATTCCTGCCTGAATGCTCGGCGACAGACCGTCCGCCATCGCGTCGATGTTGTGCAGCGTGCGCCGCAGCTTCTTGCTCGACGTTGAAGATGTGTATCGGAAGTAGACGACGTCCACGCCGACGGCGGCGAAATCCCGTTCCAGGCGGTCGCCCTTGTTCGAGCCGCGCCAGTCGTCTCCCTTGAAGAGCACGTTGAAGCGGAGGTCGCGCCAAATCTCGATCTTGTCGTTCGTCATCGCGGGGTGCGCGGCATCGACAAAGCGGACGTTGCGCACGATTTCAAGGCGTTCAGAGAGAGGGACGACGGGGGTGACGCCCTTGTGCATGGTCAGAACCTCGTCCGAGACCACTCCAGCGATGAGGAAATCGCACATGAGCTTGGCCTCACGGAGAAGATTGAGATGCCCTACGTGAAATAAATCGAAAGCGCCTGGCGCATAGCCGATGCGGATCATGTGGGTCGCCTTCCGGATTTTGTCAGCAATTCGATGAGGCAGACAATCGCAGTTCGGATAGGCAGCAGCGCTCCGCTTCATATTCCGGAATCGCATTGACTTTTGATAGAGCGGCAAACGATCGTTGGCGGAGCCAATTCAACCGTTGACATGCAATACCCGCCATAGTTGAGTTTCCGGACAGGCAACGGGGGTTGGCAAATGAAACGCCGTGATTTTCTCGGATTTTTTGGTGCGGCGCTCGTTGCATCGCCCAATATCTCGTTCGGTCAGGCCGCGGCGCCCTTCTCCGGAACGAAACCGCTCCGAATCGTCGTCATAGCGAACACCTACTATGAGGGAGACGGCCTCATGACAGCCCTGTGCAATAGGATGGCTCGAAACCCCAAACTCGATGTTCCGCGTGATTTAGCATGGCCGCGCAAGGTGCCCCAAGCCGATGCCGACGTCATGCCTAGACCGCGATGTTTGATCGACGCTCATGCCCAAACCGCAAACGCTGCCGCCGTTGTCGAGATTTGGTGCCTTGATGACCTGATGTCGGCCGCAATCTCGCACGGGGCCAGTGACAACAAGGCGAAGGCTATGAAACTGATTACCGATTACGGTGCCACACCAGATGGCGTGGTCGCGTTCGGGACGGCTGGGTATCCCGGAGATATATCCTACGATGGATGCGCCACCATCGGCGGAACGATCTTTATTCGAGATGCGGCGAATGATGGCGGACCTATCCATAGCAACTGGACCTGGCCAGGCCATGTGGGAGTTCTTGTGCCGAGCAGCACGCCCGCGTCATTTTTTTCGAACGTGCTCGCGGACCCCCAAACCGTGACGAAAATCAATTCCCAAATGCTGGAAGTTCCCGTCAATCCGGCGTCTAAACCTCGCCTTGTGATCTCATCGGACGCCGTCGCCATCAGTTCGGTCAATATTCCGAAAGATACCGAGTTCGCGCCCGTCGACCTGAAGGCGATTGCTGCCGCGCAAGCGGCAGGTGCTACAAATATCGCTTCAGTGGAAACGACGCACGGGGTAATCCGTGCGCAATGGCCCGATGCACCGTTCATATATGTAACCGCAATACCCAATCGGGTCGGTCACTTTCAGGACGAGGCGCGAAACAATTACCCCCAAGAGTTTGGCTCGACTCACAACGCCGGAATCGCGCTGAATCACATTATGCCCCATTTCGTAGAAGCCATCGCATAAACGAAATGGCAACTCGTTCTCGCGCCGCAAATCGACGGCCGCGATCTCATTACAACAATAGTGTTGGTCCAGCGAGAATGCACTGTGCGGGCTTTTCGATTTCTGAACCATGCGTAACTTCAGGCTTGGACCCACGTGTCGGTGTGAAAGATGCCTTCGATGTGCACCCATGATAGACGTCAATCAGATACGGGATGCGAACATCGCACTTCATGGGCTAACGAGGGCCGACGAGACATACACTTTCTATTACGACGAGACGAACAACATCCGCCGTCTTCATGTCCGAGCGGACGGCTTGAACGTCAGCGATCCCAAATGCTTCGTGATCGCCGGAGTGGCTCACCGCGGCCCCGTCCGAGACCTTGATCTGGAGGCGCTTCGTGGTCTTCTTCGCATCCAGAAGACCACCAAAGAAATCAAACTCGAGCATGTTGCGAAGGGAGATTTCCTCGAACTTCTGAAGGCCCGCAAGATTGAGATATTTCTGACATGGCTGCTCGACACAGGGCTTTTCATCCATTTCTCGGCACTCGATCCGCTTTATTGGTCCACAGTTGACATCGTCGACTCTATTCTGACGGAGCACGGTGAAAAGAATCTGCTCATGGCCAACCGCATGCTTAAGAATGCACTCTATTCGGTGCTGCGGCAGAATCAGGAAGATACCGTTGAGCTATTCCGGCGATATTCGTATCCGGATGTCGGACGCGAGCGTCGCCGTGCGTTCATCGCGGAGCTACGCCAGCGGCTCGACGTGCGCTACCAGTCGCTCGACGACTTCAGCGCCATGATGCTCAAAGGAGTCCTTCAGATAGCAGAAAAACTCGACGCGCTTCCCTATCTCGAGGAGGAGGCCCCAAACGTGCTGATCGACGGATTTGGGCTCTTTTTCATCGTGCGGATTTGCCTCTTCAAGAACTCGTTCCACATCCTGGATGTCGAAAAGGTTGTTGAAGATTACATCGGCGACCAAGCTTTCGTCGACCGGGATCGTACGCTAAACATTTATCGTTTCGCGATGTCGCATGACGAACCAGGCATACAGATCTCGGATGTGATCGCGGGCCTCTTGGGAAAGTTCTTCTCAATGCTTCAGCGCAACGACATAGAGGATTTGTCCGAGGTCCGCCGCACACTAAGTCCGCAGCAAGTGCGGAATCTCAATCTCTTGAGGCGCCTGCTGGATCGATCCTTCGAGGAAAATCCGGCATTCCTCAATTACGTGATCAGCGAAGAAGACCAGAAGCGCGGTGCGTTCTTCATGGCCGAGTAACCCTTCCGTCGCGCCATTACCGCGAAAGACATACACGGCGGATATATATCGCCGAAGTGCTTGAAACCTCTCGTTGTGGGCGCCACTGTAAGGCCCATCCGGGGGGGGCGATTCGTGTCGATCGAGCGTGTTATTGTTCGCAACTATCGAGCTTTGCGGAACGTGGACGTCACGTTTGGGCCAGGCACCAACATCGTGGTCGGCAACAACGAGACCGGAAAGTCGACGTTGCTCGAGGCGATCAACCTCGCACTCAAGTGCCAGCTCGGTCGCCGGCCAGCAGCTTATGAGCTTCATCCCTTCCTTTTCAACGTAGAAACAGTCGCTGAATTTGTCGCCGCCCACAAGGCGAGGAAGCGATCTCCCCCTCCGGAGATAATGATCGAGCTTTATCTGAAGGAAAGCGACGCTCTCGCCGAACTTCAAGGATCGATCAATACCCTCTCGTTGGATCAGCCCGGCATTAGCCTCTCCATCCGACTCGATGAAAACTTCAAGGCGGAGTATCGGGAATACATCTCTGACCCCGAACATCTGAATAGTATTCCAGTCGAATTCTACGAAATCGTCTGGTTAAGTTTTGCTGGCGATCCCCTCAAGGCGCGAGCGATTCCGTTGAAGTCGGTCCTCATCGATCCAAGTTCGATCTCAAACACGAATGCCGCGAACCGGTACATCCTGGAGATCGTCAGGGACTATCTGGACAAGGCGCAGGCAGTAGATCTCGCGCTGTCCTACCGAAAGATGCGCGATGACTTTGTCAGTGATGGCAGGATCGCCGCTATCAACGAGGATCTCGCAGCCAAGACCGGCATCGTCTCCGACAAGACGTTGTCGGTCGCGATGGACATGACATCCAAAGCCGGGTGGGAATCCGGTGTGCTTCCCCATCTCGACAACATCCCGCTGACGCTTATTGGCAAGGGAGAGCAGAACGCCGTCAAGGTGAAGCTGGCGATGGAGGCCTCGGAGAGATGCGACATTTTCCTCATGGAAGAGCCGGAAAATCATCTTTCGCATACGAACCTCAATCGCCTTATCAACAAGATCATCGAAAAGTCGGCAGGACGGCAGATCATCATTACCACGCACAGCAGCTTCGTGCTCAATAAGCTCGGCGTCGAAAACACTCTGATGTTCAACGGTAAAAATTCCTTCCGACTGAATGACCTTCCCAAGTCGACCGAGTCCTATTTCCGGAAGCTGCCCGGATACGACACGCTGCGCATGATTCTGGCCTCCAAGACGCTGCTCGTCGAGGGGCCTTCCGACGAGCTTATCGTCCAAAAGGCGTTCCTGCAGACCCACGGCCGGCTACCGCTCGAGGCTGGTGTAGAGGTCATTTCCGTGAATTCTCTCGCATTCAAACGGTTTTTGGATATTGCCAGGCTGCTCAAGCTAGAAGTGCGCGTGATTGGCGACAACGACGGAAAATCCGCTGCGAGGGCGCTGTCCTACGCACCATATGCCGCGGACGAGACCATCCAGATCCATATCGGTCAGGACGACTTGCTGCCGACGCTCGAACCTCAGCTTGTCCGAGTAAACGGCCTGGAGAAACTCAATCGCATCCTCGGAAAGCATTTCGCAAACGTGGACGATCTCACCGAATATATGAAGGCTCACAAATCTGAAACCGCTCTAAGACTGTTTGATAGCGATGAACCGATCGACATCCCTGGATACATCCGCAATGCCATCGCCTAATCGCGTGATTCTGGCTTGTGCTGGATCTGGAAAGACCACCAGCATTGTTCGAGACGCCTGTGACGAGGCCGTCATGCGCTCCGTCCTAGTGACCTATACCATCAACGGTGCGGGAGAGCTGTCGAAGGCGGCATATGCGCATGTCGACTCGATACCGCCTGAGATCACGATCAGCACTTGGTACAGCTTTCTCCTTCGCCATTTCGTCCGGCCTTACCAGAACCACCTGTATTCGCCACGCGTCTCGCGAATCAATTTCAAGCGCGGTGTTTCCGCGCGCTATTCGAACGCCAGGGACATTCGTCAGCATTATTTCTCGCGCGAAGGCACGATATATCTGGACAAGGTGTCGAAATTCGCATGTGAGGTAATCAGGCGCACTGGCGGGCTTCCAATCCGCCGCTTCGAGCGCATCTTTGGCCGCTTGTACATCGATGAAAGTCAGGATCTGCAAGGCTTCGATCTTGAGCTTGTAGAGGCGTTGCTCGAATCGAAGGTCGAGATCGTATTGGTCGGCGACCACAGGCAATCAACCTACTCGACGAACGACTCAAGGAAGAATTCAAAATTCTCGCGCGCGAAAATAGTCGATAAATTCTCGGACTGGGAAAAACGCGGGCTTTGCAGCATCGAATATCAGACGGAAAGCCGTAGGTGTGTGCAGGCGATTTGCGATCTCGCCGACAGCTTCTATCCTACGTTTCCGACGACGACTTCGCGCAATTGCGAAGTCACCGGACATGACGGCGTGTTTGCGGTCCAGGAAAGCGACGTCGAACGGTATTTCGCACGCTTCGCTCCCCAGACGCTGCGGTACAACCGGACTCATATCGGCCTTCTCGGGGCGCCGATAAATTTCGGCATCGCGAAAGGCATGACTTTCCACAGGACGCTTATCTATCCACACGGTCCGCTACGGCAATTCCTGAGAACAGGCGATCTTGGCGATGCAGGAGCCCAAATACCGTTGCTCTATGTCGCGGTCACCCGGGCACGTCAGAGTGTTGCGTTTGTCGTGCCCGACGGCTTTCGAGCAAAGGGCATTCCGATCTACCGGCCAGTCGAGGACTGAAAGAAAGTGGTTCGATTGTCGGCAAGTAAACCTCAGCTGATCACTCCAATCCGCCAGATATAATGCAGTCAGGCTGCGTCGGAGCTGGAGATGAGTGTAACAGTATGCCAGAAGTGATCGATTTCAAAACGGCTCTGAACAGTATCGGCGCAGAATCCTGCTCCATTCTGCTCGGCAATGGCTTTTCTCACGACTACTGTGGCTACAGTACGCTGCTTGAGAAAGCAGGACTGGATGCCGGCGAGCCCTGTAGGCGCCTCTTCGATCAGTTGGACACCCCGAACTTCGAGAGAGTCGTTCGCGCGCTCGAAGATGCGAGTACGGTCGAAGCGACTTACGGGCACACACAGCATGCCGCCCGGCTTCTGGCGGATGCCGGGGTTGTAAGAAGAGCTCTAATCAGCGCGATTCAGGCCGCCCATCCGACCCACCTTGACAAAATGAAGGGAGCAATTCCGGCGTGCCTGGAATTCTTGAACCCGTTTCGGAAGATATTCACGACCAATTACGACTTGCTCCTCTATTGGGTCATCATCAAATCCAATGGGAAATTCGGAGACGGGTTCTTCAAGGCAAGAGACGCGGACGGTTTCCGCGGACCGTTCGCGGAGGATCGTCTTTGCAACGTCTACAATATCCACGGCGGCCTTCATCTCTTCAGGCGCAAGGATGGCGAGATCGAAAAAAGGTTGGCGGGAAACGACGGCGGCCTCGAGGCGATTGGGCAAACTATTGCGGACGACCATCGGTATCCCATCTACGTTGCGGAAGGCAGTGCGGAATCGAAACAAAAGCGGATCTGGGACGTCCCCTTATCTCAAGCTCTGTTTTCAACGACTGCAGGAGACCTCGGGCTGCTTCTTCGTCTACGGTTCGTCCGCGAACGAGAACGACGCGCACATCTACAATGCGCTCTTCCGTTCTAGGATCAGCCATCTCTATTTTTGCGTATACGATCAGGCCGATCTGGCTATTTTCGACGGCAGACTTGCAAACTTCCAGAAATCTAACCGTTCCGATGTGCAGTACACCTTCGTGGATGCCAAGAGCGCAGGCGCATGGGGGTAACCCACCTTTACTGGACTTCGTGCGCTTCCCGTGCTGCGCTCCCGGGTAAGCCTCGACTGGCGACGGCCTTACGGCGTTTCCGACACGACCTTCAGGTTCACCCGATATCTGCCGGATGAAGCAAGTTCTCTAGGCCAATGTTGCGATACATCTCCCGACGCATGCGGTCGGCGACACCGTTGACGATCTCGGCTCCATCCTGCGAGGGATCGACATGTACGCGGAACGGTCGCTTCCCGAACGGTGTGTCCACAACCCGGACGATCTCTCGAGCGACGTCGGCTGGATCCGCATCGGCGGGCTCCAGGCGGGCAAGGCCCTTGAGCGCCATATCGGCGATCCCGGCATACGGGCCGTCTTCGTACTCGAACGCGCGGGCCCTATCCGACGGCTTTCCGGAATGGGCAAAATGATTGGTGCCCTTTGTGAAGGCCCCCGGCACCACGATGGTGGTCTCGATGCCCCAGAGAGCCAGTTCGGTCGAATAGGACACCGCCAACGCATCCATCGCCGCTTTGGCGGCGAAGTATGGCGCCAGGAATGGGGGGGCCCGCCGCGCGTCGAGCTCGACCCGACCCAGACCAGCAGGCCTTTGCGCTGCTCGCGCAGGTGGGGAAGCGCCGCCCGGTTGACCCGTTGGGCGCCGAGTACGTTGACGTCATACTGCTGAATGAACTGGTCGGGCATGAACGCCTCGGCGGGGCCGAAAACCATGTGTCCCGCATTATGGACGATGACATCGAGTCGTCCACTGTCCGCGACGATTTGCGCGACACCGGCTTCGGCCGACGCATCGGATTGAACGTCCAGTTCGACCGTACGCAGATCGGCCCCAACCTTGGCGGCCCACGCCGCAGCGGTTGCCACCTGCGGCGCATTGCGCCCTACGGTCTCCCGCATGGAGGCGTATACGATGTAACCAGCCTGGGCCAATGCCTTTGCGGTCATGAGACCGAAGCCCGAGGAGGCGCCGGTGACTAGAATAACTTGCTTGGGCATGACAGGGACCTCTTTGAATTCGCATTTTGGACTGTGGGGCAGGCCTAGGCGGGCGTCAGACGATTCCGCCGTTTGCGCGCAGCGTCTGACCGTTGATCCAGCCACCGTCAGGCCCCGCTAGGAAAGCGACGGCATCCGCGATATCGTCGGGCTGACCGAGGCGTTCCAGGGGCGGTAGTTTCGATAGGCGGTCGATCACTTCCTGTGGCTTTCCATCGAGGAAGAGATTGGTCGCTGTCGGGCCGGGCGCGACGGCGTTCACCGTGATGTCACGACCCCGCAGTTCTTTGGCGAGAATGCTGGTCATGGCTTCCACCGCCGCCTTGGTCGCGGCGTAGACACCGTAGGTCGGCTGCAGCAGGCCGACGACGCTGGACGACAGGTTTACGATCCGGCCGCCGTCGCGCAGCCGCTTCGACGCCTCGCGTAGCGTATTGAACGTGCCCTTGAGGTTGACGGCGACCTGGCGATCGAACAGGACGTCGTCGCTGTCGGCGATGCTCGCGAGCGTCATGATGCCGGCATTGTTGACGAGGACGTCGATACCTCCGAAGTCGCCTTCCGCCACGTCGAACATGCGCCGGACAGCGGCGGGGTCCGAAACATTGGCCTGGATAGCGACTCCTCTGCCGCCAGCCGCTTCTATCTGGGCGACAATGGCCGCGGCGGGCGCGGCGTTGCCCGCATAGTTCACCACTACGGCGAACCCGTCTGCAGAGAGACGCCGAGCGACCGCAGCGCCGATGCCGCCGGATGCCCCAGTCACGATGGCGACTTTGCTTGATGTATAGGTCATGAAACTTGCGCCTTACTTTCCGCCGAGATGGAAAATGAATGTCTGAACTGTCTGGCAGGATTTCTTCGGTGATCGAACGTCAACGATCGAAGTTGAGGCCCGCAGGTCGCTCTGCGGGCCTCAACTATGATCGAGAGTTCGCCGTCGCTTAAGGCAAGCGGGCGGCGGCGCCTCTCGATCAGGCGGCCTTGAACAGGCCGAGCTGCGTGAGGGCTGTGACGCCATCATCGAGGCCGATTTCCTCGACGATCTTTCCATTCACGACCTTCAGGACGGTCGTGCCGGTGAAGCGCATCTTGCGGCCGGTCGCTGCGGGCAACGCACCGATCAGGAAATCGCTGAACGCCGCTCCCGTATGGGTGCCGCCACCTTCCCACTGGCCGACGACGTAGTCGCCTTCCGCGATGAGGTCGGCCGTGGCTCCGAACTGCAAATCCGGAAACGCCGCACGGAAGTCGGTCATGAACGCCTTGATGTCGGAATGGCCGCGGCGCGGTTCATGAAGCGAATACTTCAGCAGCATGTCCGGTGCTGCGATGTCGTCGACGACGTTGAGGTCCACTTTCTCGCCCCAGAAATCGGTGAACCACCGAACGACCACGGCCTTGTTGTCTTCTTCTTTGCTCATTGTTTTTGTCCTGAGTTGATCTCGTTAAGACCATCGACATGAGATCGATGATCCGCGCAGAGACGTAGGCTCCCCGCCATGGTCCAAAACTCCGGTTCTTACCCCGCAATCAAAACCGCACGATCGGCAGCTCGAACCAGAAGAAAAGGGCTCGGAGTGTGTGCGGGCGGAATGCACGAAGCACTCATGAAGCTAGATTGTTCGAATGGATTTCTTCGCGAAACGTCAAAGAAACGGCGGGGGCTCGGACGAGGCGGACGTCACATCCGAACCGACATTTCTAATTGAGGCAGATGCTTTGCCGGGGCGCAGCGTTTGCGATGTGGGAAGTCGGATCGGACCGCTGTCCGGTCGCGGTGACATGCGCGTCCGATAATCGGCCGGCGCCGATCGGTTGTCGCTTCGCAGAACGTTCGGCTACGGGCCGTGCACCAAGCCATCGTCGAGGAGCCGAAAGAAGGGCATCATGGGTCCGACAGGCAAGATTTCAAAGCGGATCGCATTCGTTTTCGCGAACGGCAGGCCACGCAGGAGTGAGGCGGCCTCGTCTAGCGACTCCGCGGCCATCAGCAAGACGACGCCCTTGCCGTCCTTCCGGAACCAGAACTGCTCGACCTTGCCGTTGAGGTACATTTTCATTGTCTCTCGCTCTTCGCTAAGAGCCAACGAGGCCTCCGGCACGGCGGTCGGCTCGGCATATGTCCCGACGGCCATGAACTTGGATGTGTCGCCCGCTTGGGCGCCGGTGCTATGTATAAGCGTCGCGACGATCAAAGCGACGATGCGCCGTGTCGTGCCTCTCATCGTGCGATTTTTCCGAGCTTTTCGGGCTGCGCATTAGCCACGCCGACACGTAAATTCGCTTCAGAAGCCGGATCTGGCCCGGCCTGCAGCATGCCGTCGAGACGGACGGTCAGTTCCGCCCGCGGGGAGGCCGCCGTTCGATCAAGCAACGATCGCAGCTTTGGATGAAGCCCCTCTCCGCGAGCGGCGGCGAAGGCATCGAACTGACGAAAAGAGCTCATGAAATGTCTCCCGCATCTACCAATTTCCGGAGCAGCGTGGCGGACGTTGGAGCGACCGGCACTCCGAATCTTGCGGTCAAACACACATGAGCGGGACAGGCGGCACAGATCTGCAATTTGAGGTCAGGAAACGGAGTGATGTCTTGGGCGGGAGCCAACCTATGTGACTCCGGCAACGAGTAGGAGCACTCACGTGGCAGCAGATCTTCAGGTTCGGCGTCTTTTGAATTTCGAAACCGCCACGGACGGCAGCGCCGTCAGACTCATCGTCGAAGATCTTGCCAGCCAACGGGTCGGCATTGTCTTCACGATCGAGACGGTCACCGCACTGCTGATGACGTTGCCTAAGATGGCCTCCAGCGCCGTGCAGCAGGCTCACGGAGATCCGGCAATGCGAGTCACCTACCCCTTGAGCCAGTTTCAGATCGAACTAAGTCCCGTGGGCACACGGATCCTGACGATCGGAACGCCCGACGGGTTCACCGTCTCGTTCAGCCTCACTGATGAGATCTCCCGAGAACTCGGTGAGGCGCACCTCAAGCAGCCTGATCGGCGGTCGACGAAACATTGATAGCTTTCGTGGCGCATTGCCGGATCATGGTTTCCCGGCCCGTTGGATCGACGGACGCCGCAGCGAATTGGCGGGCCATAACCTCACGGCCGGTCGGGTCGGCCCCCTGGGTTGAGTTCGCGGAAACTCCGCCCGTTGCCTGAGTTCGCTCCATCCGTCAGTTCCTCACATGGGGTCATGATGCCGGCATTATGGACTACTGGCCGCTAGGCCGATCCTCGGTTCTTGTCGTCAAATCGAAGTCACCGCAGGCCAACTTATGGAGCGCTCCTCGTCCGCGCCGCTTCGAACGTGACGACGCGGCTTGCAGCATGGAGCCAGCTGCAGCAGCGTTGGAAAAGGCTGTAAGGCGGAGTCATAGCTGTGATCCGAACCGACTGCTTAGATGAGGAAGATCGAGGGCGCCGCTTCATCGCTCGAGATACCTAATTGCGGTGTCGAGCCCGTCCCGTTCCTCATGCCGCCGATGATCTTTTCTGACAAGCGTCCAATGGCCCTGAGGCCAGTTTCCGTCCAGGACGGTCTGGTACTCCGGTTCGCGCAAGCGCTTAGGCGCTTCGTCGTAAGCACGGTCGCCGAACTTCTCCATGAACACGTCGGCCTCGGCTTCCGCCAGCTTCAAGCCCGCACCGGCGTCTGATTCAACGGAAGATCATCGCCATCACTCCACCGAAAGGCGGAGCATAAAAAGCAATCAGGACACATCTTCGCTATCCCCGGCAAAGATCTACGTTGCGCCTCGGTTGACTTGCAATGCTGCGACAACCATGGGTAAGTCCCAGGCCGCTCTTCCTGACACCGTAGGATCAATGATGTTCAGACCGCTGATTTGTGCCACTAGCGTCGTGGTAATGTCAGTATCCGTGCTGGCTTCGCCGTCGAAATCCCAAGAGCGGCCCAATCCGGTCCAGGTTGAAGCGCAGCAGCCGCAACCTGCACTGGCTCCCGCGGCTCCGACCGCCGCAGCGTCGGGGACGGAAACCAAGACGGGCGCTGCGTCGGCTGTCCGCAGCAACGATCCTCAGAAGCAGTGCGTCAAGACCGGGGAGTTCGCAGTCGAACTGAAATCCGGACGAAATCCGGTCGGCGGCACGATCGTGTTCGCGACCAACTTCCTGCCGACGAACCAGCGAGTGGATGTCGGCGTGCGTGCGCCGTTCGTGGACGGAGTGCGATATTTCGCGGGCATCGACTACGGCGACGAGACCTATCTTTTCAAAAGGCAGGATGTCGTCACCCGCCGCGCCGTCGATTCTGACCCGCTCGTCAAGAAGCACTTTCTTGAGCCGGATCAGGCCATCGTAACCCTAAACATGGGGGACGATTTCGCCTCGATGTGGAATAGGGTCGACCTCTATCTGTACACCTGCAACAGCGCCGTCGGAGAATCCCCTGGGCGTGTCTCCCTCACGACCGTGCGCCTGAGCCCGTATTGGCTGAGCATCGGGATAACCGTAGCTGAGGTGTTCCTGCTCTACGTCTGGATTGCCTTTGCGCTCCGCACGCGGGACCACACCTTGGCGTCCTTCGTCCGCACCCTCGATCCGGCACGGCTCACGGCGGGCCCGGACGGGAAAGGAAGCCTATCCACCTTCCAGACTCTTTCGTTTTCCCTGGTCGTCGTCGGGCTGATCTCGCTGTTGTTGCTGCAGACGGGGATGCTGACGGACATCTCTGGAACGATCCTCACGCTGCTCGGGATCAGCGGGATCGGCGCCACGGTGGCCAAGGGTGCCGACGCCCAACGCAACACTCTCTCAGCCGACAACAGGGCGTGGCTGCTGCGGCGAGGCTGGATTCCGATGGCCAAGACGCCAGTCGATCCGTCCAACGCATCGTGGCGTGACTTCTTCTCCACCGACGGGGTTTTCGACGTCTATCGGTATCAGAGCTTCATCTTCGCGCTGGTCGTGATCGGCGCGTTGATCGCGGCAGGCGTGACGCAACTTTCCACCTTCGTCATTCCGGACACCATCCTGGGCATCGTCGGGCTAAGTCAGGTCGTCTACATCGGCGGAAAGCTCGTCACGCCGACGAACATGTCCGACCTGAACGCCGCCATCGCCGGGCTGCGGACTGAAGAGGCCAAGTTCAAGGACGCTGCGACGGCCGCGAAACAGGGGCCTGTGGCAAGCCTAGCGGACGCGATCAATTCAGCAGGCCCAGGCGCCTATGCCGCATATAGGGAAAAAGCCAAGGACGTAGCGGCGATCTTCACCGCGGAGACCGGAATCGTCGTCGGCGACGCCTCGCTCGATCCGGCTTTGGCATAAAGCCACAAGGAGCATCACGTGACCAAGAACATCCTCATCTTCGCGGACGGCACCGGAAACGAAGGCGGTCTGCTGCCGGACGAGAGCCGCACGAACGTCTACAAGCTCTACCGCGCAACGCGGACCGGGCCGGAGTCGGTCGTCGATCCCAGCAAGCAACTCGCCTTCTACGTGCCCGGCATAGGAACGCCGACGCCTCGGCACAATAGCTGGATCGCCCAGACCAAAGAGAAAGTTCGCCAAATGTTCGGCATGGGCCTCACCGAGAAGATCATGGACTGCTACGTCGCGATTATCGGTGTGTGGCAGCCCGGCGACCGCATCTACCTGTTCGGCTTCAGCCGCGGGGCCTACACGGCCAGGTGCCTGTCCCACGTCCTCGAAGTCTGCGGCGTCCCCACTAAGCAGCCTGGCCTACCGACGCTGAGCCTCGAACCCAAGTCTCTGCGGGGGGTCGCGAAGGAAGCGGTGGCATGCCTCTACAAGTTCGGTATGCCGATTACCGACGAGAAGACCCTAGCCGAGAGGCAGTCGAAGTTTCGGGCTGACTACGGCTCCCAGTTCGGCTTGGCGGCTGGGGCCTCGGCATATTTCATTGGGATCTGGGATGCTGTCGCGGCAATCGGATGGCAACGCTTTTTCCCGGATTGGACGTACGACCGGCACTTTTCGTCGGACGTCCAATATGCTCGGCACCTGCAGTCGATCGACGAAGGACGTAAGGACTTCAAGCGCGTGCCGTGGGGAGGTCACGGAACGGTCAAGTGGCCCGACAGGAAGAACGAGCCGGAGCAGTTCGACCAGATCTGGTTCGCCGGTAATCACGCGGACATCGGAGGAAGCTATCCCGAAAACGAATCCCGCCTGTCCGACATCACCCTGACGTGGATGGTCGACTTCATCACCAAGAAGATTCCCGAGCCGAACTGCGTCATCGTCGATAAAGGCCTGCTGAAGCTCTATCCGTCCAGCGACGGGATGATGCACGACGAGTGCATGGTCGGCGTAGGCGGCACCTTCCTCAAGTGGTCCAAGGACATCCGCGACGTCTCCGACACGGCCCAGCTTCATGAGACCGTCTATGAACGTCTAGCAATGAAGTCGGTGCGAAACTTCACAAGCTTCGGGCCCTACCGGCCGGTAGCGCTGGAACACCATCTGAAGGCGAAGAAATACTTCGAGGCCGACAGCGCCGCGGCTGCAGAGCTGGCAATCACCTCTGCCTCATCTGGTCCGATCGTCGCAAGCACTGCGGACTCTCCGCCCGGCGCAGTAATGTAATCTCTATCTGACGAAATTCGACGTTGGGCATTTCTGTTGCGGTGGCTCTTACTGCCCATGTTCGATTTGCGTTTTCCGAAAATGGTGAGACTGCATGCGATGGATCAACGCCAATGAGCTTGAAAGCTGGACTCCGGCCAGGTGTCGAGGTCGGCGATATCGTGACCCGACGTTCGTAGCGGCTCGGCGCCGAACGAAGCGTTGGCCCGGAAGCCAGACGGGCGAAAGGACTGCGCGCTGCCGGAGCAAATCCATCGCTTCTAGAACGCCATCCCGTCCACCGTTGTGTACCGCACGTCGGTCACGTCTTCCATCGACCACCCCGCGTACGAAAGCACGTAAGGATCCGCTTCGCCCACGAAGCCGCCGCGATTGAGTATAACGATGTTGCGATTATCCTGTTCTTCGTCGCGCTGCATGGAAGATCGATATATGATCGCATCGCAACCAAAGAACGACTTGAGATACTCGGCAACGATTTGCGTGGCAATATATTCACGCTGACGTTCATGGGGGCGGACCGGCCTGCTGATTTCGGCCTGCAACTGAGTGATGAAATCCCATCGGCTGTGCTCGACGAAGTGTCGACGATCTGCCGCTCGTCGATCGAAGGCTGTGAAGTCGAAGACCTTCAGCGGCACGCGTGTTCTGAATGTGCCGATCGCAATGGAATCGCCGATGCTGGGACGCAGTTCGCCCACGACCGTCGTCTTCGAAAATGCGGCGTAGAACACCGGAATGAATTCGACGTTCATCCTGCCGCCCTGAGTCCGCTCCGACGGGGGAGGCCCCAGCTTTGCCGCTCCGCTCGCGTTGAGGACCTCTTCGGTCAGATCGTCGCGCATCAGGCGAGCCCGGTAGAGGGTTTGGGATGCCGCAAGGTCGTACAGCGGCTTCACGGGGCCCTCACCATACTCGGCGGGCTCGCCGAAAAGCTCGTCGAGCTTCTGCTTGATGCCGAAGAAGCGTGACGAGAACTGTACCTGTCTGCAGAACTCCTGCCATTCGAAGGCGTACCTGTTGGAAAACCAGTATTCGTCCTGATCGGCCTTCTCGCGGGACCGCGCCGTCTCTATGAGCTCGAAATTATGCGCGTCAGTGTAGTAGGGCTCGGCTCCCTTGGAGATGTCCCTGTCCGAGACGTCCGGAAGGGAGTCGATCACCGCCTCTGCCACCTCATCGGAAGCTCCGAGCTCGTCCGAGAATATCTCTTCGAAGGGTTGTCCTTCGGTGCCGTGATAGACGCGATCGCTGTCGGGGCCCGTGTCCACCTCGAAAGTCTCGGCTCCAGGCTGGTAATTCTCCTGAAACCACCGATCGGCCTCTTCCGCCAATTCGTCGACCGTCACGCAAGTGGCCGAGACGTGATCCGAGTCGAAATCGCAGTCGTCGGGCGTGCCAATCTCTTCGACCCAGACCCGAAGCTTCCCATCGGAGAGGCAAAGCGCACAGATGTTTCGATCGTCGGCCATGTGTCGAACTACCCGTCCTGCGCCCCGTCGAGCTTCTCGCCCCGCGCGACGATCTTCAGCGCGCCGTCCGGCAGGGGACGCTGTAGCATGCTTGCTTCTTCCCAGGGAGCGTTCATCCAGACGTCGATGGCATCCGAGTTCGCGAGGATGACGGGCATCGCTTTGGGATGGACCGCGTGGATTTCGGCGTTGGCGTCGGTCGTCAGGAAGGCGAACAGATCGTTCGTGGTCTCGCCTTCCTTGATCATCCGGACGGAGGTCCAGTTCGTCCACAGACCAGCAATGCAGACCAGGGGCTGGCTCCCGTCGAGAGCGAACCAGATATCTCCGCCGGCGTTCTTGTTGAATTCACTGAAAGACGTGAACGGCACGACGCATCGATGTTCCGGCCCGGTCCATCGCTTCCAGTGCTCGAGGCGGCGGATGTTGGTCGTGCCCTTGTCCGGCTCTTTCCGGAGCAATTCCTTGAAGTCGACCGGCTTACCCTTGGCTCCGGGCTTTTCGGCGCGCGTCTGCGCCTTCTTGAAGAGAGTTTGGGAC
Source organism: Tardiphaga sp. (assembly GCF_028290495.1). Lineage (GTDB taxonomy): Bacteria > Pseudomonadota > Alphaproteobacteria > Rhizobiales > Xanthobacteraceae > Tardiphaga. The sequence goes on from NZ_JAQGJT010000156.1 coordinate 78,727, forward strand.
GACCACGGCATGCCCCAGCGCAGCATGGCGAGCTCGCGTCCGCCCCCTGCGCCGTTGCGCACCACCGGTGCCATCTTGTCCGGAAAGGTGCCCGGCATGGATGGCAGGTTGCCGGCGCTATCCTTGTCGACCCTAACGAGATTCTGGATCGCGGCCTGGTTTTTTGTCATGGAGTATAGATTGCACATGATCATCACGTCTCCGGAACGGCCTGTCGCGGGCGCTGCAGCAGGGTCGCCGCCGGGCGTCGCCCCGCTTGGGCGCATTTCCGGCATCGTAGCCTGCCGGCGAGATCATGGACAAACGTAGTCGGCTCTTGCCGCAGCGCCGCGAGATCGACGTCGCTCGGCGTCTTGCAGCGGAAGCACTCGATCTGCAGCCAAGGATATCCGCCGTTGGCGGCCTGCTCGATAGTCAGCGACGGGTCGATCGGCTCGCCGTCGGCCCACATCATCTCGTTCCAGCTTTCGCAGAGTAGCCGGTCCGCTCGTCTAATCAGGGCGTCACCCTTGGACCGCATCTCGTCCGACTGGGCCGCGAGGATGCCCGTCATCGCGCGCGCCGCGGGGAGCTCTTTCCTCAATGCCTTCCGCTGCCCTCCGGAAAGGGGCGTGGGGTGATACTTCGGAGCCATCCGGACATCCAGCGGAGACAGGTCGGATCGGCGACGGCCGAGGTTCAGGGCGTCTCGAAATTGGGCCAGCAGCCATCGTCCTCGCGGCTGCCGGTCCGTTGTCGGCAGCCATCGTCGAGGAGACGCATCCCGGCCTCCTTCCACGTCGTATGCCGGCCGTACAGCCGGACCGCGTCAGCCGTCTGTATATCGATGACACGGTCGCAACGTCGGCAACTGACGCGCAGTACGTGGCGCGAGATCTCCGACAGGCGTTGTTGCTGGATCGGCAATCCGGCTGGTCTAAAGTCGGCATAAGGGTCGTTCAGCACCGATTCCCAGTATTCGGGCGGCATATCGGCCGCATCGATTTCGGCGAAGCCTGCAGCGGGCTTTCTCCGGACTGCCTCTATGGCCAGCTTTTCCATCTGTTTGGGTGTCGGCATGCGCCAGCTCGCAGGATGATCCTTCATTTTTTTAAAAATAGAACATAAGAAGAACAAAAGTCGAGTCGAATTGTCGCCCGGTCAAAACTCACCGATAGATCGCCGAACCCATAGCTTATTCTCGGTCACCGCTGTTGACGTCAGGGCATGTGAACGGAATATGGCGACTCGGGCCAATTGCCGCAGGCGACCTCCCTTCTGCGCTCGGGGAGGGGAGGTTAACAGCCATAGGGAAGCTTAATGGCCATAACTTCCCTTCCCTGCAGACTCGGTCCGGCCCCGTTGTCGGAGCGGTCTGGCTATACTAGATGCCGGACGAGAGGTCGCTTTTGAAGCGAGTCGCCTGTTTATTCTGAAACAAGCATCCGCTTGTCATCGACCATAACCAGGCTGAGCGTCTCGTCGCGAGAGATCCGGATCGTCTGTTCTCGGACATCGAAGCGAGCGGCGTCGTGGCGACCTAGCCAGGCGCCAGCCTCGATCTTACGTGGCGTGGCGTTATCCGGACGTCCACCGAACTGAATGCCGAAAGCCGAACTCTTGGGGTCGAGATCCTCCCGAGGGAACCAGTCCCTACTCACGCTAGGCGACCGCGCAAACCACTTCCGTCCGCGGGACGTGTGGCAGATCACGAACCCGCGCAGCCGATCAAGCTCGATAAGCCGGATGGAGGTCGCCGTCAAACTCGACTTAAAGGCATCCGCCAGGCCTCTGATCGACGCGAAGTCGAATTTTTCGATCTGTCGCGCCATCGGCTCGAAGATGTAGCGGGGCATCAAAAGGTCGGCAGCATATGCATCGGCAACCTTTTCCGGGGAGCGACCTTCGCGGGGCTGATACTCGTCGACCCTGCAGACTAGCGTCTGACCTCGATGGAAACGCCAGTGCCCCAATTCGTGCGCGATCGAAAACCGCTTCCGTCGGCCCGAGCTTTCGGCCTTCACGGTTATCAAAGCGTGCCCATTGCAGCCCAGAATGTGTGCCTCGCAGCCGGTTAGGGGGCGGAAGCGCACGCGTGCGCCGACGTGGTGGGCGATGGCCTCCAGATCGATTTCGCAGGGTTCGGTGATGCCAAGTTCCTGGAGGAGGGCTTCGGCCGGCGTCACTGCAACAATCTCATTTCAGAATGCCGAGTTCGTGCATGGCTTGGAGCATATCGAGAACATCGGCGTCCGAGAGTTCCGTCTCCTTGCGCGCCGCGAGGGTGAAGCTGGTGTCGCTGGCGTGATCGGCGAGCGCCAGACGCAATTTCTCCCGCGCTTTTTCGATAGGAATTACAGGCAGAGCCGTTGCCGCTCGGCTGGCCGTGGCGCCCGCCCGGGCGGCAGCCAGCCGACCCTTGTTGGCCAACAGAACAGTTTTCTCGAACATCGCGCGCATGCGTTCTGCGTTCGCGTCCGGGGACCCGACGTCTTCCGCGTATTGGGATAGTATCTCCTGGTCGGAAGCCTGCAGGATCTCGTCAGCTAGTTGAAGTCTTAGGCTTCGAAAGCCCATCTGTTTCTCACTTCCGCGGGTCATGCGATCACTCCCTTCGGACGAAGTTTGACAAGTCGGCGCCGTATCAAGGTTCGTTTGCTTGCATATCCAGTGCCGTCGAGACCGGTAAGCTCCTTGAGCTGATCCGTGTCGAACCCCTCCAACAGGCCTTCCACGAGGTCCCTGGCGGTCTGATCGTCGTCGAAAATCGCCAAGATTTCACTTCTTTGAGCCTGGTAAAAGTGTTTTTCCTCGGCATTCCAATCTGGGGAGGCCGGGTCGACGGCATCTTCGATGTCCGGCTGCATGGTGGGCAGATGGACAATGGAACTGCGCGGTTTCTTCCGCTCACCGTCCGCAATGCTGCTCATGGTATCGATAAGGTGCTTCATCAGGTCGACGTCGGTAGGACAGTTGCGCTTACCCTGCAACGTTCGCAGGATCGCTTCCTGGGAAAGGTCGTCGGGATCCCAGCCAGTTCCGTACATGAACGATAATGCAACGGAATGGATCCTTGACCAATCGGCCGCGGTGAAGGCGCGAATCGTGCCTTCAATCTCCTCGCGTGGCCTGGCAGCCTTATTGTCCCGGTCTAGCAAGCGTGCCCCTCCCAACGCCTATGCGGCGCGCGGCAGCGCCGACGGACACCATCGTCAATTTTTTTTATTGAGATGTCCGCGAGGCCGGTTCGGCCCCGCATAGGTAAATGAAGCCCGTTTTTGCAGCAACCCACGGGCGAATACAACCTGCGTTATGTCGTGATTGCGGCGGCGCAACCGTCTTTCTCGGGTGGCTGGCGAGTGAGGGACACAATGGCAGTCAAGGCATCACATTTCAAAGTTGGGAACGGCGACATGACGTTGCTGGAGTGCGAGTCGGGCCGCCGCATCCTGGTGGACATCAACATCCGGAGCGCTGCGGACGACGAGGCGGACGAGACGCCGGACGTTGCTAAGCAGCTTAAAAAGAAGCTGGACCGCGACGGCAAGGATCGGCTGTACATCGACGCGTTCCTCAACACGCATCCTGATGCGGACCACATCCGTGGCCTGAAGGAGCATTTCCATCTCGGTGACCCGTCGACATGGTCGAAGGTCGACGACAAAATCATCATCCGTGAGATGTGGTCGTCGCCGATCGTATTCCGTCGAGCGAAGGCCAAGGATGAGGACCATGTCCTCTGCGAGGATGCCGAGGCTTGGCGCGACGAAGCGCGCCGACGAGCCAACAAGTTCAAGAAGGAAGGCACTGCCGAAGACGGAAACCGCATCTTGATCCTTGGAGAGGACGTCGACGGAAAGACTGACGACATCGCCGCGATCGTGGTGAAAGTGGACGAGGTCTTCTCCAAAATATGCGGCACGAAGGATACCTCGTTCGAAGCCAGGCTGCTGGCGCCGATGCCCGCGGCGGACGACACGGAAGAAGAAATTCTGACCAAGAACAACTCCAGCGTAATCATCCGGATCGATCTGAAGGTCTCGAAGGTCACCAAGGCCCGCTACTTGATCGGTGGGGACGCGGAAGTGGCGATCTGGGAGCGGATCTGGGAGCGCAACAAGAAGGTGCCAGAGCGCCTCGCATACGACGTGCTAATCGCTCCGCATCACTGTTCGTGGCATAGCCTTTCTTACGATAGCTGGTCAGAGAAGGCTGAAAAAGCCAAAGTCTCCGAACCTGCGCGCTGCGCTCTCGGCCAACCCCTCGACGGTGCGCTGATCGTGGCCAGCAGCAAAACCATCGAAGATGATGAGAGCGATCCGCCGTGCATCCGCGCCAAGCGCGAATACATCGACATCCTCGATCCGGTGAAAGGCGAATTCAAATGTGTGGCCGAGAGTCCGGGTGACGATCCGCTGGTGATCGAGGTCTCCTCAGTTGGGCCGCGTATCAAGCGCGCGGCGTTCGCGGTGAGCGTCGCCGCCGGCACCGGCATCGGCAGCCAGCCGCTCGCTCACGGATAGGCCGATGAAGCCTGTTACCACCGCGACCCACGACATTCCGGTGCCCGTTCGAAGGGCGCTTCGTCTGATCGAGGCGCATCCGTCAGTTGAACGGGTGACCGCGGACCGCGTCGAAGATGGCGACGTGACCGTCGCGATAGTCGAGATCCGGACCGAGCTTCCTAACGCCTGGAGGGCCGCAGGTCGCAGTCCCTCCGGTGTCCGGGCCGTCGAGCCGGTGATGTTCGCATTCACGGCTGGATATCCGCTTGGACCACCGCGTATTCGCCTGCGAGCGGACTTCAATCGCGGTCACCCCCACATCCAGCCATCGAGAGACGGCGGACCACCGGAACCGTGCCTGGTTGCGGGCTCACCTCGGGAAGTGCTGCGCGTCCGGGGGATGGGCGGACTCTTGGAGCAACTCGTCGACTGGCTCGACAAGGCGGCGATGGCGCAACTTATAGATCCGCAAAACGGCTGGGAGCCGGTGCGGCGGGATGGCATCGACGACGTCATCGTCGCAGACGCGACTTGGCTCACCAACCTACCGACGCGCGACGGGGGCTGCTCGGTCTTTCCCGCCTGGTATTTTGCCTCACGGCGAGCGAATGTTGTTACGTATCGGATCGGTCTGCCACAAGCTTCTCCGGTGCCTCTGGGACCGAAATTTGCTGCCGAGTGGCGCTACTCGCCCGTCGGCGACCAAGGGTGGACGGGCAATACGCATGCGCTGGTCGCGTGGTCCGGGAAACTGCCCACAGGATGGCCATTCGTCGCCGATCGTTATCTTCCCGAGACCGTCACGACGATCGATGAACTCCTTATACGCGCGGACGAATTGGGGTGCCGCGAGTTCTTGGAGCCGAAACTTGGCATTCTTCAGAGTCGCATTGCGGCATCGAAACTCAGGGACGGACAGCCAGTCGCGGTCCTTATGCTGGCGCGGCGCCCGTTCGACGTGATCGGCACGGCTTCGGCGATCGAGATATGCCCGTATGTGGTCGAATTGCGCGGGGGCGAGGCGCTCACGTCCGGAAGCGGTTTGGTGGTCAGGACGGCCATGCACCGGGCAGAGATCTCACCCGAGTTGCTGAGGCGCGCTGCGGGCGACGACGGGATGGCGCTGCTCCCTTGGACCTTGATCGGCTGCGGAAGCCTGGGATCGAAACTTGCCGTTTATCTGGCCAGGTCTGGACGCGGGCCCGCGGCCGTCATCGACGACGGCAGCATGCAACCCCACAATTTTGCTCGATACGGCACACTCCCTTCGGAGAACAAGGTTGAAAGCTTCTGGTCCATCCCGAAGGCATATTATCTCGCGGACGCGCTGGCCCCTCTTAAGCAGCCCATAGTGCCGCACGACGTCGATATCGTCGCGCACGCATTCGGAGAAAAATCGATCGCCTCGCTGGTCGCGCCGAACAGCTTCGTCGTCGTCAATACCACCGGCTCCGCGAGCGTGCGAGAAGCGCTGGCCATGGCAGGTGTTGCCGCGAACCGTCCGCGGTCCATCGAAGCTTGCATGCTAGGGATCGGTAGCGTCGGCCTGATGGCGGTGGAAGGACCCGGGGCCAATCCGTCTGCAACAGATCTGATGTGCGAGGCGTACCGGCTCATCCACGCGGACCAGGGTCTGAGGCGCGAGGTATTCAACACTCACGCCGAGGCGATCGCGATAGGGCAGGGGTGCTCGGCCATGACGATGCCGCTGTCCGACGGCCGCCTCTCGTCATTCGCGGCGCCGATGTCCGAGCACATTCGCCGGCTGCAGCGGGAAGGCCTCAAGGACCTTGGCGAAATTCTGCTCGGCAGCCTGGCGTCCGACGGATTGGATCTGCATTGGCAGCGCACCGAGATCAGACCGCGCATCATCGTGGGGGACGGAAACGGAAGCGTAGTGCGGCTGAGTCCCGAGGTCGATGAAACGATACGCCGCGAAATCGCAGCGCGCCCTGGCTCCGAGACCGGCGGCATCATCGTCGGCCGATATTCGGACGTCGCCGACGTCTTCCACGTCGTCGCCGCCATGCCGGCACCGCCCGACAGCAAATTTTCCCGCGACGAATTCGTGCTCGGCACCGAGGGGCTGCGCCCAATGTTGGAGGACCTGATCGAGGGGTCGGGTGGAGCGCTCTACGCTCTGGGCACCTGGCACAATCATCTCGTTCCGAGCGGGCCCTCCGGGACGGATATAGGGACCGCTGCGCTTCTTTCCATCAGCCAGTATTTTCCGCTTCTGATGCTCATCCACACGCCGAGGGGATATGTGCACCTAACTGCAGAAGCATTTTCAGTCAGATCGAAAGCTGCGCCAGGGGAGGCAAACGATGAAAAATCCAGTTGACGCGTACACCGTTCAGGCACGCGTCGCTCCGGCGATCATTGCCGGCGCGCCGGCGTTTGCGTTCGCGGCGATCTTTCTATCGTTCGGAAAGATCGGCTTGCCGCATTTGATCGCTGGTACCGCGCTCGTCGTACTCTTCGGTGTGTTCTCAGACGTCGCCCGGCGACGTGGACGCGCGATCGAACCGTCGATTGTCGATAAGATGGGCGGCTTGCCGACGACCGTGACGCTGCGCCACCGAGATACCACACACGACGCAACAACGAAGGCAGGCTTCCATAAGTTTTTCGAAGCGAAACTCGGGCAGCCCGCACCGTCGCTGGACGACGAAAAGATCGATCCGATAGCCGCCGATGCCTATTACGCCCGCGGCGCCGCTTGGCTGCGTGAAAACACACGGAATGCGAAGAAATTCGACCTGCTATTCAATGAGAACGTTAGCTACGGATTCCGACGCAATCTCCTCGGTCTCAAGACGCCGGGCTTTCTGCTCAATGCCATCATCGTAATCGTCTGCCTTGCGATATTCTGGCGCCGTTGGCCCGTCGATCTATCGAATGGCTTCGACGGGAAGCTTCTGGCCGTCATCGTGATCGCGGTACTGCACGCGGCCTATCTCGCGTTTTTCGTGACGGAGGAGGGTGTATTCGAAGCTGCACGGATCTACGCGCGTCAGCTCCTCCTGAGTACTCAATCGCCGCACCTGAATAAGCCGGAAAAATCTTCTCCTGCGCCGCGGCGCGACGCAAGTCGATCGCGAGCCGCAGCCAAGGCAAAGTGAGTTCGAGTAAAGGTTCTCGTCAATTCTCTGATAGCGGAGATGGAGCCGCTTCGAGCGGCCTTGAAGGCGGGCATCGAAGATATCGGTCGTGCGCGCTGACGGCGGAGCACTTCGTGGCGAGCCCAAAGCCACCCAGGCCGTGTGCCTCTCGCGCCTGCGCGAGGCGGGAGAGAGCGCCGAGGCGGGTATCGTTTGGTGATTAAGACGGCAATCGGAGACGCGGATTGGATCCGTATTTCTTCTCGGCCCAATTGCAAACCCGATTCGTTATCTTACTCACGTTCTCGGTGCAGTCTCCGATGACATCGGCACCCGAGTTCCAATTGATGATATAAATCCAGGCGATATGTTCGCGCTTGCCTACCTGATGGACGTACATGTCGATTTCATCGACGTCGTCGAGCATCGATAACAACTTCTCGCGTCCGCCCTTGCGGCTGACGTAGTCTTCGACTCCGCTATCAGATAGCGAGATTTCGTAACCTGCTGCGAGCAGATCGTCGACGAGTCGCGCGCGGACTTCGCAATTGACCCGCAAGCGCCAGTCCTTGACGACCGGAACGGGCTTGCCGTTGCCGCGGATATCGTAGGCGGAGCCGTCGAGCCAGACAACGTGCTCTTTGTCGCCGCCGTGGGTGCGGAAAATTGCAGGGAAGGGTTTGTTATCAAACGCCTTCTGATTTTTGATGACCTGATCGGGGATGATCACGACATGCTCTTCCTTGCTGTTGTGGGCAATGTACCTCGCCGGCGCCTTATATTCGAATGTGAATCCCTGCTTCATGTCTCGAGTCCTTCGGGCGTAGTGGTTTCTATTGCAAAGCCAGCAATCCATGCCTCAGGCATTCCAGCGCGCGGATGTTTGCTCATTCTTCGTTCCATTTAAAGACCAACAGCGTAAGACCATTAAGCCAAGGATGGTAAGCAGTTTGCAAACTAACATTTGAGTTGCTCGGCACTCTCCTCATCTTTTTCGGAAAGCTTCAGCTTGTTAACGCAGAAGGGAAGCTAACTCGACTTAACTTCCCTCGGACACGAATTTACAGACCACCCGAAACGATCGTCGTTGAATACATTTTCTTCAGGATTCGATGGATTGCCAAAATCAACGAAGGCGTTGACGTCGCCCCCCTAAAGAGTGGAGAAATTTGGTTCCGTTGCCAGCGCCTGAACATGCGCCTTACCACTGTCGATCATGACTGACTTCTACGTTTCTTTTACGATTCCACTACCAGTGGTGCAAATGGGGCGCACGGCACAGCTAATGTCAGCACTGCACACGCCTTTGCAAGACTAGCCCGCATATCACGACAACAACTTCCTGGCACGGAGATCCAAGGCGATTGCCTGCTCAGCCATGACACGCAGCGCCGCGGCCATGGCGCGGGGGCCGCCGAATTTCTCGGCGCGTCCGTTTGCAAAACCATGCCGATAGCTCCAAGACCTCTTTCCGTCAGGCTCAGGATTACTGAGGTTGCGACCCTCCAGGCAACCCTGCGTCATCTCATCAAGTAGTCCAACTAGGACGGGGTCATTACCATCGTTATCGAAAATGGCGTTAGGATCCATGAATACCTCGGTAGTTGGAATAGTTACGACCAAGGCTTTATAATAGCAGTTGAATGCTGATCCTCTAAATCCCAGTGGGAAGTTAACTCCGCTTCCAGCTTATTTTCGGCGTTGTCCCCGTATTTTTTTGAAAAACACGTCGATGGATGTGAGGCGCCATAAATCAGGCTTGACGAGTATAGTTAACGGAATCGGCTTGGGGTGTTCACGCCGATCGAAAGCCCTCGATCCGTTTGGTGCTGGCGGGTCAAGCTTTGGCGGCGGCTCACGCCTAACTGGTCGAGATATCCCTCCGTCGGAACAGCTTGATGAATAAGAGAGCGCGCTTCAATTGCGCCAGAAACTAAGCGATCACGGCAGTGCGGTCGGCATGACAGAAATTTCGAGTTTCGGAGCATTGCACAACTAATAGTTCGACTCTCGAAACGTTGACGGGCCAGACATTCCAAGTCTCGCAACATTCGAACACCGAATAATTCGAGTCTCGGAGCATTAAGCCGGCTGGTCGACCGTCGGGGGGGAGGGAAGGCACGGGAGCTTCAACACATTGACCGTCAACCGGGCTCAGGGTACACAACATGGTATCCGAAATGGGTTGCGGATCTCTAGAATTGTCGCGATCTCAGTGGGTTAACTACGGGAATGGGGTTCGCTCCCACTCTCTCCGCCAATGCCGCTGCGCTCCCGGTGTCACCCGTCGCCAAAGCCTCAAAAAAACCCAATAAAAACAACCTCCCCTTGAAGTCTTGCCGTACGCGAGAACTTGGGATTTCGGAGATTTGACGCTGGAGACGGCGTTTTTCTCCAAAGCTTCGTACTGCGGCGATTTGGTACGGTTTTCAAAGGCAGCAATTTACGGCGTTTGCGGCTGTGGTCTTGATGACGGTTCGAATCCCTGTCGGTCGGGCACTGCCTGTTAGCTATATCACCCTCCGAATCCTCCATTTCAGCCAGGCACTCCGGGCATTCGGCCGGGAGAGCTGATTAATCGAAATGGCCTGAAATTATCTGGCTCGCATTCGGGAAAATCTGTGACTGGCCAACTTTGCTCTGAACGAGTGTGAAATTCTCGAAAGTCTCCGGCGGGAATCCGCGAATTTCCCTTATCCAGAGACCTTCAGCGAAGACAAAGTTGATCTTTACCAATAACGGCGGGAGCGGCGCGGCTGCCGTCTTTGGTTCCAAAAAAGAGCGGATTGGGGGCCAGGCGTGCCGGCGATCGCCGCAACGCACTTGCCAATGTACTCGATGGACAACTACCGCGTGACCGATAGAAGTGACATGCGCGGGCGGCTTGCCTCGCGTTGGGGGAGACGCATGAAGCCACGACCGAGCGCAAGCGACATCACGGTGCTTGAAACCCTTGAGCGGCTTGATACCGATTTCGCAGCCGTAGTCGATGGCATCGAACGTGGTGAGTTCGCCCTATGGGTGGGGTCAGGCATTTCCCGCTGCGCGCCGAGCCTTGGTGGGCTAATTAGCCGGGCAATCGAGTTCATCCGCCTTAAGGCGGTCGATCCGGCCACCCAGGCAAAGTTCGAGCCCGTCTTTGTGGCCGCCCTCACGCTGGCTGTGGATGATCCAGAAACGCTGCGCGCGAATTTCGCCAGTGCATTCGAAACCTGGACGCAACGTGAAAAAATCGTCAAGGCGCTGTGGAAGCAATATTCCAAGTTCCTCGATATTCCTGTCGATGGAGAACAGCCAGACTATCTGCTTTGGGAAGCCGTCGACATCCGCCGGGCGTTCGAGAGTCCCGCTCCCCCGGCCGCCGAACACCTGTGCATTGCCATCCTCATTCTAGAGGGCGCCGTGCGAGAGGTCGCGTCGGGCAATTGGGACGGCTTCATCGAGGCGGCGGTGGAGCGCCTGAGTCCTGGCGTGCCCGGTCTGCTACAAGTCGTCGTCGATCCCAACCATTTGCGCGATGCGGCGGGCAAGGCCCGTCTGCTCAAGTTTCATGGCTGTATTATCCATGCGACCCAAGCACCTAACGACTATCGCAAATATCTGACCGCCACCGAAATCCAGATTATCGATTGGCCGAATAAGCAGGAGTTAGCCCCGATGAAGGCGGCTATCACTGCCGTCGCCACAAACTACAAGACGCTGATGTTCGGGCTCTCTGTGCAAGACGCCAATCTGCATGGCGTTTTCTCCGCAGCGCGGCAGACAAATCCGTGGCCGTGGCCCTGCGCGCCCAACGCCCAGGGACATGTCTTCTGTGAAGACACGCTGCAGCCTGGCCAGAAGACCATGCTGCGGGCGGTCTACGGCGCTGGGTACAATGTCAATATCAACGCCATCGAAACTAGCGCGCACCTGCGGGCGTGGGGCGAGCAGGCCCTTCTGGCCCTCGTGCTGAAGATCCTGACTCACAAGCTATGCGTCCTGGCGACTGCGCGCCTGGAGGCCACGGGGTTGGCGGCCGACGCCGGCGCGGTCAACTCTGGCATCTCTAGCCTTCGCGACGCTGTCGCGAGCCAAGCAGTTGGTGATCGCACGGCTTTCGTGAACGAAGCGATCGGTGCTTGGTCGCGGACCCTTCGCCTATTCCGCAAGGGGGACCTTCCGCTGCAGCCCGACGCTTATGAAGTGCTCAGCGCCTCGTCGCCTGCTCAACTCGCTGCCGACCAGAACGCTCAGGCATCCGGGCTGGGTGAACTTGCGATCGCGCTCGCTATGCTTGACCACGGTGCAGGAGAAAAGCTCTGGACGCTCAAATCGACCTCATCGAGCGCTCTGGCAGATGGAGCCTTCACGGCAGTAGCTTCGTGGAATGGAGCGACGGAACGGCCGGTGTTCATCGTGCGATCCGCCGGCATTGCCATCGAACTGGAAAAGCAGGGCGCGTTCGCTAATGACAACGCCATCGTCATTCACGGTGACGACCTCTGGCACATGATGAGGGACGCGTCAGGAGGTAGCGCGCGTGGGCCCAAGCGCGCGCCGGGTCGAACGGGCATGCCGGGCACACGCCACGTGAGCATTGCGCGAATGATCGAATCCGAGCCGGATATCGCTAGTCTGCAGAAACGCTTCATCGGAGAGGTAACGCTATGAGCGACGCCCTTCTCGTTCAGGCGCTGGTATCTCGCCTCAAGGTCATGGGCTACGAGAGCTTAGTGACCCCATTTCGGGTTGCAACCGTCGAGTTCCAGTTCACGGCAGCGTTGCGCGGCAGGCAAGGCCGTGCCCTCGATCTGGTTCTTGTCGTAGACACCTCTATAGGTGACCATGGCGATCGCGAACCCGAACGGGTTAAGCGACGCGTGGAGGCGTTAAGCCGCGCGTTGGATGTGACCGGATCGCGCTACGTCCTCACCGTCATTCTTGCTGGCGCGGCTCTGGCCGGCAACGTCGATGCCCTGTCGGAGACGTGTCGAGTTCTGAACGTCGAAGGGATCCGTCTTAACGACAAGGGCCAACCGGAAAACGCTGAAGCGGCCGAGGCCTTAGACGATCAGATCCGCGTGCTGTTGCCTTTGGACCTCAAGGGCACCGGAAGCGAGCCAGCTCCAACGAGCCTCAACGCGATGGCGATGCTGGGCGCTGCGCTGCCCGCCGACTTTGATCCTGAGCTTCTCAACATGCTCGTCTTAGCATCGGCGGCCGGCGAGGACGCAGTCGAGACCGCGATCGGCGGCGCCATCGATGCAGCCTTGGCAACGGGTGAAAAGCCATGACCAAAAGCCAGCTCAAAGACATCGAGATCACCAACTTCCGCAGTATCCGCGGGCGTATGCTGGTTCCGCTCGACGCTCAGGTCGTGTTGATCCACGGTGAGAACGGCGCTGGAAAGACTAGCCTGTTGTCCGCGATCGAAATGGCGTTGACCGGGCGCATGGTTGCTATCCAGCGAGCCGACCCGAACTATGATAAGCAATTGTTGCATCGCGGCTCCCAATCTGGAAAGATTTTGTTGAAGGCTTGCCTGAACGGGGCTGACGTCGAGTTCGAGACCCAGCTCAAAACAGCAGGGGCAGACACTCTGACCTGCTTGCCGACGGGCATGGCCGCGTTTCTCAGCGAGCGATGCTATCTGCCGCAAACACTGCTGGGCCAACTTCTGCAAATTTATCAGGACTCGGGCTCCGGATTGGATTCTCCGTTGTCGCGCTTTGTCGGCGAACTCTTAGGTCTGGACCCTCTTGACGCAGTCGAGTCGGGCCTTAAGGCGCTAGGCGATGTCAGAAACGTTCGAAAGATCTCGAGCCAGTACGGGGTGACTGAGTCAGAGAAGGCGCGGCTCGAACGTCAGCTGTTCGACCATCAGAGAAGCGCCGCCGCGATCGTTACCACTTTGTCGGAGGCATTAGCGGAGGTCGATGACGCCGCCCGGGCGCTCGGTGCCGCCACGCCCATTCCGGTGGAGGAGCTTGCGCTAGCAGAAGGTCTATTTCTAGACGCACCTGAAGAAAAATCGCTGGCCAACCTCAATGATCACAAGCGTCAACTTGAGGCGATTTCGCGCCAGATCGCCCAGTCGGCCTCTCCGACCGAGAACAACGACGAAGCGACGCTGGCAAGCGCGCACCACCAGGCTGAGACAGTCTTGAAGGCCTGGCAGGACCTCTACCGCGAAAATTTCGCGAGCCTGCGGCAGGCGTTCCAGATTCAGTTCCCAAGTCATTCTTTATCGCCATCGATGGGCGAGTTCAGGAGCGACGCTCTTCGCCTTGTGATTAGCGAACGCAACCGCATCGGCGAGCGGGCAGTGCAAACCTCCGCCGATCGGACCCGCCAGGCCAGCGTATTTGCGGAAATCGAGACCGCCCGCAAGCAGCTTGAGACGATCGATAGTGAGCTGTCACGGATTTCTAGCGACGCCGGCGGCCTTGGCGCGGCGCTTGCTGAGCTGTCCACCTTTATCACCGGTGACAACTGCCCAGTCTGTGATCGCGATTTCACCGAAACAAAACGGGGCAGTCTCTCCGATCATGTGCACGCCAAGGTTCGCGCGCTGTCCACCTCCGCGCAGCGGTTGCTGGATCTTAGCGGAACGAGGAGCGAACAACAGGCGTTAATCGATAGCCTCGATAGAGAGCTTCATTCGCTGGCTGCCAGGGTCCTGCCGGACGAGGTCGTGACCGATATTTCACGCTTGACCGCCTTGCTTGATGGGCTGATGGCTCAACTTCAGCCTCTGGAAGTTGTTGCTGCCGACGGCGATCGCTTGGTCGCACTTGAGACGGCTGCCCGGCGGGCGTTGGAGGAGCATCAGTCGCGCAGTCGCGTCCGAACTTCTGCGATGGCGACCTTGACCGAATTCGTCAGCGGTCTAACCGAGCTGGAGATGGATGCGCCGGGCGCGACAGAAGCGCCTTCGGCCGTCGTAGCACGCTATGTCCAAGGCTTCGACGCCAGAGCCAAGATTTTGGAGGGAGGGCTTGTAGCGCGGAGACGCGGGATGGAAGGTGTGCGAAAGGCGAGGGCGGAAATCGCACGTCGGGATGAGATGGTGGCGCTTGTCGATATTGATCTACTAGAACTGGCCAAGGTGGACGAGGCCATCAAGCGGGCACAGCTAGTTCGGTCGCAAGGCCAGCAGGTGCGTTCGGCCGTCGAAAGCGTAAGATCGACGATTATCCGCCGCGAATTCAATGATCGGCTCAATCGGCTTTGGCGTGACCTCTTTATTCGCCTAGCTCCGAACGAGCCCTTCGTGCCTGAGTTCAAGGTTCCTGAAACATCCACGCAGCGCCTTCAGCCCCAGCTAATCACTCGGCACCGCAGCGGTGGAACGGGCGGTACGCCAGGTGCCATGCTTAGCGCCGGGAATCTCAACACGGCCGCCCTGACCTTGTTCACGGCTCTTCACCTGACGGTTCCACCTCAGCTGCCGTGGTTGATACTGGACGATCCCGTGCAATCGATGGACGATGTGCACATCGCGCACTTCGCAGCCCTATTGCGGACGCTATCCAAAGAGCACGGACGCCAGGTGATGATCGCCGTGCACGACCGCCAGCTGTTCGAATATCTCAGACTTGAACTCAGCCCAGCCTTCGTCGGCGACAGCCTGCTTACGCTGGAGCTGACGCGCGGAACGAGCCGCGACACTTATTGTCTGCCTGAACGTTTGCAGTTCCAGGAGGAGATGGCTCTGCAGACGGCGGCCTAGGATAGGTTTTGAACCTATGACTTTCAGCTATGCGCCTGCCGATTGGGTCCAGAAGTATGTGTTCCATAACATTCGATCAGCGATCGAGCTCTTTTCGGCAGGATGTCGCATCTGACCAAAATGCGATCAGCGACGCCGAAATGGTAGTACTCTTCCAGTCGCCTTAGAGCGATTTGGAGAAGGTTGCCCATGCGTAGGAATTGGAGACCAGCCTGTCTTTTCACTCATAAACAGCAGGCGCAACCAATCATGGGTGATTGACGCCTCCGCCCAGGGCATCGGGTCTGGCTCCGATCCGTCGTCGTGTTCAGGCGGACCGAGTGGCACAGCGACGGCATGGCCCTCCCACATAATGCCGCCTGGACCCATAAATACATACTCGCAGTCCTCCGGCTCGGAGCATTCGTCAACGAGCGCCGCCAGTTGGCGCTCGTCATGGGCGACGAATATTCCGACGAGGTCTTCACCGTTCTTCGTTCGAACTAGGTATATTTGCATTTGGACGTCAAAATCTCATGCGAGATGTTTGGGAACGCCGCGCGGTCGCGCATCTCAATATGCCGAAGCCAAGGCGTAGGCCATCAACCTCGGCGAAAGGTGCTGGTCTTGGCTGAAATGCTCGATGTCGGTTTCGCGGAACGCGGCGATGGCGATCCCCGGGGACGACGCCTTGCGTCACCCAGGTTGACCTGCTTGGTCTTGCGTGATCCGAGCTGATTCTGCCGCATCTTAGTCGCCAGAGCGGCTTTACTGGTAATCATTCCTCCCACGTCGCCCATAAACAGCCAATTTAGACACTGGCCGTGCGCGTGGAAAAATTCGACCACGGGCTGGAACTGTGCGTCGGTGGTGCGCTTGCCGTCTGCGCGTCGGCGGCAAAACTGTATAACGAGTGCTGCTGCCGGTTCAGAAAGTTGCCAGCCGTCGCAGACGTAGCTGGTTCGCAAAACATCCATCATATGTTCGGCGCGGACTAAAGCTGCTGCGGGACTCTCGCGATCCACGACTATTTGCTCAGACGTGTTGGATGTTCCAGCGGTGGCATGGACGACTTGCAGAGTCATGAGATGCTCCTGAAATCAGAATGGCACCGCACATCCGGCGGCTTAGCAAGTTGAGACCAAATTTCGCATCGAGAGTCGATCTATCGCCGCTGATTGCTCTGTTTCGCCTATTAAGGTTTCTTTTGAAAACGCTCGATTTAGATAGGCTCTAGCACCTGTTATACTCAGGTAGTTGCTATTGCGCGATCAGTTGAGCGTGTTGCTGGGCCCAATTGAGCGGAAGGGGTCCAAGCAACCCATCAAGCTCCAGTTCCGCGTGCTGGTGTCCTTCGAGAATCGATTGGATAATCGCTGGCGCCAATAATGTCAGGCGCAACACACGGCTGAGATACGACTCGTTGATGCATTCGGCTTTTGCCAAATCGCGGACCGTAGCGTGTCGGCCTGACTCCAGCATGTCCCGCCACCGATGGGCACGAACGACCGCTTTGACGAGAGTGCTGTCGATTCGACTGGCGCGCGGGATCCAAGGCGCTGCATCGGCCGGCGTCACGACCTGCTTGCGGCCCCCTTGGTGGCGCAGCGTGATGGGAATGTGGACCGAGATCGTCCGGCCGTCGCGGCTGAGCGTTGGGCGGCGGGATTTGCCGACGATGAGGTTTTGCTGAGCGGTCATGCGGCCTCTTGCTGCGGAGCCGTGGCGCCGCGGAGATCGCTGCAAAGCGAGGTCAGGCCATCGACCCGCAGGCGGAGATCGATTCCAGTCTGGCTAATGTCGACCCGCTCTACCAGCAGCTCGATGATGCGGGCCTGCTCGACGGGGAATAGTTCAGCCCACAGTGGCTCGAATTCCACCAGCGCACTGCGGACATCGTTCTCGCCAAGGGAGGTGCCGGCTTTCTGTGCTGCGCGCCAGGTGGCGACAATGACCTCCGGCGACAGTAACAGCGATCGGATCTGTTCAATGACGATCCGCTCGATCTCGGCGGCAGGGACTTGGCGGACTGGGCAGGCGTCCGTCCCCCGCTTCATGACGCTTTGGCTGATGTAATAGCGGTAGAGCTTGCCGGCCTTTCGGGTGTGGGTTGGCGACATGGCCGCGCCGTCAGGTCCGAATAGCAGCCCTTTCAGGATCGCCGGGGTCTGTGCCCTGGCGCCGGCAGCCCGCTTTCGGGGGCTGTCTTTCATGAGGGCGTGGACCTGGTCCCAGAGCTTGCGGTCGATGATTGCCTGGTGCTCGCCGGGGTATGACGTGCCCTTGTGGACAGCCTCGCCAACGTAAACCCGGTTGTTGAGCAGCTTGTACAGCACGCCTTTATCCAGGAGGTGGCCATACCTGTTCTTTGCGCCCTTCGCCACCAGCTCCCGCGCCAGCAAGGTCGCGGACTTCAGAACCAGGAAGCGCTTGAATATGCCCCGCACCGTCTCAGCGTCGGCATCATGAATAATGAGCTTGCGATCCTGGACCTCGTAGCCGAGCGGCGTCCAGCCGCCCATCCACATGCCCTTCTTGCGGGAGGCCGCGACCTTGTCGCGGATCCGTTCGCCGGTGACCTCGCGCTCGAACTGGCCAAACGACAGCAGCACATTGAGCATCAACCGGCCCATCGGGCTACGGGTGTCGAACGACTGGGTGATGGAGACGAAGGTGACGTCGCGGCCGTCGAAGGTCTCGACCAGTTTCAAGAAGTCCAGCATAGACCGGGAGAGCCGGTCGATCTTGTAAACCAGGACCACGTCCAACTTGCCGGCTTCGATGTCGGCAAGCAGCCGCTTCAGCGCAGGCCGCTCCAAGGTCCCGCCCGAGATGCCACCATCGTCGTAACGGTCGGGCACCAGCGTCCAGCCCTCGGCACGCTGGCTGACGATGTAGGCCTCGCAGGCCTCCCGCTGCGCCTCCAGCGAGTTGAACTCCATGTCGAGGCCTTCCTCGCTGGATTTGCGGGTGTAGACCGCGCAGCGCAGTTTCCGGAGCGGAGGCATGGCAACGCCGCGGCTTGTCGACCGGTGATTTCCATTGCCGTTCGACGTAGATTTCGATGCGCCAGAGCTGCTGCGGCGAGTTGTCATGATTTGACCTGATGATTCTTGAGGCCGAAGAAGACCCAGCCATTCCATTTCGTGCCGGTGATTTCCTGGGCGACGGACGACAGCGACTTGTACGGGCGACCGAGATATTCGAAGTCATCGATCCGGACCGTCACGCAATGTAAGATGCCCTGCCATTCCCGGATCAGCTGGGTGCCGGCGATCGGGCGGTGAACAGGGCGAGCTTTCCGCTCGGCGGCGGTCTTGGTGTCGTACTGCTTGGCCATGGATCGGAGGCGGTCGAGGGTCTCGCGGCCCAGCCCGCCGTAAGCCAGCTCCTGGATCCGGTAAGCCAGCCGGCTCTCCAGAAAACGCCGATTGTATTGGGGCGGCTCGCTGTTAAACAGCTCCCGCCACTTTGCCTTCAAAACCGGTGCAGATGCGCCCTTCAAGGCCGCCAATTGGCTCAAAACCGTATTATTCACGTGCCGATATCCTCGCGTTCACGCTGGACATGACCGTGTGACTCGGGCGTGAAGTCGAGCGGAGAATCTCGATTTGCCGGCGAAATGCGACTGGACTTGCGGGCATTAAGACGCTGGAGCCCGAGCGCCAGTATCTCGGCCAATTCGCTCAAGATGGAGCCTGTCGTATGATCAATGTGGCGAATCGAATCTTTCATCGCCTGACAAGCCACCAAGGCATGCTTGGCGTCAGGCCGGGTAGATGAAGTATTTTAGGGGCCCTTGTCGGCCCAGAGGTTTGATGGGTAATGCTGAACGCGATTAGGCCGCCCATACAAAGTGCTCCTAAGGGCAGTAAGGTATTCCTTCAAAATGCGGTTGAGTGTCTTGGGCCATTTTCGGACGCTGTCGAGCAACTGTCAAAATTAGAGGCTCGTCGACGTATTGATCGACTTGCGAGATCGCTAAATTACAATTTCGCGTGCGAGCTCAAGTCACCTCGGTTGGGAGAGACGATTGACCAGTTCCGAAAGTCGGTCGCGCTTGCCGAGGGACTTGAACGGCATTTGTCCTCGCTTAACGATGTGACGCGGTTCCTCCTCGAAACAGGAGGGGATGGCATGCCAGGTTTTATGGCCTTTGTCGGTCGACACGCCGAGAAGAAGGCAAAAAAAGCAAGCGATGACCTCGATAAGTTTATCGTCGATCTCGAAGTGTTTACGAGTCGCCTCGCACTTACGACCGCGATCGTCGAAACAAGATTCGAGGGCGTTGGACGCAATACCAATATGCACAACAGGCTGATTGGCATAGTTCGGATTAAGTTCATCCAAGACGGCCTGGCGATCTATGAGTTGTTTAGACCGGGAAAAATATCCGGGTCGGTCGGCGGGCCTTTTCACAAATTTCTGTTGCAGATTTTCCAGTACGCCCGAGGAAGCGATCCGGACGAAAAAAAATCCAAACTCGGCACGCACCTCAAAGAGCTTGTTGGTGGGTATAAGGCGCGAAAGCGAGAAGAGGCCAAGTATCAGGTAATATACGAGCGGCGAGAACTCATGCTAGCAAATCCGAAAACCAAACCTGAGGCGCTACAAAAGATAGATAAGGAATTCGCTCAAAGCGGCGCGCTAATGCGGAAGCACTGGCGAACGTATATGCCGCAGCTCCGCTATTAGGCTGACGAGGTGCATATCTAAAGCTATGTGGTCGGCCTGTGTTGAGCGCGAATAGCCTCTAGGAGCGTCTGTCATCCATGGATGGCGTCCCGTCATCCCTTGATGACGGAGGCTGATTTGTTGAACTTTCAGGCTATCGAGCACATTCCAGATGGAAGACGGCGCCGGAGCGCAAAAGAACGCCTCCACCAGAAGCGCGTACCGACCACCAAGCGCACGGCGGGCTACGCTCCTAAGGAGTTTTCGCTCTATATCGGCCGTCAACGACTAGGGATGGTGACGCAAATTGCTCCGCGGTCATTCGAAGCGTTCGATGTGCATGGAGACGTGATCGGTATTTTCAGAACCCGGGTCCAAGCGATAGCTTCGATTCCGAAAGCGTCTGAGGAACGGCTGTGAGCTACCAGGCAACTGAATGGGCGCGTCGCCAAGTCACAGGGGGAAAATCGCGAAAGGTGCTGCTGTTCGCTATCGCAACCTATGCAGACGCAGACGGGTTTTGCTGGCCGTCACAGGAGACCCTGGCCAAAGATGCTGAGATGTCCGTCGACACGGTTCAGCGCCAACTGAAGCTGTTGGAAAAACAGAAACTACTTACGCGCGAACACATGCCGAAGCGGCGGGGTAAATGGCGCGGCCACTGCTATCGCCTCAATATAGGATCAGCCGTGCTTGGCTCAGCCCCGGGAGCCAAGACCACGGCGCTCGATTTGCGGCCTAACCACACCGCATCTGGCACCGAAACCAGGCCGCATAGCTTGCGGCATAAACCTTCAAGAGAAACTTCATCTGAAAATCTACCAGGTAGAACACCGACCAGCGTTGAGAAGCGCCAGATTGCTTTCCAGAAGCAGTATGAGGGAATTGAAATCATCCAACACCGGATCGCCGTGCGCATCGGGGGTACAGGTTGGCTCATCTTAGGAGAAATGAGTGAAAGTGAGCTGGCTCGAGTGTCCGCACTTGAACGGCAGGGCAGGCTGGACGACGAGAGCTTGCTAGAAGCCGTCGCGAAGGTCCAACTGACGAAGCTGAGGGAATAATCACGTCCGTGCTGGCTGCTATCTTGCAAGGCGAGCTCAGCGAGGACAGCTCAGTTCTCGTTCGCACCGCTCGTCGTCAAGGGCTGATGGGCGATGGCCGCGCGATTGCTCGGCGCAATGACGCAGCAATTGTCCGGTTTCTCGCCAGACCTTGGATACAGGGAAAGATCCGTGCGATTCTAAATGCGCCCGGATTTTACTCTATGAAGTGCGGATATGGGACCGGTTTAGAGTGGTTTGTGCAGAAAGAGCATCAGCTCGATTGAGAAAACCAACAGTGTGCCGCGAGGCAACGGTTCTTCATTTTCTGGCTTTTTATTCACAAAAGCCAGATCTAATAGCCGCGGCGTTAGCCCTGGCAGTTTGCTAGGGCTAACGAGGAATGTGAGCCATCCGAAATATCTTACGTTGGCCTGTTTGGGGGAAAGGCAGAGAGTGTCCAGCCTCGATTGTCCACTTCCTTCAAAGGCCACTTCGCGTCGGCATGTCGGTCGCGAGACAGCCAAAAACTCATTTGACACGATTAGCCCTGGCAATTTGCTAGGGCTAACGAGGACCGTCGGCACGCTGCCCCATCGAGGCTTAATTGATGAGCGATGCGCTAACCGGCCTGACGCGCGGCCCGGAAGGCGTCGGAGCTGACTACTTTAGCTTCGCGGCACGTCCCGGCTGGGGTGGAAGGGCCTGACCGTGTTGCGCGCTCAACAGGCGGGGGGGGGCGTCAAAACTCTGGAAGGTAGGGGCATGGGACCGGTTAGGGTGTCTCACACGCAAAAAGTTGGTTTTTTAAAACTAAAAGCCCACCTGCGTTTGGTCTCTGGCGCGGCCGATGCCACTCAGCATTTTGCGGATTTAATAGAGAAAGCCACTCTTGCAGTAGATAGCTTCTGGCGCTGCGCGCTCGCACGCTTAAGCTACAAGACGAAGACGTATCTAAGCGCGCCGCTCACGCTGCAATCGAGAAGGGATTTCGTTCATTCCATGGATCATTTGCCGACAATTTGGATGAAGTGGCAGGTGACATAAAGGCAGCGTTGACGAAAAATCATGAGTACGTCAGCTTAGCGACTTTAGATGCCGCTATCGTCATGCTCAAGAATATCGGGCGAGAGGATGATGCCAAGGCTCTTCTGAAATCCTTCGAAAGCAGCCAAGATGCAGAGTTCAGGCAGCCCGAGCGTGATCCCTTTGGCAGATCGATTGGCGATTCGGATGCTCAAATAATCTAGCAATCTCTAGCTTGGATAGCGCTTCGGAGTTGTAGCGCACCGGTTATTCCTCCCATGCACACCAAAAGACGGGGTCTTAATCGCGAGCATCGAAGCTTAATTGACGACCTCGGACGCGCAAAAGTAATCGACAAAATTGGCTCCAGCGCTCTCGCCTAAGTCGAGCATGCGATGCATCTACGCCGTCGACAAATCGGGAGATAGTGGCAATTGTATCGGGAACCTTCGGCATCGTCCTGAGTTCTATTTTTCGCATCGGGCACCCTGCATCCTATGCAAACTGGAGGAATTACGATGAGGAAGTTTTTGATGGCCAGTGCCATCGGCGCGTTCGCAGTGACCTCGGCTTTCGCCCAGACCACGACCGTCTCCACCGAATATTACGTGGTGCGGGATCCCGCTACGAAGAAGTGCACTGTCGTGGACAAGAAGCCGACGACCACCACGACAATCGTTGATAACGGCACATACAAGACGAAGACTGAAGCCGAAACCGGCATGAAGACTACAAAGGTCTGCACCGAGAACTAAAGTTTCGGAGCTTTCGCCGTCGTGGCGGCGAAGGCTCCGTTACTCGGACACGACTTATTTGGCGTCACTCTTTGCTGGGAATGCTGCGTTCAAAATTACTCATTGTGACTGGCCGACTTGCCCAGCCTTGGCCGGGACCGCCGGTGCCGGCGGGACCCTCAAGATGAAGCTTGTTCCGCTTTAGGAACTGGAGCGTCCTGCGGGGTTATAGGCTGTAGCTTTTCGAACCGTTGGAGGCACCTTGAACCGACGACAACTTCTTGGGGCCTCGGCCGCGCTTCCGCTGCTGACAATATTGCCACGTAGCCCTGCAGCGGCGGCTGGACCGACACCATTCGACGCCTCCTTGGTGCGGCAGATGGCGCGCGACGCCGCCGCAAGGCCGTTCAAGGGTGCCGACAACAAGTTGCCGGACTCTCTGAAGGATCTCGACTACGACCAGTACCGCGCGCTTCGCTTCAATCCGGAGAAGGCGCTCTGGCGCGGCGAGAAGTTGCCCTTCGAGGTGCAATTCTTTCACCGAGGCTCGTTCTACACCAACCGTGTCGATATCTACGAAGTCGCTAATGGGCAGGCGGCCCGGGTTCCCTATCAACCCGAGAACTTTTCATTTGGCGCTACGCCGCCGCCTCCGGCCGGTACCGATCTCGGCTTCGGCGGTTTCCGGCTGCATGCGCCGATCAACAAACCCGATTATTACGACGAGGTCTGTGTATTTCTCGGCGCCAGCTACTTTCGTGCGGTTGCCAAAGGTCAGGTTTACGGTCTGTCTGCGCGTGGTCTATCGATCAACACCGGCGAGGCGGCAGGCGAAGAGTTTCCCCAATTCAAAGCGTTCTGGATCGAGAAACCGGCGTCCAACGCCAACTCGATCGTGGTGCACGCGCTGCTGGACAGCGAAAGTGCCGCAGCTGCCTATCGCTTCACCATCCGGCCGGGCGAAACCACGATTTTCGATGTGGAAGTGGCGATCTATCCGCGGGTTGAATTGAAGAATGCCGGCCTCGCCCCGATCACCAGCATGTTTTTCTTCGGGCCCAACGACCGCAAGGAAGTCGATGACTTTCGCCCTGCCGTGCACGATTCCGACGGCATGGCGATCTACAACGGACGCGGCGAGCAGCTGTGGCGCCCCCTGAACAATCCTCGCGACTTGCAGATCAGTTCGTTCGGTGATCTCAATCCCCGCGGCTTCGGGCTGATGCAGAGACAGAAGAGTTATCTCGACTACCAGGATCTCGAATCCAGCTTCGAACGGCGCCCCAGCCTGTGGGTCGAGCCTATCGGCGACTGGGGCGAGGGTTCGGTGCAGCTGCTCGAAATCCCCACCAAGGAAGAGATTCACGACAATATCGCTGGCTTCTGGCGCCCGAAAGGTCCACTGCCGGCCAAGGGCGAGCACACCTATGCCTACCGCCTGCATTGGGGACCGGACCATCCGAAGCCCTCGGCGCTTGCGATCTTCTCGCGCAGCGGCATAGGCGCGCGCGGCGATGACACTAAGCTTTTCGTGCTTGAGCTGATCGGCGATAAGCTGAAATCCATCGCCCCCGACAAGATCAAGGGCGTCGTTACCGCCGAAAAGGCCGAAATCCGCAACGTCGTCACGCAGCCGAACCCGCAAAGCGGCGGCTGGCGGCTGAGCTTCGAAATGCCGATCAAGGGCAAGGCGCCGGTCGAACTGCGCGCGTTGCTGATGCAGGATGATCAAGCAATTTCCGAAGTCTGGGTCTATCGATGGACGCCGTGAGCCCGAAGAAACCAGAACCTCCGACCGTTTCCGCAATCGACTCGTCGTCTCCGGTTGATGCAAGCGGCGCGTTTCTCCCGCCGGAGATGCCGACTGCAATGGCACCGCAGAAGCTGGCGGGGGTGATGAAATCGGAACGGCGCGCTCAATTCAAGCCGATGCCAACCGTGCTGCGGCGCGCCTATATCCTGATCGGCACCGCCGCGATGACCTTGGCCGGCGGCTACGAAATGTTTGAGGTCTTGCAGGTCGGCGGAGTCACGATCCTCGAAGGTTTGGTACTGGCGCTGTTCGTGTTGCTGTTCGCCTGGGTGGCGTTCTCGTTCATGTCGGCGCTGGCCGGCTTTGCGATGTTGCTGGTGCGCGGGCGGGATCCGCTCGGGATGGAGCCTCACGCGCCGCTCCCGGCGATCTCGAGCCGTAATGCGATGCTGTTGCCGACCTATAATGAAGATCCCTATCGGATCATGGCTCGTTTACGGGCGATCTTCGAATCCGCCGGGGAAACCGGCTATGCCTCGCAATTCGACTGGTTCGTGCTCAGCGACACCACCGACCCGGCGATCTGGGTCGCTGAGGAAAAGGCTTTGCTACAACTACGCCACGAGGCGAGCGCCAGCCGCATCTTCTACCGCCACCGGCCACGCAACACCGCGCGCAAATCGGGCAATATCGAAGACTGGGTCAAACGGTTCGGCGCCGGATATGATCACATGATCATCCTTGACGCCGACAGCCTGATGACCGGCGATACCATCGTGCGCCTGGTCGCCGGCATGGAGCAGCATCCCGGCGTCGGCCTGATTCAGACGCTGCCGATCGTAGTCAATGCGCGCTCGCTGTTCGCGCGGATGCAGCAGTTCGCGGGCCGGCTCTACGGCCCGGTAATCGCGTCAGGTATCGCGTGGTGGCACGGCTCCGAAGGCAACTACTGGGGCCATAATGCGATTATCCGCGTCCGCGCCTTTGCGGAGGACGCCGGCCTGCCAGAACTGTCCGGGCGGAAGCCGTTCGGCGGCCACATCCTCAGCCACGATTTCATTGAAGCGGCATTCATGCGGCGGGCCGGATGGGCGATCCACATGGCGCCGAAGCTGGCCGGCAGCTTTGAGGAATGCCCGCCGTCGCTGCTCGATTTTGCTGCCCGCGACCGACGTTGGTGCCAAGGCAATCTGCAGCATCTCGCGGTGCTGCCCGCGCGCCGGCTGCACTGGGTGTCGCGGCTGCATCTTATGACCGGAATCGGCTCTTATCTGACCGCACCGCTTTGGCTGATGTTTCTCGTGCTCGGCATCCTGATCTCGCTACAGGCGCAGTTCGTGCGGCCGGAGTACTTCCCGAAGGGCTTTTCGCTGTTCCCTCAGTGGCCGGCGCAGGATCCAGTCCGCGCGGCTTGGGTGTTCGCCGGCACCATGGGGCTGCTGATCGTGCCGAAACTGCTCGCCTACGCCTTGCTGCTCACACAAGGGGACACCCGCAAACGCTTCGGCGGCGGCTTTTTGGTCCTTCTCGGCATTATGGTCGAGACCGTGCTCTCCGGCCTCATCGCGCCGGTCATGATGATCTTCCAATCATCGGCGGTCGGCGAAATACTGCTTGGTCGCGACGCCGGCTGGCAGGTACAGCGCCGCGACGATAGCGGCGTTCCGTTGCGCGAGGTCGTGAGAGAATATGCGGTGCCAACGCTAATCGGGGTACTGATGGCCATCAGCGCCTACGCGGTATCGCTCCCGTTGTTCCTGTGGATGACGCCGGTGATCGTCGGTCTGCTGCTTTCGGCACCGGTGGCGATGCTGTCATCGCGCCTATTGCAGGCGGGCCAACGCGCCGGCCTGTTCGGTACTCCCGAACAGAATACGCCGCCGAAGGTGCTCGACCGCGCCAACGAGCTGGCGCTAACGGCGCCGACCTACGGCACCAGCCCGCTGCACGAGCTCCGCGGCGACGCTGAGCTGCGGGAGGCGCACCTGCGAACGCTGGCTGATCAGCCGCGAACCCGCGGCCAGATCGATACCGACCTCGCCATCGCCCGTGCAAAAATCGAGGACGCCGGGGGGTTCGATGAAGCCGTCAGCTACCTCAGTACCCGTGAAACGTTTGCCGTCCTGAATAGTCGGATTGCGCTCGAGCTGCTGGCACGATTGCCCGACGAGGCGCCAGTCGCGGACTAATGACGGCTTCTTGGCCGCGCTAATCAGGAAATCGGCGAACCACCCTCTCCCGCACCAGGACGAGCCGTCGATCGTAACGCGCAGGAAGTGCCACTTTTCCCGATGCTGGGGAACGGTGTGCAAAGTCGAAAGTTAGAAGCGCCCTGCCACTTGCGAGGATCTAGACATGAAACACCTTCGCCTTCCAATCTTCGGCCTTTGCGTTGCCGCCGCCCTGTCGTGTGCTGCTTATGCTCAGGCGCCGGCGGCCAAGAGCGGTCCGGGAAACAACGCCATTAACAGCGAGCAGAAGAACTCGACAGCGCCGGTAGCGGGACGGAACTCGTTTACCGAAGGCCAAGCCAAAAGCGCAATCGAAAAAGCCGGTTACACCAGCGTCACCGAGCTGAAGAAGGACGACAACGGCATCTGGCGCGGCAAAGCCAGCAAGGGCGGGTCGGCCAGCGCGGTCACCGTCGATTTCCAGGGCAACGTCAACGCCGCCAAATAATCAAAAGGACACGAACATGACCGCAACCATTTCTCGCTTATACGATTCGTACGCAGACGCTCAGAAGGCCGTTCAGCGCCTGGAAACCGCTGGTGTCCCTCACTCCGACATCAGCATTGTCGCCAACAATTCTAATGGTTGGTACGACGGAAAGAAAGATCGCGATGGTGACGGCGTGGACGATCGCGCCGAAGCGGCGGGCACCGGCGCTGGTGTTGGCGCCGGTCTGGGTGGCGCGGCCGGCCTGCTGGCCGGCCTCGGGCTGCTCGCCATTCCGGGTCTCGGCCCTGTGGTTGCCGCAGGTTGGCTCGCTGCCACTGCCGTCGGTGCGGCAGCCGGAGCCGCCACCGGTGGACTTGTCGGCGCATTGACGGAAGCTGGCGTATCGAAAGATGACGCACCGCTTTATGCCGAGGGAGTCCGCCGCGGCGGCACGCTTGTGTCGGCCAAAGTAGCCGATGCGGAACGCGCCCGCCTGGACGCCCTGCTAAGCCCTTCTTCGGTCAATCTGAGCGACCGCAAGGCCGCTTGGACGAAGTCCGGCTGGGCCGGTTATGATCCGGCAGGTCAGCCCTACGGCGCGGACCAGGTTCGCAAAGAGCGCGCTCTTCACGGCACCCGCTAAATAAAATGGCCCGCTTCGGCGGGCCATTTTTTATTGGCGGTCGCCGGACGGCCCGGCTGCGCAGTCGCTCCGATAGCTACACAACTGCCGAAGGCCTCGTTCCCGTATAGGGATAAAGTGGCAATTTTTTTGGAACGGATCTTTTCCTTGTTGGTTTCTCATGTCCTTAACAGCACAGGAGGATGGACGATGAAGAACACTATGTTGGCAGGTGCGTTTGTTTTGGCAGCGCTTTCGGTTCCGATCCTCGCTCAGGCGCAGAACGGCGTGGCGGCTGGTGCGACCACCGGTGCGGTCACGGGCGCTGTCGTGGGCGGCCCGGTTGGCGCGGCGGTAGGTGCCGGGGTCGGTGCCGTTGCTGGCGGCATTGCCGACGATACGCGCCCGCGCTTCCGAAGCTACGTGTCGGAGCGCCGCGTGCCGTCCTATCGGTACGAGCGCGAAGTGCGCGTCGGTGCGGACCTGCCAGAAAGCGGCGTCACATACTACGAAGTGCCGAAGGAATACGGCGTGACCAAGTACCGCTACACGGTGGTCAACGATCGTACCGTCTTGGTCGATCCCGGCACCCATCGCATCGTCCAGATCGTCGAATAACGACTTCAACGGAGCGGCCCCACACGGGTGGGGCCGCATTTCCCTGTGTGATGGGGCAACAGGAGATTGGCCATGTCGTTCAATCCGAGTTCGTTTTTTGCCGGCGTCGGGACGGTCTTTGTGGCAATCGCCGTCGGCTTCGGCGGTGGCGCGATGATGACGGCGACGACGCAGAAGAAGCCCGACGGGCCGAACCGCCTCGAACGCATAGCTTCGACATCCGCAGCCGCTCCCCCTGCCGCAATGGGACCGGAGAGCGCGATTGCACCGCTGGTCGCGGCCCCACCTACTCCGGCGGAGAACATGCCACAACGGGTCGATCAAACGCCAGCACCGCCGTCGGTTTCGACAGACACTTCGGGATCTCAACGGCCTCAAGCTCCGCCTACAGCGCCGGCATCGGCGTCGCCCGAGGCGATACACGAAACGCAGACGGCTCCCGCCTCCGGACAGGTGAGCGAAAGCGCGAAGAGCAGCGAGCGCAATCGACGCGCGGAACGACGTACGAACGAGCCACGCAAATGGACCGAACGCAAACGTCCACGGCTAGAATCTGTCGATGTGGCAGTGGCGCGACGCGAGCCAGTGGTCATGCGTGAGGTTGTCGAGGAAGAGGAGCGTACGCCGCGCTTCGGGCTTTTTGGTCGGGACTAGTTACTCGTTTTCGGTATCGGAAACTAACGGTAGTTCACCCGGTTTTCGCCGCGTCGATGCGGTACCGCAATGAAGCAGGAAAGCGCCTTGCCCCTTTTTCGATACCTTTGCCTAGTCGGCTCCGTTCTTGTCGGCGCGCTTTGGCTGTTCGGTTCACACGAGAACGGCCTGCGCTCGGCCCAGACCGAGCGGTGGACGTCGCTCGATACGCTTCGCGCCATGGCACATCACGGAGAGCCTCCGCGTCCGAAGGCGGTCTTCGCTGATGACGCGGCCCCGATCCGCGTGGCGGTCACGGAAGCCGCGCCGCTGCCCCCTACGCGCCCTCTCGTTTCGCCTGCCGTTAACTCGCCTGCGCTCAACGACTCCTTCAATGATGCGCAGGCCCGCTACCGCTCCAGGGGAATTGCTCGCGCCAACATGTCCCGAAAACCGCGACGGCAGGCGGTTGCTGCGCGGGCAGTAAAGCCTCGAACCGCCGGAGCTACCACCGTTGCTACCGCCGACCGGATGTCTCCCATCGACGTTTTCGGATCAGCGTGGTGACCGGGCCGGCAAAGGGCCCGCTGGCTGATCAGTTCCAGCTGACGTCCATCATCGCGGCCGCTATACGCGCCTGTCACGAAAGCACGAAGCAGCCTGCCGTCGAACAACTGAGTACCGAGGACGCCAACTGTATTGCGAAAGCCGTGCTGTCGGCGCTCGCGGAAGCCGGGCTCACGATTGTGCCAACGAAGAACGATTAGGCTACGTCCGAAGCCGGCAGCTTGCAGCAGATTGACGTCCAGCCATCTCGCCGCGACAGTTCGAAGCTCCCAGCCAACGCCCGCAAGCGCTCCCGCATGCCTGTTAGGCCCCGCCCGAACACGGGTTCTGTCGACCAGCCGATTCCGTTATCCGAGACTTCTACAACAACGGAGCCGTGGTGCAGCGCCGCTTTCACTCTCATCTGGCTGGCCCCAGCGTGCTTCGAGACGTTGGTAATACCTTCCTGTATGACCCGATAGATTGTCTGGGTGACAACACTGTCCATGCCGTCCAGATCGGGGCCGATGTCACAGGCCACTTTGAGGCCGGGAAGTTGGGCATGGACGTCACGAAGTAACTTTTTGACGCTCGATTGCAGTCCGAGCTCTTCGATATAGAGAGGTCGTAGGCGATCCAGTATCCGACGATTAGCCATCTGCAGGGCTTCCACAGATTGTATCGCCCGGTGCGGCGCGGAGTCCGGATCGTCCTCACTGATGTTACTGGTGTCGGCCATGGCTATGACGTTGGCCCGGATGGCGAAAAGAAGTGGCCCGAGTTCGTCATGGAGTTCACGCGAAATGTCGCGCCGCTCTTCATCCTGAATCAGGATCATCCGACGGAGCAGAGTCCGATTTTCGGAGTTGAGGCTTGAAAGCGTGCTGGCCAGTTCGTTTACGGCCAAACAGCTCTGGCGTATTTCCGGGGGCCCCGAGCAAGCGATCCTGGCCTCATAATGGCCGTCTTGCAGCTTTGCCAGCCCGTTCCCGAGATCGCTCAGCGGCTTCAAGGCAGCCCCTACGGTCCAGAATGCGATAAGAATGGTAAGAAAGGCCAATCCTACGCCGGAAGCGACGATCGAGAGAAAGCCCACCCATTTTTCATAGATGTTTGCCCGAATGTCGGGCTCGTAGACGAGGTCTCCAACGCGCCGATCCCCGACCAGAATTGGAATACGCCGTGACAGATCCGGCAAGTTGAGAAAGCTCACGAACCAGTGCGGCACGTGAGAATAACTTAGCGCAACGGCAGGGTCAGTTTTCGTCGTCGATATTGCGCCGACCGGCCGGAACTGCAGGGCATCGGGACTGGTGGAGGCTAGGCCGGAGACAAAGGCCACCAGGACGGCGTTCGGGTCGTACGTCACCTTCAATGCATTGTTGAGGGCGCCCGCAACCAGGACGGCCGAGCGCTCGGCGGGTTCGTTCTCGTCGACAAGCTGGTCAGCCGAGAACAGCCGCAATAGCGAGGCGCCGGCAACTAAAGCCACAAGGAAAACGGCGCACAAAAACAGCGATAGACGAGTTCGAAGTGAGTATGTTTTCCACATTGGAAGGATTCCAAGCTATGAACAGAACAATCCCTGTTCAAAGGCCGCTGACCTCCTATCTATAGACAGGTCACAACTTACAGAAAATATATCATGAGATTGTTGATCGTTGATGATCATCCCGTGGTCGCCTCCGGATGCCGGTCGCTATTCGCTTCCGATGCTTCGGTGAAAATCGACGAAGCGGCGGATGAGAAATCTGGTCACCGTGCTTATCTGAGTAAGCGCCCGGATGTGACGATTATCGACATCAATCTGCCCGACCTTTCCGGTTTCGAACTGATGCGTCGGATCCGGAAAGAAGACCCCGATGCCCGCATTATCATGTTTAGTATGAACGACGATCCAGCGTTCGTTGCGCGCGCTATCGAGCTGGGAGCTCAGGGGTACGTTTCCAAGGGAGATGATCCGCGCTTATTGGTCAAGGCCGTGCGAAAGGTGGCGGCAGGGGAAAATTTCATCACGCCGCGCCTCGCCGAATCCGTCACCTTCTCTGCAGCGGCGATTCGCTCGAGCCCGACGTCTCAGATGAAGCCGCGTGAACTTGAGATCCTGCGACTGTTGGCACGAGGCGACAAAATCAGTGAGATCGCTGACGCTCTGGACATTTCCTACAAGACGGTCGCCAATACGACGTCGCTGCTCAAGCAGAAGCTTGGTGCAAAGAGCCACTCCGATTTGATCCGCATTGCGGTCGAGACTGAGTTGAGCTGAGCCGCAAGACCAGTTCCCAGTTTTCCGATTTTCGCTTCGCGATGTGGCTGGCTGCAGCCTGAAGGGCCCATTCATGCTGCCTTCATTTGGAGGGTGGCAAGAAACGCCTGCATCACAGCTGGGGCGCAATGGCAGGAAATGAACATGGCCCAGGTTGACCCTATCGCACGCGCCATCGACTGGTTGGACGCCTGCAAGGCAAACGACCTGGAAACGGTTTGTTCGCTATACGCGCCAGACGCAACGAGCACGATTCCGTCGGTGCCGGTTTCCGGCCCCGGGATTCTCCTGTCAGGCGCGGAGCAGCATCGTCGGTACTAGATGGACGCCTTTCAAAGCGGCACCACCGAGGTCTTTGAGCTGGTCGAGATCTACCCGGGTCGCGACAGCGCAGTACTCATCTATTATGACAGGTACTATCGGCGTGTCTGCGAATACCTGCAGTTCAACAATGCAGGCCTCGTTTCAACCGCAGCGCGACATCTCATTCCGCGGCGACGGAGGTGTTTCCGATGCCTGCCAGCGCCGCTGCGGGGGACGACGCGAATTCGTCAGTCTCTGAGCTTTTGCGCTGCGAGGCGCGGCAAAATCTAGGGGAAGCGCAGCAGCTTCCGGTAGGACCTGCACGCAACAGCTTGCGCCAGCGCGCCATTGCACTCAGCGAGCTGTCCAAGCGCGACGCCAATTCCGCCTGAAGGTGGATACTCGGATTTACAGGCACGCAAGCGGTGTGAAATTGCCACAAACTCCCGGTCAATATGGTTCCGTTGAACTGGGTAGCGGCTACGAGACCAGGTCTCTCAAGACGCTTCGATGCACGCGTTGCCGATTTTTCCCGAATACCTCTCGCTGAACGGAACTTTACATCTCGATTCCGCTTGTGACGTGTGACCGCTTGCCGGTCTTGAAACCTGGGAGTATGCGCAATGAGACGTTCGTTTTTAGGATCTGCAGCGGCCCTCGCTCTGGTTGCCAGCACGGCGCTGGTGTCGGCTCAAATTTCCGGCGGTACGACGGCTCCGGCCGGCGGAGGCGCGAAGGGAAGTGAGGCTCCGGCTGCGACGCAGCCGCGCGAAGGCGGTTCGGTCAACGTCCAACCGGCCGCAAAGGGATCGGCTGCGGAGAGTACAGCTGCACCGCCGGCAAAGACTGGCGCTGCCAACCCTGACCATGCCGGCACCAAGTCCGGCGACATGAAGGCCGATTCAACGTCGAAGCCGGCGTCCGGCGCCGCGACATCGCCGACTGCTGCTTCCAAGGACGCTCCAGCCGCGTCAAAGGATGCAAAAAACCCCACCGCCGACACCAAGGCAGCGAATCCAACCGCGGACAACAAAGCCGCGGACGGCAAGACCACGGGCAATGCCGCAACATCGGTGGCCGCAGCACCGCCGGCTGAAAAGCGTAGCGAGATCACGACAGCGATCAAGCAGGAGAAGGTTGAGGAAGTGACAAATGTCAACTTCAACATCTCTATCGGAACTGCTGTGCCCGCTTCGGTCCGCTATCATCCGCTTCCTCCACGTATCGTGGAGATTTACCCGGAATGGCGCGGCTACGACTTCATCGTCGTGCGAGGGAAATACATCATTCTGCGTCCGCAGACTCGCGAGATCGTCTACATTATTGAGGGCTAGGCCCAGCCATGGCCGGGGGGTTGACTAACTGAGCTGGAGACCCCACTCGCCTCCCAAAACTAGGTCCTGCTCGCGGTCGTTCCCCGCAGGCAGGACGCTCTTTGTTCTGATGCTTTCAAAGGTGCGCGTAGGTGTTGTCACCGATCGGCAACGTCAGCATCGTGCGTAAGATCCAGCGAGGCGAGCATGCGAGCTCCACACGACGCGTGCACGTCGTGCTTACCTACTTCATCCGAGGGTTGCTCAAGTGTCAGGGCCGCGTGCTGGTATGACTGTTCCGCCAGATGCGCAAAGATGCATCCCTGCTGTTAGCAACGCCGTCAGGAAGTCGGTCCTAACGACAAGGTATCGGCACCTCGCCGGCGAGCATCGGGTACAAAAATCTCTGGAAGGCCAAGCTTTTGAACGCCGTTTCAATTTGCTCTACCGTTACTTCGAGCGGGGCTGAGCCGGTACGTTCACGCGCTCACTTTGTTCGGGGCACACCCGATAAGCTGCAGGGGCTGATGTTCCACCAAATTTAAGAATGATAGGCAATCTCGATGGCGCGCTGCAGAATTCCCAAGCGGTGGCATTACAATTTTCGGCCGGGACTTCGAATAGCGGAAATCTGCGTTGCATGCAGAAATACCCAATGTAAATTTAGCATGATACAATCTAATTTTGAGTGTTTGCTACCTCGACTGAGGAACGAACTTTGAAACCCAATGTCTCCCACATGACGCTACGGGATGCCCGGGGAAAGACTGGAAATCTTTGTGGCAGAGAAGCAGTCGTGCGCTATCGTCTTGCAGCCACGGCGGTTCTCAGTATTTTTCTAGGTGCTTCATGAGCGAAACGACGACCTCTCGCGCCCGCAAGAAGACCGGCCCTGCTGTTAAAATCAACCGAATGACGAATGGTCTCGGCGATGATCCGGCCGCAGCGCGGTCGCGTCAGCTCCTGATGGCGATGGTGGCTTTTCGAGACGGAGACTTTTCAGTTAGGCTGCCTGCTGATTGGTCGGGCGTGGAAGGACGAATCGCCGAAGCATTCAACCAAAGCGTCGCTCATGAAGAGCGGATCTCCCAGGAGGTTGCGCGGTTGAGCGTCACCGTCGGTAAAGAGGGGCGGCTGAAGCAGCGCATGACGCTTCCGGGAGCCGTTGGGCAGTGGGCCAAAAAAGTTGATTCAATCAATACCCTGCTGGACGATCTCGTCCGGCCGACGACCGAGGTGGCGCGGACGATCGGCGCGGTTGCAAAGGGCGATCTTGGGCAATCCATGGATTTGGAAGTCGATGGGCGCCCCCTGAGAGGCGAGTTCCTGCGTTCCGCCAAACTCGTCAATACCATGATCGAGCAATTATCCGTCTTCACTTCGGAAGTTACGCGTGTGGCCCGTGAAGTCGGCACCGAGGGCAAGCTGGGGGGACAAGCCAAGGTGAGAGGCGTCTCCGGCGTGTGGAAGGAGCTTACCGAATCGGTCAATCAAATGGCCGGCAATTTGACTGCGCAAGTCCGTAACATTGCGGACGTCACCATCGCTGTGGCGAACGGTGATCTTTCTAAGAAAATCACGGTAGACGTGCGTGGCGAGATCTTGCAACTCAAAGAAGCCATTAACACAATGGTCGATCAATTGCGGTCGTTCGCCTCGGAAGTAACGCGCATGGCTCGCGAGGTGGGCACGGACGGGAGCCTGGGCGGCCAGGCCGTCGTGCCCGGCGTTGCAGGTACCTGGAAGGATTTGACGGACTCCGTCAATGCGATGGCGACCAACCTCACGGAACAGGTGCGCAACATTGCAACGGTAACCACCGCCGTCGCACGCGGCGACCTTTCTCGGAAGATTACCGTGGATGCCAAGGGGGAAATCCTCGAACTGAAGGAAACCATCAATACGATGGTGGACCAACTTAACGGCTTTTCGTCGGAAGTAACGCGCGTTGCCCGCGAGGTCGGCACCGAGGGTAAGCTTGGCGGGCAGGCGCAGGTACCGGGCATCGCGGGCACCTGGAAGGATCTGACCGACTCTGTCAATTCGATGGCGTCGAACCTGACCGGTCAGGTGCGCAACATCGCGGATGTGACGACCGCGGTCGCCAGGGGCGACCTTTCCCGTAAGATCACCGTCGATGTGAAGGGCGAAATTCTTGCTCTAAAGAACACCATCAACACGATGGTAGATCAGCTCAACGGCTTTGCGGCCGAGGTGACGCGCGTCGCGCGCGAGGTCGGCACCGAAGGCAAGTTAGGCGGCCAGGCCGCAGTGCCGGGGGTCGCCGGCACGTGGAAGGATCTGACGGACAACGTCAACTTCATGGCGTCGAACCTGACGGGGCAGGTCCGCAACATCGCCGAAGTCACGACCGCTGTGGCTCGCGGCGACCTTTCGAAGAAAATCACCGCGGATGTCCGCGGGGAAATTTTGGAAGTGAAGAACACCATCAACACCATGGTCGATCAGTTAAATGGCTTCGCCTCCGAAGTGACACGCGTGGCGCGCGAAGTCGGCACCGAGGGCAAGCTTGGAGGACAAGCT
This sequence comes from Tardiphaga sp., assembly GCF_028290495.1. Taxonomy (GTDB): domain Bacteria; phylum Pseudomonadota; class Alphaproteobacteria; order Rhizobiales; family Xanthobacteraceae; genus Tardiphaga. Next base: position 114,744 of record NZ_JAQGJT010000156.1, read on the forward strand.
CAGGTGCCCGGTGTGGCCGGCACCTGGAAGGACTTGACCGACAATGTGAACTCGATGGCTTCCAACCTCACCGGCCAGGTTCGCAATATCGCCGACGTGGCGACGGCGGTGGCGAACGGAGACCTTTCGCGCAAAATCACCGTTGACGTGAAAGGTGAGATTCTCGAGCTCAAAAACACGCTTAACACGATGGTCGATCAGTTGAACGCCTTCGCTGGCGAGGTCAGTCGTGTCGCGCGCGAGGTCGGCACCGAGGGCAAGCTAGGCGGTCAGGCGGCGGTGGAAGGCGTGGCCGGCACCTGGAAGGATCTGACCGACAACGTGAACTCAATGGCCAATAATCTGACGGGCCAGGTTCGTAACATCGCGGACGTGACGACCGCCGTCGCCAGAGGCGACCTTTCGCGCAAGATCACCGTCGATGTGAAGGGCGAGATTTTGGCCCTCAAGAACACCATGAACACGATGGTGGATCAGCTCAACGGCTTCGCCGCCGAAGTGACGCGGGTGGCGCGCGAGGTCGGCACCGAGGGCAAGCTCGGAGGTCAGGCCGCAGTGCCCGGCGTCGCCGGTACTTGGAAGGATCTGACCGACAACGTCAACTTCATGGCCTCGAACCTGACGGGGCAGGTCCGCAACATCGCCGAAGTCACGACCGCTGTGGCTCGCGGCGACCTGTCAAAGAAGATCACCGCCGACGTCCGTGGTGAGATTTTGGAGGTGAAGAACACCATCAACACGATGGTCGATCAGCTGAATGGTTTCGCTTCGGAAGTGACACGCGTGGCGCGCGAGGTTGGTACTGAAGGCAAGCTCGGAGGCCAGGCGCAAGTGCCAGGCGTTGCCGGCACTTGGAAGGACTTGACCGATAACGTTAACTCGATGGCCAACAACCTGACCGGCCAGGTTCGCAACATTGCCGAAGTCACCATCGCGGTCGCCAACGGAGACCTTTCAAAGAAGATCACCGCCGACGTTCGCGGCGAGATTCTCGAAGTCAAGCAGACCATCAACACCATGGTGGATCAGCTCCGGTCTTTCGCGGCGGAAGTCAGCCGCGTGGCGCGCGAAGTCGGCACCGACGGCAAGCTCGGCGGCCAAGCACAAGTCCCGGGAGTCGCCGGCACCTGGAAGGACCTGACGGACAACGTCAATTCAATGGCCAATAACCTGACAGGGCAGGTCCGGAACATCGCCGACGTAGCAACGGCCATCGCGCGTGGCGACTTGAGCCGCAAGATCACCGTGGACGTCAAGGGCGAAATTTTGCAGCTCAAGGAGACTATGAACACCATGGTCGACCAGCTATCGGCTTTTGCGTCCGAAGTGACCCGCGTGGCGCGCGAAGTCGGCACCGAAGGCAAGCTGGGCGGACAGGCGGCGGTTCCTGGTGTGGCCGGCACCTGGAAGGATCTCACGGACAACGTGAACTACATGGCGTCCAACCTGACCGGCCAAGTCCGCAACATTGCCGAAGTCACCATCGCGGTGGCGAGCGGCGACCTCTCCAAGAAGATCACGGTCGACGTCCGCGGAGAAATCCTGCAGCTCAAGGAAACTATCAACACGATGGTCGAACAGCTTCGATCGTTCGCTTCCGAAGTTACGCGCGTTGCGCGCGAAGTAGGTACGGAAGGACGACTTGGTGGCCAAGCGGCCGTTCCGGGCGTGGCCGGCACGTGGAAGGATCTAACCGACACGGTCAACGACCTCGCGAACAATCTTACGACCCAGGTCCGCAATATCGCTGAAGTCACCACCGCCGTCGCCCGCGGCGATCTCAACCGCAAGATCACCGTCGATGTGAAGGGCGAAATCCTGGAGCTGAAGGATACCATCAATACGATGGTCGATCAGCTAAACTCCTTCGCCGGTGAAGTCACGCGGGTGGCGCGCGAGGTCGGCACCGAAGGCCGGCTCGGCGGCCAGGCGGTCGTTCCAGGCGTAGCCGGCACCTGGAAGGACCTGACCGACAACGTCAACTTTATGGCCTCGAACCTCACCGACCAGGTCCGCGGCATCGTCAAAGTGGTCACCGCCGTCGCCAACGGCAATTTGAGCCAGCGCCTTAGCGTTCAGGCCAAAGGCGAAGTGGCCGCGCTCGGCGAAACCATCAACAATATGACCGACACACTCGCGACCTTTGCGGATCAGGTGACGAACGTGGCGCGAGAGGTCGGGGTCGATGGACGGTTGGGTGGACAAGCCAACGTTCCGGGCGCCGCCGGCACCTGGAAGGATCTGACCAGCAACGTCAATCTTCTTGCAGCCAACCTGACCACGCAGGTGCGTGCCATCGCGGAAGTGGCGACCGCTGTGACCAAAGGGGACCTGACGCGCACGATCCAGGTCGATGCTCGCGGCGAAGTTGCGGAATTGAAGGATAACCTCAACACCATGATCTCGAACCTGCGCGATACCACCGAAAGCAACCGCGAGCAGGATTGGCTGAAAACGAATCTGGCCAAATTCGGCGGCATGCTTCAGGGACAGCGCGAATTGAGCACGGTCGGCCAGATATTGCTCAGTGAACTCAGCCCCTTGGTCCTGGCGTATCAAGGCACCATCTATCACTTGGACAGCGGCTTGCAGGATACGACGCTAAAGCTGCTTTCTAGCTACGCGCATGGTGGCAGGCGGCTGGCCGAGACGATTGGCTTGGGCGAGGGTTTGGCGGGGCAATGCGCTGTCGAAAAAAAGAGGATCTTGCTGAAAGACATCCCTTCGGACTTTCTCACAATTTCGTCCAGTCTCGGCGAAGCAACGCGCGTCAGCATCGTGGTGCTTCCGGTGCTGTTCGAAGGCCAGACCAAGGCCGTCATCGAACTCGCCACCCTGCAGCCATTCACTGAGGTGAACCTCGCCTTTCTCGATCAGCTTACCCTAAGCCTTGGGGCCGTTTTCAACACCATCGAGGCCACCATGCGGACGGAAGGGCTGCTCACGCAATCTCAGCAGCTAACAGTCGAGTTGCAGTCGCGCCAAAGCGAGCTGCAGCAAACGAACGAGGAACTAGGTACGAAGGCGAAGCTGCTTGCCGATCAGAACGCGGAAGTCGAGCGCAAGAACTCCGAAGTCGAGCAGGCCCGTCACGCTCTGGAGGAAAAGGCCATCGAGTTGGCGCTTACGTCCAAATACAAATCCGAGTTCCTCGCCAACATGTCTCACGAGTTGCGGACGCCGCTCAACTCAATCCTCATTCTCAGCCAGCAGCTTGCCGAGAACGTTCCGGGCAACCTTTCTGACCGCCAGGTCGAGTTCTCGAGAAACATCAATTCGTCCGGATCCGACCTGCTTAACCTCATCAACGACATTCTCG
>NZ_JAQGJT010000173.1 GCF_028290495.1 Tardiphaga sp.
CAGTTGGCCGACAAGGGCTTCATCCTCACCGCCACCGAGGACCTCATCACCTGGGCGCGCACCGGCTCGCTCATGTGGATGACCTTCGGCCTGGCGTGCTGCGCGGTCGAGATGATGCAGATGTCGATGCCGCGCTACGACGCGGAGCGCTTCGGCTTCGCGCCGCGCGCGACGCCGCGCCAGTCGGACGTGATCATCGTGGCGGGCACGCTCACCAACAAGATGGCTCCCGCGCTCCGCAAGGTCTACGACCAGATGCCCGAGCCGCGCTATGTCATCTCCATGGGGTCCTGCGCCAATGGCGGCGGCTACTACCACTATTCCTATTCGGTGGTCCGCGGCTGTGACCGCATCGTGCCGATCGACATCTACGTGCCGGGCTGCCCGCCCACTGCAGAAGCGCTGCTCTACGGCGTGCTGCTGCTGCAGAAGAAGATCCGGCGCACCGGCACGATTGAACGCTGAGAATCGCGAAAGCTTAAGGCTCAACTTATGGACGACGGCAAACTCGATACGCTGGGTCAGACGATAGTGGCTGCGCTGCCCGGGGCGGCGCTAGGCCATTCGGTCGCCTTCGACCAGCTCACGCTGACCGTCGAAGCGGCGAAGATCGTCGATGTCGTGCGCTTCCTGCGCGACGATCCCGGCTGCCGCTTCGTCAACTTCACCGACGTCACCGCGGTAGATTATCCCGGCCGCGAGAACCGCTTCGACGTGGTCTATCACCTGATGTCGCCGACGCTGAACACGCGCATCCGGCTCAAGGCGGAAGCCAGCGAGACGACCCAGGTGCCGTCGATCATCGACGTGTTTCCCGGCGCCGACTGGTTCGAGCGCGAGGCCTATGACCTCTACGGCGTGATCTTCGTTGGTCATCCCGACATGCGCCGGCTGCTCACCGACTACGGCTTCGACGGCCATCCGCTGCGCAAGGATTTCCCGCTCTCCGGCTTCGTCGAAGTGCGTTACGACGATCAGGAAAAACGCGTCGTCTATGAGCCGGTGCGATTGAATCAGGAATTCCGCAAGTTCGATTTCCTCTCGCCCTGGGAAGGCGCGGACTATCCGGTCCTGCCCGGTGACGAGAAGGCGGAGGTCAAGCCATGACCGAACAACCTAACGTCCGCAATTTTACGATCAACTTCGGCCCGCAGCATCCGGCTGCGCACGGCGTGTTGCGTCTGGTGCTGGAGCTCGATGGCGAAGTCGTCGAGCGCGTCGATCCGCATATCGGTCTGCTTCACCGCGGCACCGAGAAGTTGATCGAGCAGAAGACCTATCTGCAGGCGATTCCCTATTTCGACCGGCTCGATTACGTCGCCCCGATGAACCAGGAGCACGCCTTCTGCCTCGCCGCAGAAAAGTTGCTGGGCGTCACCGTGCCGCGACGTGCGCAGCTGATCCGCGTGCTGTATTGCGAAATCGGCCGCATCCTGTCGCATCTGCTCAATGTCACCACCCAGGCGATGGACGTCGGCGCGCTCACCCCACCGCTGTGGGGCTTCGAGCAGCGCGAGAAGCTGATGGTGTTCTATGAGCGCGCTTCCGGCTCGCGCATGCATGCGGCGTATTTCCGCATCGGCGGCGTGCATCAGGACCTGCCGCCGGCGCTGATCAATGACATCGACGCATGGTGCGATCCGTTCCTCGAAGTGGTGCAGGATCTCGAAACCCTGCTGACCGGCAACCGCATCTTCAAGCAGCGCAACGTCGATATTGGTGTGGTGTCGCTGGCGCAAGCGTGGGAATGGGGCTTCTCTGGCGTGATGGTGCGCGGCTCGGGTGCTGCGTGGGATCTGCGCAAGTCGCAGCCTTATGAATGCTACGCCGAAATGGATTTCGACATTCCGATCGGCAAGAACGGCGACTGCTACGACCGCTACTGCATCCGCATGGAAGAGATGCGCCAGTCGGTGCGTATCATGCGCCAGTGTATCGCCAAGCTGCGCGCGCCGGACGGGCAGGGCCCGGTTATGGTCGAGGACCACAAGGTGGCGCCGCCGCGTCGCGGCGAGATGAAGCGTTCGATGGAAGCGCTGATCCATCACTTCAAGCTCTACACCGAAGGTTTCAAGGTGCCGGAAGGCGAAGTCTATGTCGCCGTCGAGGCGCCGAAGGGCGAATTCGGCGTCTACCTGGTCTCCGACGGCACCAACAAGCCCTACAAGTGCAAGATCCGCGCACCGGGCTTTGCGCATCTGCAGGCGATGGACTTCATCTGCAAGGGGCATCTGCTCGCCGACGTCTCAGCGATTCTCGGCTCGCTCGACATCGTGTTCGGAGAGGTCGATCGGTGACATCGGTACAGTCTCCCATTCAGTTCGATCGGACTTCCGGCGCTTACCAGGGTGCAAACCTCTGGGAGCGTACGGCTGCGTTTGTGCTGATGGTGGGCTGCAAGCTGTCGGCGCCGTTCTCGCATCGCGGCTACATCATGTGCGCCAACCTGTTGCGCAAGGCGTTGCCGAAGCGCGACATCGTGGTGAAGCTTAATGCGGATGCGCGCTTCGCGTTTCCGTTCGGTGATGGCTATTGGAGCAAGCTGCTCGATCCCGCTTATTTCTACGAGGACGAGCTCGCTTTGCTGTTCCGGCACTCGGCCGACGTGGATTACACGCTGCTCGATTGCGGCGCGAACTATGGCTACTGGTCAGTGCTGGTCTCCAGCGCGCCGCTGGGTTCTCACCACTCGATCGCGATCGAGCCTTCGGCGCAGAATTTCGTCAAGCTGAACAACAACGCGAAGATCAATGGCGGGCGCTTCGAGACGATCAAGTACGCTATCGGATCGGCGCGCGGCACGGCCAATCTTTCCGGCACCAAGCACGAAGCGTTCAGCATCGTCGGTGGCGCCGATGCCGCAGGCGAAGAAGTGCCGGTGCTGGCGCTCGATAATCTGCTCGACGACGGCCGGGTGTCGGCTACTGGAAAGTACCTGATCAAGCTCGACGTCGAGGGCGTCGAGATCGAAGCTATCAAGGGCGGCACACGTTTGCTGCAAGCCGACTCGGTCATCATGTGCGAAGAGCACGGCAACGACCCCGCGCATACGGTGTCACGCTATATTCTCGAACAGACGCCGCTGACGCTATTCGTGCGCGATCCTGCCAGCAACCGCTTCGAGACCGTGACTGATCTCTCCATCCTCGACCGTATCAAGGTATCCACCAACGTCGGTTACAACGTGTTCGGCACTTCGAGCGCGTTCTGGCTCGATCGTATCAACAGCCTGAATGCGAGCGCGTCGCGCCGCACTCAATGAGAGACTAGACAATGGCCGTTCGCCGCCTCGCTCCGAAAGAATTGCAGCCCGCGACCTTCAGCTTCACGCCGGAGAACCATGCGTGGGCGTTGCAGCAGATGGAAAAATATCCGCCTGGCCGGCAGGCCTCCGCGGTGATCGCTATCCTGTGGCGGGCGCAGGAGCAGCACGCCGGCTGGGTCTCGGAAGCAGCCTTGCGCGTCGTCGCCGAGATGCTCTCCATGCCCTATATTCGTGTGCTCGAAGTCGCGACCTTCTACACGATGTTCCAGCTGCAGCCGGTCGGCAAGAAGGCCCACATTCAGGTTTGTGGCACCACGCCTTGCATGCTGCGCGGCGCCGGCGACCTGATCGACGTCTGCCAGCACCGCATCCACCACGATCCGTTCCATCTCTCCGACGATGGCGATTTCAGCTGGGAAGAAGTCGAGTGCCTTGGCGCCTGTGTCAACGCCCCGATGGCGATGATCTGGAGCGACACCTACGAAGATCTCACCAGAGACAGCATGAACAAGCTGATCGACGGCTTTGCCGCCGGCACGCCGCCCAAGCCGGGCTCGCAGATCGGCCGCCAGTTCGCAGCGCCCGAAGGCGGCGCCCGCACGCTGGTCGGCGGCGGTGCGATGACGCGCCCGCCGGTCGAGCCAGAGGCTTCGAAAGAGCCGGCGCTAGCCGATGCCGACGCCAAGAAGCCGACCCAGTCCGCCAGCGAGCGCGAGAGCCCGGCGCCGAAGGCGCCCGGAGCAGACGCGAGCAAGAATAACCCGCCGACCGGTGCGGGTCTGAAGGGGCCGGCGAAATGACCGTCGTCTCATCCATATCCGCGACCCAAGCAGGTGCCGAAGCTATGAACAGGTGGTTCTACGTCGCCCTGCACACCGCTGCGGCGGCAATCTTCATTTTCGGGCTGCAGCGCTATTTTCTGAGCGCGACGTTTGAATCAAGCCTGCTTTGGGCCGTGGTATTTGGCGGATGCGCCGCCATGCTCGCCTACAAGCAAGCCAATCGCTGATCGAGGAAGCCATGCTCGACGACAAGGACCGCATCTTCCGCAATCTTTACGGCCTCGAGGACTGGGGTCTTGAGGGCGCACGCCGCCGTGGCTCGTGGGATGGCACCAAGTCCATCCTCGACAAGGGCCGTGACTGGATCGTCACCGAAATGAAGGCCTCCGGCCTGCGCGGCCGCGGCGGGGCGGGCTTCCCGACCGGCATGAAGTGGTCGTTCATGCCGAAGGATTCGTCCGACGGCCGGCCGAGCTATCTTGTGGTCAATGCCGACGAGTCGGAGCCCGGCACCTGCAAGGATCGCGAGATCATGCGGCATGATCCGCATTTGCTGGTCGAAGGCTGCCTGATTGCCGGCTGCGCGATGGGCGCCCATGTCGGCTACATCTATGTGCGCGGCGAATTCATTCGCGAGCGCGAGCACCTGCAGGCCGCGATCGACCAGGCCTATGCGGCCAAGCTGATCGGCAAGGACAACGTCCACGGCTTCCCGTTCGACCTCTATGTTGCGCACGGCGCCGGCGCCTATATCTGTGGCGAAGAAACCGCGCTGCTGGAGAGCCTCGAGGGCAAGAAGGGCCAGCCGCGGCTGAAGCCACCGTTCCCAGCCAATGTCGGCCTCTATGGCTGCCCGACCACCGTGAACAACGTCGAGTCAATCGCGGTTGCGCCGGACATCCTGCGCCGGGGCGCCGGCTGGTTCGCCAGCATCGGCCGTCCGAACAACGTCGGCACCAAGCTTTACGGCATCTCCGGCCACGTCAACACGCCTTGTGTCGTTGAAGACGCGATGAGCATCCCGTTCCGCGAGCTGATCGAGAAGCACGGCGGCGGCATCCGCGGCGGCTGGGACAATCTGCTGGCGATCATTCCTGGCGGCGCTTCGTGCCCGCTGATTCCGGCTGCGGATTGCGAAGACCTGATCATGGATTTCGACGGCACCCGCGCCGTGAAGTCGTCGTTCGGCACGGCCGGCGTCATCGTCATGGACAAGTCTACCGACGTGGTCGCCGCGATCGCCCGTATCAGCTACTTCTTCAAGCATGAGAGCTGCGGCCAGTGCACGCCGTGCCGCGAAGGCACCGGCTGGATGTGGCGCGTGCTGAACCGCATGGTCGAGGGCCGCGCCCACAAGCGCGAGATCGACATGCTGCTGGAAGTCACCAAGCAGGTCGAAGGTCACACCATCTGTGCGCTCGGCGATGCCGCGGCTTGGCCGGTGCAGGGCCTGATCCGCGCCTTCCGCCCGGAGATCGAACGCCGTATCGACGATTTCAGCCGCAAGGCCAGCCTCGATGACCAAGGCGTTCTCGATCCCGTGCACATGGTCGCGGCGGAGTGACCATGATGTCGCAACCGAGCACCGCCTGGTGGCAGAAATACGGGACGGTCGCGCAGATGGCGCAGGCGACCGTGGCGCTGCTTGGCTTTGTTGCGATCCTGATCCAGATCAACGAGTTGCGTTCCAACAACCGCGCGACGAGCGCACGGCAAGCGTTTCTCGGCTACACCGATCTGGCGTTCAAGAATCCGAAATTCGCTGAGCCGGACTATGATGTGATCAAGGCCGGCAACCGCGACCAACAGGTTCAGTATGAGAGCTTCGTGTCGTATTTTCTCTATGCGTGCGAGGAAGCGACCGCCGCTTTTGCGGACAGGCGCGAATGGCAGGCCTCGTGCGACTACGATCTGAAGCCACATCTGCCGTTCCTCTGCGAGAAGAACAAGGCGGAGCCTGCCTACCTCGCGACCTACAACATCGACACCCAGAAATGGGTCAAGGCATCCATGAAAACGGCCAGCGTCACACCTCCGGATTGCAAGCTGGGAAAGACTTGAGGCAATGACCAAACTCATCATCGACGGCAAAGAGATCGATGTTCCCGCGGAATACACGCTGTTGCAGGCGTGCGAAGCCGCGGGCGCCGAAATTCCGCGCTTCTGCTATCACGAGCGGCTGTCGATCGCCGGCAATTGCCGGATGTGTCTGGTTGAGGTGAAGGGCGGACCGAAGCCGGTCGCTTCCTGCGCCTGGGGCGTGCGCGATTGCCGTCCTGGCCCGAAGGGCGAGCCGCCGGAGATTTCGACCAAGTCGCCGATGGTGAAGAAGGCCCGCGAGGGCGTGATGGAATTCCTGCTGATCAACCACCCCCTGGATTGCCCGATCTGCGATCAGGGCGGCGAGTGTGACCTGCAGGACCAGGCGATGGGCTACGGCGTCGACACCAGCCGTTTCGCCGAGAACAAGCGCGCCGTCGAGGACAAGTATCTCGGCGTGCTGGTCAAGACCTCGATGAACCGCTGCATTCAGTGCACGCGCTGCGTCCGCTTCGCCACGGAAGTCTGCGGCGTGCCGGAGATGGGCCTTACCGGTCGCGGCGAAGACGTCGAGATCACCACCTATCTCGAAAGTGCGCTGACCTCGGAATTGCAGGGCAACCTGGTCGATATCTGCCCGGTCGGCGCCTTGACCTCGAAGCCCTATGCTTTCGCGGCACGCCCGTGGGAGCTCGGCAAGACGCAGTCGATCGACGTGATGGACGCGTTGGGTTCTGCGATCCGCGTCGATACCCGTGGCCGTGAAGTGATGCGTATCCTGCCGCGCGTCAATGAGGCGGTGAACGAGGAATGGATTTCCGACAAGACCCGCCACATCGTCGATGGTCTGCGTACGCAGCGGCTCGATCGTCCCTACATTCGGGACAACGGCAAACTGCGCGCCGCGACCTGGGCGGAAGCCTTCGGCGCGATCGCCGCGAAGGTGGCTGGTACGTCGCCGAAGAAGATCGGCGCGATTGCCGGCGATCTCGCCGCCGTCGAGGAAATGTTCGCGCTGAAGCAGTTGCTGGCGGGCATGGGCTCGGCGAATGTCGCCACGCAGGACGGCAGTGCCTTCGATCCCGCCGCCGGCCGCGCGTCCTATATCTTCAACCCGACCATCGCCGGTATCGACGAGGCCGACGCGCTGCTGATCGTCGGCTCCAACCCGCGCAAGGAAGCCGCTGTTCTCAACGCGCGCATCCGCAAGCGCTGGCGCACCGGCAAGATGAAGATCGGCGTGATCGGCGAGAAGGCCGACCTGACCTATCTCTACGACTATCTCGGTGCCGGCACGGAGTCGCTGGGCGAACTTGCTTCCGGCAAGAACGCTTTCGCCGATGTGCTGAAGAACGCCAAGAAGCCGATCGTGCTGGTTGGCTCTGGAGCCGCCGCGCGCGCCGATGGCGCAGCGGTGCTGGCCATGGCCGCGAAGCTCGCGTCGGATTTCGGCGCCATCAAGGACGACTGGAACGGCTTTGCCGTGTTGCAGGCGACGGCCTCCAAGGTCGGCGCGCTGGATATCGGCTTCGCTCCCTCCGCCGGCAACCTCAGTGTCGCTGGCATGACCGCGCCGGGTTCGCTCGACGTGCTGTTCTCGCTCGGCGCGGATGATGTGAAGGTCGCCGACGGCACCTTCGTCGTCTACATCGGCACCCACGGCGACCGCGGCGCACACCGCGCCGACGTGATCCTGCCGGGCGCAGCCTATACCGAGAAGTCCGGTCTCTACGTCAACACCGAAGGCCGCGTGCAGATGGCGGCCCGCGCCGCTTTCCCGCCCGGCGAAGCCCGCGAAGACTGGGCCGTGATCCGCGCCTTGTCCGACGTGCTCGGCCACAAATTGCCCTACGATTCGCTGGGCGCGCTGCGCCAGGCGATCTTCAAGGCGGTACCGCATCTGATCCGGCTCGACCAGATCGAGGCCGGCGACGCTTCCGCCATCAAGACCCTTGCGGGGAACGGCGGCAACGTCGAGAAGACGGCATTCAAATCCTCCGTTGAGGATTTCTATCTGACCAACCCGATCGCGCGCGCGTCAGCCATCATGGCGGAATGTTCCCGCCTGGCCTCTGGCCAGATCCTGACGGCGGCGGAGTAAACCGATGGCTGAATTCTGGACTAGCATCTTGTGGCCGCTGATCATCATGATCGCGCAGTCGCTTCTCGTGCTCGTGGTACTGCTGATTGCGATTGCCTATATCCTGCTGGCGGATCGCAAGATCTGGGCGGCTGTGCAAATCCGTCGCGGGCCGAATGTGGTCGGGCCGTTCGGCCTGCTGCAATCCTTCGCGGATCTCCTGAAGTTCGTGCTGAAAGAGCCGGTCGTTCCGTCGGGCTCCAACAAAGCCGTGTTCCTGCTGGCGCCGCTGGTGTCCTGCGTTCTGGCGCTGGCCGCCTGGGCCGTTATCCCGATGGACCTCGGCTGGGTGATCGCCGATCTCAATGTCGGCGTGCTCTACATCTTCGCGATCTCGTCGCTGTCGGTGTACGGCATCATCATGGCCGGCTGGTCGTCGAACTCGAAATATCCGTTCCTGTCGGCGCTGCGCGCCGCGGCGCAGATGGTGTCCTACGAAGTCTCGATCGGCTTCGTCATCATCACCGTCATGCTCTGCGTCGGCTCGCTGAATCTGTCGGCGATCGTGCAGGCGCAGGACGGCAAGTGGGGCATGCTCGGCTGGTACTGGATTCCGCTGTTCCCGATGTTCGTGGTGTTCTACGTCTCGGCGCTGGCAGAGACCAACCGTCCTCCCTTCGATCTGGTCGAAGCGGAATCGGAACTGGTCGCCGGCTTCATGACCGAATACGGCTCGACGCCGTACCTGTTGTTCATGCTCGGCGAATACGTCGCCATCGTCACGATGTGCGCGCTGGCCACGATCATGTTCCTCGGCGGTTGGCTGTCGCCGATCCCGTTCGCGCCATTCACCTGGGTGCCCGGAATCATCTGGTTCGCGCTCAAGGTGTTTTTCATGTTCTTCCTGATTGCGATGGCGAAGGCGATCGTGCCGCGCTACCGCTACGACCAGCTGATGCGCCTGGGTTGGAAGGTGTTTTTGCCGCTGTCGCTGGGCTACGTCATCTTGGTCGCGGCCGTGCTGCAATTCGGGGGGCTTGCTCCGAAATGAGGTCACTATGAATATCAGGGCAACCGCTCACTCGCTTTTGCTGGCGGAATTCGTATCGGCGTTCGTTCTCGCCATGCGCTATTTCTTCAAGCCGAAGCCGACGCTGAATTATCCCTTTGAGAAGGGGCCGATCTCGCCGCGTTTCCGTGGCGAGCACGCGCTGCGCCGTGACCCGAACGGCGAAGAACGCTGCATCGCCTGCAAGCTGTGCGAAGCCGTATGTCCGGCGCAGGCCATCACCATCGAGGCCGGCCCGCGCCGCAATGACGGCACGCGCCGCACCGTGCGCTACGACATCGACATGGTGAAGTGCATCTATTGCGGGCTGTGCCAGGAAGCCTGTCCGGTCGATGCGATCGTCGAGGGCCCGAACTTCGAATTCGCGACCGAGACCCGTGAGGAATTATATTATGACAAGGCGAAACTGCTCGCCAACGGCGACCGCTGGGAACGAGAGATTGCAAAATCGATCGAACTCGACGCGCCGTACCGGTAGGACACAGTCATGATTTCCGCATTGTTCTTCTATCTGTTTGCCGGTGTCTGCGTCGCCAGCGCGGTGATGGTGATTGCGTCGCGCAATCCCGTCCATGCCGTACTGTTTCTGATCCTCGCTTTCGTCAACGCGTCCGGCCTGTTCGTGCTGATGGGCGCCGAATTCCTGGCGATGCTCCTGATCGTCGTCTATGTCGGCGCGGTCGCGGTGCTGTTCCTGTTCGTCGTCATGATGCTCGATGTCGATTTCACGCAGCTGCGTGAGGGCTTCATCGAATACCTGCCGTTCGGCCTGCTGATCGGCGTGATCTTCCTGGCTGAGCTTCTGCTCGTGGTCGGCGGCTGGGTGATGAACCCGAACGTCACCAAGTCGATCACAGCAGCGATCCCGACCAATGTCAGCAACACCGAGGCGCTCGGCCTGGTGCTGTATACGAAGTATATCCATTACTTCCAGCTCTCGGCGATGGTGCTGCTGGTGGCGATGATCGGCGCGATCGTGCTGACGCTGCGCCACAAGGCGAGCGTCAAGCGCCAGGACATCAATGTGCAGAACGCCCGCACCCCGGCTCTGGCCATGGACGTGCGCAAGGTCGCAGTCGGGCAGGGCCTGCAGGACGCGGACGCCTCGGAGTGGGTCAAATGACGATCGGTCTCGGACACTACCTGGCGGTCGGCGCGATCCTGTTCACGCTCGGCATTCTCGGCATCTTCCTCAACCGCAAGAACGTCATCGTCATCCTGATGTCGATCGAGCTGATCCTGCTGTCGGTGAACATCAACCTGGTCGCGTTCTCGACCTTCATGGGCGACATCGTCGGCCAGGTGTTCGCGCTGCTGGTGCTGACCGTGGCCGCTGCGGAAGCAGCCATCGGTCTCGCCGTGCTTGTCGTCTATTTCCGCAACCGCGGCTCGATCGCGGTTGAAGACATCAATCTGATGAAGGGCTGAGCCAGTTATGATCCAGGCTCTCGTTTTCCTGCCGCTGATCGGCGCCATCCTGGCCGGGCTTATCGCCCTGTCGGGCGCGCACGCGCGCAACCCCAGCGGCGACCAGCTCGACCATCACCACGACGATGCGCACGGCCATGCCGACGCGCATGCGGCGCATGCCCATGACGACCACGCGGCCGACGACCACGGCCACGACGACCATCACGTCGCGGAGCCGGCGGCTGTCGGTTCGCGCGCCGCAGAATTGATCACGTCGGCGCTGCTCGTCGCTTCGGCGGCTCTGTCGTGGATGACGCTGGTCGACGTCGGCTTCATGCATCACGACGTCCGCGTCCTGTTGATGCCGTGGATCAATTCCGGCGACCTGCAACTTTCCTGGACGCTGCGCGTCGATACGCTGACCGCCGTGATGCTGGTCGTCGTCACCACGGTGTCGGCGCTCGTGCATATTTATTCTCTCGGCTACATGGAAGACGATCCGAACCGGCCGCGCTTCATGGCGTATCTGTCGCTGTTCACCTTCATGATGCTGATGCTGGTAACCGCGGACAATCTGGTGCAGCTGTTCTTCGGCTGGGAAGGCGTCGGTCTCGCCAGCTACCTGCTGATCGGCTTCTGGTACCAGAAGCCCACCGCGAACGCCGCTGCGATCAAGGCCTTCGTGGTCAACCGCGTTGGCGACTTCGGTTTCCTGCTCGGCATCTTCACGCTGTTCATGCTGATCGGCTCGACGGATTTCGACACCATCTTTTCTGCCGCGCCCGGCCTGACCGGCAAGACTATCAACTTCTTCGGTTGGCATGCCGACGCGCTGACATTGACCTGCCTGCTGCTGTTCATGGGCGCGATGGGCAAGTCTGCCCAGTTCCTGCTGCACACCTGGCTGCCGGACGCGATGGAAGGTCCGACCCCGGTGTCGGCGCTGATCCACGCCGCGACCATGGTCACCGCGGGCGTCTTCATGGTGGCGCGCATGTCGCCGGTGTTCGAGCTTGCGCCGAACGCGCAGGCCGTCGTGATGCTGGTTGGCGCGACCACGGCGTTCTTCGCCGCGACCATTGGTCTGGTGCAGAACGACATCAAGCGCATCGTGGCGTACTCGACCTGTTCGCAGCTCGGCTACATGTTCGTGGCGCTGGGGGCAGGGGCCTATTCGGTCGCCATGTTCCACCTGTTCACGCATGCCTTCTTCAAGGCGCTGCTGTTCCTGGGCTCGGGCTCGGTGATCTACGCGATGCACCACGAGCAGGACATCCGCAACATGGGCGGGTTGAAGGACAAGATCCCCTTCACCTACAGCATGATGGTGATCGGCACGCTGGCGCTGACCGGCTTCCCGCTGACCGCAGGCTACTTCTCCAAGGACGCCATCATCGAGGCCGCGTTCGTCTCGCACAACCCGTTCGCGCTGTACGGCTTCCTGATGACCATCATCGCTGCCGGCCTGACGTCGTTCTATTCCTGGCGCCTGATCTTCAAGACCTTCCACGGCGCGCCGCACGACAAGAAGCATTATGACGCGGCACATGAGGCACCGCTCGTGATGCTAGTGCCGCTCGGCGTGCTGGCGGCCGGGGCGATCTTTGCTGGCTTCCCGTTCAAGGAACTGTTCGCCGGCCACGGCGTGGAGGAGTTCTTCCGGGCGTCGCTGAAGAACCATCCGCATTTGCTGGAAGAGATGCACCACATCCCGGCTTTGGTTGCCAATCTGCCGACGGCGATGATGGTGGGCGGCTTCCTGGTTTCGTGGCTGTTCTACATCCGGCGTCCGTATCTGCCCGTCGAACTCGCCGGCCAGCACCCGCTGCTGTACAAGTTCTTGCTCAACAAGTGGTACTTCGACGAGCTGTATGACCTGATCTTCGTGCGTCCCGCCAAGAGGCTCGGCCGCTTCCTGTGGAAGGTCGGCGACGGCAAGATCATCGACGGTCTCGGCCCCGACGGCATTTCGGCTCGCGTGCTCGATGTCACCCGCGGCGCAGTACGGATCCAGACCGGCTACCTCTACCACTACGCCTTCGCGATGCTGATCGGCGTCGCCGGTCTGATCACCTGGTTCATATTCGGCCTGGGGGGCCAGTAATGTCGGCTTCCGTAATGACCTGGCCTATCCTGTCCGTCGTCACCTTCCTGCCGACCGTAGGCGCTGTTCTGGTCTACTTGCTGGCACGTGGCGGGGACGAGGCCGCGAACCGCAATGCGCGCTGGATCTCGATCTGGGCGACCTTGATCACCTTCGCGGTCTCGCTGATCCTGGTGATGCGTTATGATGCGGCCAATGGCGACTTCCAGTTCGTCGAGAAGCTGCCGTGGCTGGCCAACGCCATCAATTATCACATGGGCGTGGACGGCATTTCGCTGCCCTTCGTGATTCTGACCACCGCCTTGATGCCGTTCTGCATCCTGGCGTCGTGGAAGGCGATCACCAAGCGCGTGCCGGAATACATGATGGCGTTTCTGGTGCTGGAAACGCTGATGATCGGCACCTTCTCGGCGTTGGATCTGGTGCTGTTCTATCTGTTCTTCGAAGGCGGCCTGATCCCGATGTTCCTGATCATCGGCGTCTGGGGTGGCCCGCGCCGGGTCTACGCGTCCTTCAAGTTCTTCCTCTATACGCTGCTCGGCTCCGTGCTGATGCTGCTGGCGATCATGGCGCTGTACTGGAATGCCGGCACCACCGACATCCCAACGCTGATGCACACCGCCGTGCCGCGCAACCTGCAGACCTGGGCCTGGCTGGCGTTCTTCGCCTCGTTCGCGGTGAAAATGCCCATGTGGCCGGTGCACACCTGGTTGCCCGATGCGCACGTCGAGGCGCCGACCGCAGGCTCGGTGATCCTGGCCGGCATCCTCTTGAAGATGGGCGGGTACGGCTTCTTACGTTTCAGCCTGCCGATGTTCCCGGCGGCCTCGCACTATTTCACGCCGCTGGTCTTCGCGCTCAGCGCCATCGCCGTGGTCTACACCTCACTGGTCGCCTTCCGTCAGACCGACATCAAGAAGCTGATCGCCTATTCGTCGGTGGCCCACATGGGTTTTGTGACCATGGGCATCTTCAGCGGCAACGCGGTCGGCGAACAGGGCGCGATCTACCAGATGCTGAGCCACGGCATCATTTCCGGTGCGCTCTTCCTCTGCGTCGGGGTCGTCTATGACCGC
>NZ_JAQGJT010000054.1 GCF_028290495.1 Tardiphaga sp.
CCGCCTTTGATTGACGACGGAAATACCTGGATGTCGGTGCATCCGAGCGAAGCCGCGAATGCCGATATGTCGTCGCAGACTTGCTGATGCACCATCGCATTGCGGATGATGCCGCCTTTGGAATGCCTTCGCGCCGCCTCGAATTGCGGTTTGATCAGCGCCAATAGATGCATCGGCGACGCCGCCAGCGACAGCGCAACGGGTAGCACAGCCTTGAGCGAAATGAAGCTGACGTCGATCACGACGATATCAGGCCGCATCGGCAGCCGCCTGCCCTCAAAACTGCGGATGTCGGTTTCTTCCATCGAAACGATTTTTGGATGACCGTGCAGCGACGGATGCAATTGGCCATGCCCGACATCGATTGAGAATACCAGGCTTGCGCCATTGGCCAGCAGCACCTCCGTAAAACCGCCGGTGGATGCGCCGACGTCGAGGCAGACGTGGTTTTCGATCTCAACCGGGTATTGCTCCAGCGCGCCCGACAGTTTGACGCCGCCACGCGATACGAAGGGATGCGCAGGCTGCGCCTGCAACGCCGCGTCGACGGCAATGCCTTCGGACGGCTTTGTCACCAGCCTGCCGTTGGCGGCGACGAGTCCCGCTTCAATCGCGGCCTGCGCGCGAGCGCGGCTCTCGAACAGGCCGCGCTCGACCAGCAACAGGTCCGCGCGCTTGCGAGAAGGGGGTTTTGACAAAGTCAGCTCAACGCAGGAGGGGCCGTAAGCCGCTTCGCGGCCAGCCGCACACACGCCTCGAACGAAGTGAGATCGTGCCAGATGTCCTCCGCAGCCTGCCGCGGCACGACCAGCGGGCAGCCATACAGATCGAGCGCGTGGATCATCATCAGATTATCTGCAAGACCGAAGTTTTCGACCGTCAATCCCTGCGCGTCGATCAGCCGTCCATCGCGGGTCTTCAATTCGGCGATGCGCGCGACGCGCTCGGCGTACAGCGAGGGGTCGTTGGAGTATCCGAGACACAGCTTTGCGCGCGCCGCCATGTAACCCAGTTCATAGACGGTGCCGGCATCCGCGCCCGGCCCGCGAAACGGCGTCAGGTTGGCAATGATGGCATCCGCCTCGTTCATCATGGCCTCGTTACCGCGATAGATCTGCAGCGACGCGTCGGCTGCCGCCAGGTCGATGACATTATCCAGCGGATACAGTCCGGTCAGTCCGTGGCGGGCACAGAGTTCGACCTTGCGCCGCCCGACATCAATGGCGTCCGGCAGGAACACATCGGGACCCGCCAGATACACCTTCATCAGTCACCGATAAATGCGGCGGTCGTAAGCCTCAGGCCAACTTCACCGTCTCGGCCTTGAAGTCCTTGCCGAGGGTTTCGAACACTTTTGTGACGATGCCCTTGGCGTCGAGACCGGCGCGGGCATACATCGCGTTCGGCGAGTCGTGGTCGAGGAACACGTCGGGCAGCACCATCGACCGCACCCGCAAGCCGTTGTCGAGCATGCCGTGCTCGGCCAGGGTCTGCATCACGTGCGAGCCGAAGCCGCCGATCGCGCCTTCCTCGATGGTGAGCAGGATTTCATGCTCACGCGCGAGCTTCAGCACCAGATCGAGGTCGAGCGGCTTCATGAAGCGGGCGTCGGCGATGGTGGTGGAGAGGCCATGCGCGGCCAGCTCATCGGCGGCCTTCTCGCATTCGGCGAGACGGGTGCCGAACGACAGCAGCGCGATCTTGCTGCCTTCGCGAACGATGCGGCCCTTGCCGATTTCCAGGGGAATGCCGACTTCCGGCATCTCGATGCCGCGGCCTTCGCCACGCGGATAGCGCAGCGCGCTCGGCCGGTCGTCGATTGCCACCTGGGTGGCGACCATGTGGACCAGTTCGGCCTCGTCGGACGCAGCCATGATGACGAAGTTCGGCAGGCAGCCGAGATAGGCGTTGTCGAACGACCCGGCATGGGTCGCACCATCGGCGCCGACCAGGCCGGCGCGGTCGATGGCGAAGCGGACCGGCAGGTTCTGGATCGCCACGTCGTGGACGATCTGGTCATAGCCGCGCTGCAGGAAGGTCGAATAGATCGCGACGAACGGCTTGTAACCCTCGGTGGCAAGGCCGGCGGCGAAGGTCACCGCGTGCTGCTCGGCGATGCCGACGTCGAAAGTGCGGTCCGGATAGGCCTTGTTGAAGATATCGACGCCGGTACCCGACGGCATCGCCGCGGTGATGGCGACGATCTTGTCGTCCTTGGCGGCTTCCTTGACCAGCGAGGCGCCGAACACGTTCTGGTACGACGGTGCATTCGGCTTGGACTTGGCCTGCGCGCCGGTGGCGATGTCGAACTTGACCACCGCATGGTATTTGTCGGCGGCGGCTTCGGCCGGGCCATAGCCCTTGCCCTTCTGTGTCACGACGTGGACCAGGATCGGGCCGGTCTCCATATCGCGGACGTTCTGCAGCACGGGCAGCAAATGGTCGAGGTTATGACCGTCGATCGGGCCGACATAATAGAAGCCGAGTTCCTCGAACAGCGTACCACCGCCGGCCATGAAGGCGCGGGAGTATTCCTCGACGCGGCTGGCGCGGTCCGCGATCACTTTCGGCAGGTGCTTGCCGAGCTGCTTGGCGGCGTCGCGCAGCGAGCGGTAGGTCTTGCCGGAGTACATCCGCGACAGATAGGCCGACATGGCGCCGACCGGCGGCGCGATCGACATGTCGTTGTCGTTCAGGATGACGATCAGGCGGGAATTCATCGCGCCGGCGTTGTTCATCGCCTCATAGGCCATGCCGGCTGACATCGCGCCGTCACCGATCACGGCGATAACGTTGTTCTTGCCGCCGGAAAGATCGCGGGCGACCGCCATGCCGAGGCCGGCGGAGATCGAGGTCGAGGAGTGTGCGGCGCCGAACGGATCGTATTCGCTCTCGCTACGCTTGGTGAAGCCGGACAGGCCGCCAGCCGTGCGCAGGGTACGGATACGGTCGCGGCGCCCGGTCAGGATCTTGTGCGGGTAAGCCTGGTGGCCGACGTCCCAGATCAGGCGGTCGCGCGGGGTATCGAACACGTAATGCAGGGCGGTCGTCAGTTCGACGACGCCGAGGCCGGCGCCGAAATGGCCACCGGTGACGGACACCGCATCGATGGTTTCCTGACGCAATTCGTCGGCGACCTGTCGAACCTGCTCGACCTTCAGCTTGCGGAGGTCTTCCGGGGTCTTGATGGTGTCGAGCAGAGGTGTCTTACTAAAATCGGTCACTGTATTATCCAATTTTACACGTCCGGGCTGCGTCTGGAATCCGAGGCAGCCGGCGTTATTCGCGCAGCCATCCTCCGGACAATCGCAGCTCCCGGAACCGGGAAGCCTGTTTCGAAGCCTTTTAATGGGCCCCGCTGTTTAGCTGTGATATCTAGCATGCTTGAGCAGCCTCCCCGTCTGAACATTTTTGCCAGATGGATGAAGCGCTTATCAACGTTAACGGTCGGCATTTCAGCTCGATCGCCAGCGCATAGTCTCAGTCCCTTTACACTAAAGCGACGGCCAAAGCCAACCGCCGTGCCCGTGCTTTCGGCAGTGCGGGAACCGGGGTGGACATTTGCGTAACGGTATCAGCCGAGGCGGCGGTTGCCGGGGTCCATACCGTCCGGAGACGCAGACGGGTTCACCGCACCCAATCCGAGGCTCGTCCAGGCGTCTTTCCGGGCAGACGCATCGCCCGTGGTCAGCGCCAAAGCCGCCGCGGGCTTGCTGATACGGTCTTTCAGCAGCATCGGACCGCAGACGATCATGTAGAAATCGTAGGCATGGGGCCGCTCATTGGCCATGACGAACTGAAAATGCACCCGGAAGAACTTCCAGCGGAAGCGGTTGTAATGATCCGGGCGGATGATCTCGCGGAACCTCACGGGTATGATGGTCGGGTTGCGCCTGTCCCGGCCGACGTCGATGCCGTGGCCGGTGACCGCATCGAACGGGAAGAAGTTCATCACATCCTTGCGCGACTGGGCATCGATCCAGTCGATCGAAGGCTCGATCGCCAGCCGGCGCAGGTTGTCGCGGAAGCTGGTCGCGGCTTTGTGAAAGCCGACGATCGGCATATTGCCGCCCAGCGTCAGCAATACGACGCGGGGACCGTGGCGGCCGAGGTCCGGATCGAGCTTCAGGGCGCGGGCGAGAATTTCGGAACCAAGGAACGAGCCGGAGCTGTGGCCGACCAGAACGATCTCCTGCGCTTCGCTGCTGCCAACCACCTCAACCAGATGCTGCGCAAAGCGGTCGATCCGGGCGTCCCATTCCGGCCTCTCACCGTGCGAGAACTGCCAGGTGAAGATGGTGTCGGACATCAGATAGAGCAGATAACTGAGGTGCTCGGTGGTTTTCAGCAGGGTGCCGAGTGCGGCAACAAACACCGCCGTGGCGCCCGCGGCGGCCAGGAATCCGTGGATTCCCAGCCATTGTAGCCCCCACCCGAACCCCCAGGCGATCGCGGCACACCAGATCGCTTCGTTAAGCAGCAAGACGTGCGGGTAGCTGATGAAGGTGGCGAATCGCCAATGCGCCGACCAGAACCGGCCCATCGTGCCGGAAAACACCAGCCGCCAGTAGATCGCGATGGCATAGGCCAGCGTCTTCCAGATGGGCCAGGCGAGGTCGCGCTGGATCAGGTCTTCCCAACGCAGGAATTCGTAATCGGTGCGGGTCTGCCAGCCCTGGCCGGCGGTCTCGATGCGCCAGGACGCGGATTCGGCGGAGAATTCACCGTCCGGCGGCCGCTTCGGGCGACTTACCGTGGTGGCAAGGTCGTACAGCCGCCCATACTTGCGCAGCTCGGTGCGAAACATGCGGTAATACTGCGAGAGGCCTCGCGGGTCGTATCCCTGCACATAGATGACATGACGGTGATCGACGCGCACGCTAATTCCCCGGACTGGCGACGGCACTATAGCAGCCCGTTGAAGCACCAAGCTCTAAATCGGTGCCTTACTGGACGTCGAGCGGCTCTGTTCCGGTCACCTGGCCGCCGGAATCCGTGGTGATCTTGTCGACGCGGGCTTCGGCCTGGCGCAGCAATTCGTCGCAGCGGCGCTTCAGGGCCTCGCCGCGCTCGTAGATCGCCACAGATTCTTCCAGCGGCACCTTGCCGTCTTCGAGCCGCTTGACGATGGTCTCGAGTTCCTCGATCGCGCGCTCGAAGGTCAATTTCTTGACGTCGGCATGGGTCGGTTCAGCCATATCGCGTTCCTGTGCGCTCGACGCGCCGATTCAAAGGGATATTGGGGCGGATGGCGCGCCGGTCACGCGCCCATCAGCGCGGTGACATGGGCCGCCACCGATTCCTTGAGGCCCTGGAGATCATAGCCACCCTCCAGCACCGAGACAATCCGGCCGCCGGCGGTGTTGTCGGCGAGGTCCATCAACTGCCGCGTGACCCAGCCGAAATCCTCGGCGTCGAGGTTGAGTGAGGCCAGCGGATCGCGGCGGTGGGCGTCGAAGCCGGCGGAGATGATGATCAGCTCCGGCGAGAATTTTTTCAATTTCGGCAGGATCAGGTTCTCGAACGCCGCGCGGAATTTCGCGCCGCCGTCGCCGTCGTGCAGCGGCGCGTTGACCACGGTATCGTGCTCGCCGCGCTCGCCGGCGGCGCCGGTGCCGGGAAACAGCGGCATCTGGTGCGTCGAGCAATACATCACGGTCGGATCCGCCCAGAAGATGTCCTGGGTGCCGTTGCCGTGGTGGACGTCGAAATCGACCACCGCCGCGCGTTCGATGCCATAGGTGCGCTGCGCATAGCGCGCTGCAATGGCCGCATTGTCGAAGAAACAGAAGCCCATGGGCTTGTTGATTTCGGCGTGATGACCGGGTGGCCGCGTGGCGACAAAGGCGTTGGTGGTCTCACCCTTCATCACCGC
The DNA here is from genome assembly GCF_028290495.1 of Tardiphaga sp. Lineage (GTDB taxonomy): Bacteria > Pseudomonadota > Alphaproteobacteria > Rhizobiales > Xanthobacteraceae > Tardiphaga. The sequence continues at coordinate 5,876 of NZ_JAQGJT010000054.1, forward strand.
GTCGGTGGCTGCGACCGCGCCGCCGACGCCGCGCATGACGGCTTCCCAGGTGCCGGGCGACATCGAGGTGTCGCCGTCGATGTAGACCAGGCCACTGGACGGCGCCATGTGGCGCAGTTCGTCGATGTAATGGGCGTCGTGACACAGCCCGACGACATCGAGATCGCCCTCCGGAGCCTCGCCGCGCACCAGCGCATCGAAGCGCGCTTCGCCCAATACGGTGGCCACGGCGCGCAGCCGGTCAGGCCGTTCGGGATGGCCGGGCGGCGTGTCGTGGCCGAGGCAGGCGAGGTGTGACAGCAGAAGCGTCATGCGGGAAATCCGGGCGCGGGATGCGCGGTGGGGTGGCGGCACAATCTAATAGGTAATTATGGGTTCCGAAAGGGCAGCGCGGCGCGACGCGGAGGCATCTTCTTTCACGCCCGTTGCCGGGGAAAGCGACGCGTTTGGCAGCAAAGGAACCGACGTAACTGCCGTGGGTTTGTGGAAGTCTGGAACGGTGAAGTTCTCACGCAGGGGGATGAAACCCCGGCATTGTGTCCGCTCACTCCCCCGCCGGAACCCGAAGCACCGATGACGTCATACATCGCGGTGATGGCAATCTTCACTTTTCATTCAGCGCGATCTCACAGCTTCGTAAAATCGAATTCGCGTTAAACGGTTTGCGACCAAGACATGCAAGCCTAGCGGAAGAAAGCGCGCCTCGGAAACGGTGCGGACGCCAGGTGGTATCAAACTACGATGTGTGTGCTGTGAAAACGCCCAGGATTCCGCCCCATCTGTTGCGCTCGGTATGGCCGTTCACGGCGATCGTGTTGCTGCAGGCATTTTTTGCGGGCATCAGCATGGAGACGCTATCGTCGGTCCGGGCCTATGTCGTCGGTGAAAGCCTGTGGTCGAAAGGACAGAAGGAGGCGGTCTATTCGCTCAGCCTCTATTCCGAGACAGGCGACGAGAAATATTACCGCCGCTTTCAATCAACCATCGCCGTTCCGCTCGGCGACCGCATCGCGCGCCGCGCGCTGGAGCAGGCGGTCCCCGATCCCAAGCTTGCCTATGACGGCTTCCTGCAGGCTGGCAATCATCCCGACGACATTCCCGGCATGATCTGGCTGTTTCGTAATTTCAGCGAAGTCAGCTATCTCGCCCGCGCGATCGAGAGCTGGCGCAACACCGATGTGATGATTCAGGAACTCGTCGATATCGGCTATTCCGTCCATGCGGATGTGCTCGCCGGGCGGGTCGGCTCGATGTTGCTGGCTGGGCGCAAGTCGCAGATCGATGATATCAACGAGCGCACAACGCCGCTGGCGGTGGCATTTTCCGAACACCTCGGTGTCGGATCGCGCGCGATCAAGACCTTGCTGATGATCGCCAACATGCTGACGGCGGCGCTGCTGATCCTGCTCGGCATCTGGCGCACGCGCCACCTGCTGATCCAGCGGCAACGGTTTGAATACGAGTTGAAGACCGAAAAGGAGCGTGCGCAGATCACGCTGTCGTCGATCGGCGAGGCGGTGATCTCGACCGACGTGAACGGCTGCGTCGAATACATGAACCCGACGGCCGAGCAACTGGTGGCCACCAGCGTCGCCGAAGCGCAGGGCCGGCAACTGTCCTCATTGTTCCGCATCGTCAATCAGGCGAAAGAACAGGACAGAGGCGAGGACAGCGAGACGCTGATCGCACAGGTGTTGGCTGGTCATGTGATCAGTCCGGGGATGCATTCGCATCTTCTGGTTCGCTCCGATTCCAGCTCGGTCCCGGTGTCGTGGGTGGCAACGCCATTGCACCGCGGCGCCCAAGCCGCGGGCGCGGTGCTGGTGTTGCATAATATGGCGCGTGAGCAGGAGTATCTGTCACGGCTTGCCTTCCAGGCCTCGCATGACGAGCTGACCGGCCTCGCCAATCGCCGTGAATTCGAGCGCCGGGTGGAGGAAGCGCTGCCGCGGATCGATCCGGCGTTGCGGCCGCACGCGCTGATGTTCCTCGATCTCGACCAGTTCAAGGTAGTCAACGACACCTGCGGCCACGCCGCCGGCGACCAGTTGCTGCGGCAAGTGTCCGGCATGCTGGAAAAGAATGTGCTCCATGGAGATCTGGTGGCGCGGCTGGGTGGCGACGAGTTTGCGGTGCTGCTGCAGAACTGCGACGCGGATTGCGCCGCGAGCGCGGCCGAGCGGCTGCGCCAGACCGTCGAGGAATTGAACTTCGTCTGGAACGGTCGTGCCTTCAACGTCACCGTCAGCGTCGGGCTGGTGTGCCTGTCGGAGCCCAATGAGACGCTGGTGGAGACGCTGCGCGCGGCCGATGTCGCCTGCTATATGGCGAAAGAAAAAGGTCGCAACCGCGTCCAGCTGCACCACTCGACCGATTCCGAGCTGATGGAGCGCTTTGGCGAGATGACGTGGGTGCAGCGAATCCATGAGGCGCTCGATCAGGACCGCTTCTGCCTGTTCGCACAAAAGATCGTGCCGCTGCAGGAAGCAGGCAACGCCGGCCTGCACATCGAACTGCTGCTTCGGCTGCGCGACGAGACCGGCCAACTGGTGGCGCCGGGCCACTTCATACCGGCGGCGGAGCGCTATGGCCTGATGACGCTGATCGATCGCTGGGTGGTGCGCAATGCTTTCGCGATCCTGGCGGGGCGGCTCGCCGAGCGCGAGTCCACTCCGATCGTGACCTGCGCCATCAACCTGTCCGGCGCCACGTTCCGCGACGCGGGCTTTCTTGAATACGTGCGCGAGCAACTCGCCGACTTCGCAATCCCGCCCACCATCATCTGTTTCGAGATTACCGAGACCAGTGCGATCGCCAACCTCGCGGACGCTAACAGCTTCATCCGCGCACTGCAGGACATCGGCTGCCGCTTCTCGCTTGATGATTTCGGCAGCGGGATGTCGTCCTTTGCCTATCTCAAGCATCTGCCGGTGGACTATCTCAAGATCGATGGCAGCTTCGTGAAAGACATGCTGATCGACCCCATCGATCGCGCCATGGTCGAGATGATCAGCCATATCGGCAAGCTGATGGACAAGCGCACCGTCGCGGAGTTCGTCGAGAGCGTGGAGATTGTTGCGGCACTTCGCGAGATCGGCGTCGACTACGCGCAGGGCTATGCCATAGGTAAGCCGGAGCCGTTCGATATTTACGCCGAGCTCGCGGGTGCGCGGCGCGAGGCGCAGCGGGACGTTGCGTAGGACGCAGGCGCTCATTCCCCGAAAAAGAGAGTGACTAGTTCAACCTCGTGATGCGCTCCAGCGTTCCCGGCGCGACCGGGCTGTTCGCGCCGAAATACGCATATAGCGCATCAACGTCGTAGACGCCGACCAGCGGTGCGATGCCGTCTTTCAGTACCGTGAAGCCATCGCCGCCGACATACAGGAACTGATTGACTGTGACGCGGTAGCTCGCGGCGGGATCGATGCGCTGCCCGTTCAGCAACATGCGGTCCGCCAGCACGCGATGGCCGACTTCGCCGGCATTGTCCCATGCGTAGGAGAAGCCCTTGGATACCTGCAGGATCCGAGGCCGCTGCGGCGTGAGCCACTGCTGTTCGAGCGCCGCCTTGATCTGTGCGCCCGTGAGCGTCACCGTGACCAACTGGTTGCGGAACGGCTGGGCCGCGAACACGTCGCCATAGCTCACCGCGCCGTCCGGTCCGTGTGCGATATCCGCGCGGATGCCGCCCGGATTGGTGAAGGCGATGACCGCGCCGGCCGCCGCCGTCGCCGCCAGATGCGCATCCGCGATGATGTCGCCAAGCGGGCTCTCGCCGGTCGTCATGTTCGGCATGCGTGACAGCGTGGAGGTCACCGAGCCCGCCGGCCGCGCCGCGATAGGGCCGGCGACCTTGTCATAGGCCGCCAGCAAGGCGGTCTGCGCGGGATCGGCGGCATAGCTGGCGGTGCGCACGATGATGTTGTTGGCCTTGGCGCTGATGACGTCGCGGGTGGTGCGATCGACCTTCAGGTCGATGGCGGTGACGATAGTGCCGTATTTGTCGCCGGAGGTGACGAGGCGACCATCGATCTCGCAGGTATAGGCACGGTGTGTGTGGCCGCTGATCACGACATCGACGGCCTTGTCGAACTTCTTGACGATCTCGACGATCGGTCCGGAAATGCCGGGGCATTCGTTATAGTCGCCGCTCGGAAAGCCGCCTTCGTGGATCAAGACCACGATCGCCTCGACGCCTTTGGCCTTCAATTCCGGCACCAGCGCGTTGACCGTCTCTGCCTCGTCGCGGAATTCGAGCCCGGCGACGCCGGGCGGCGAGACCAGCGTCGGTGTGGCCTTCAGCGTCAGCCCGATGAAGCCGACCGGGATGCCGTCGAAATTCTTGATCTCGTAGGGCGGCAGCACTGGCCGTCCTGTCGCAGTCTCGATCGTGCTGGCGGCGAGATAGTGAAACGTCGCGCCCATGAAGGGATGCGGCCCCTGGCAGCCATCGACCGGATGGCAACCGCCGTTCTGCATCCGTAGCAGCTCGGTTTTGCCTTCGTCGAATTCGTGGTTGCCGACCGAGGCAATTTCCAGTCCCATCATCGACAGCGACTCGATGGTCGGCTCATCGTGAAACATCGCCGAGAGGAACGGGCTGGCGCCGATCAGGTCACCGGCTGCGACAAACACTGAGTTCTTTTTGCCGGTGCGGAGTTGCTTGACCAGCGTCGCCATATGCTCGGCGCCCCCGGCGGGAACGGTGATCTTTTTGGTCCTGTCCGCGGGATCATCAATGACGATGCCGCCCGGCGCCGGGCGCAGGTTGCCGTGAAAGTCGTTGATGGCGAGAAGAGTGAGATCGACAGCGGCGGTGGATTGGGCGGTGACGCTGACGGAGCCCAGCGTGCACGCGGCCAGCGCGACAAGAGCGATGGCCAAGGCCCTCTCCTCACGCTGCCCCCGCCTTTGCAGGGACGAGAGAAGAGACCGTCCTGTAGGAGACCGCCTCACGCTCGCTTGCGGCCGAAGAACGCCTTGAACGCCGACATCGCTTCCTTGGATTTCATCCGCTCGCCGAACAGCTGGCCTTCCTGGTCGATGCGGCGCGTCAGATCTTCCGGCGGCAGTTTCAGGAGCTTGCGCGAGATCGCTACGGCCTCGGCCGGCAGCGCGCTGATCTCGCGGGCGACCTTGTGCGCTTCGGCTTCGGTATGGCCGGGCGCCACGACGACGTTGACGAAGCCGGCTTCGCGGGCTTCCTCGGCGCTCGCCTTGCGGCCCATCACCAGCATGGCGAAGGCGCGCTGGTGGCCCATCGTGCGTGGCATCAGGAGGCTGGATGCGCCCTCCGGTACCAGGCCGAGATGAATGAACGGCGTCGAGAATGTCGCGGTCGAGGACGCCAGCACGTAGTCACAGTGAAACAGCATGGTGGTGCCGATGCCGACTGCGATGCCGTCCACCGCGGCGATGATCGGCTTGGTGTTCTGCGCCAGCGAATACAGAAACTTGATTGCGGGCGAGGTGCCGAACGGGCCGGAATCGGTGGTGGCAGTGGCGGTGGCGACAAAATCCTCGAGATCGTTGCCGGCCGTGAACACGCCGGAGCCGCCGGTGATGATCAGGCAGCGGATCGCGGGATTGTTCTGCGCGGTGTCGATCGCCTCAGACATCAGGCGATACATGTCGTGAGTGATCGCGTTCTTCTTTTCCGGCCGCCGCATCGTGATCACGCGGGTGGCGTCTTCGTCGGTAACGATCAGATGGCCGGTCATGGGATGTCCTTACGTCGGTTGAGCGGATCAGATCAGGCCAGCAGCACGGCGTCGGCAGATATTACCGATTCCGCGCTGTCAATTACCGTGCGCTCCAGCGAACCGGCCTGCACCGCGACGTTTTCGGCAAAGAAGCGCGCCAGCGTCACATAGCGTGCGGGATCGCCGCCGCCGTCGGTAATGTCCTTTGCCGCCAGCGCCTCGCCTGCCAGCATGCAGCCGCCGAGCGTCGAGCCGAACAGCCGCAGATACGGCGTGGCGCCGGCAAGCGCCTCTGTGGGCGCGGAGGCCAGACGTTCCAGCAGCCATTTGCTGCTGCGCTCCAGCGAGCCCAGCGCGTCACGCAGTTTCACGCCGGTCGTGCCGAAAGCGGGATCGTTGGAGGCTTCGACGTGCGACACGATGCCGGCCAGTTCCTCAAGCAGCGCCCACACCGATGCGCCGCCGTTGGCGCCCAGCTTGCGGGTCACCAGGTCGATCGACTGGATGCCGTTGGTGCCTTCATAGATCGCGGTGATGCGCGCATCGCGAAAATGCTGCGCGGCGCCGGTCTCCTCGATGAAGCCCATGCCGCCGTGGACCTGCACGCCGAGCGAGGTGACCTCGTTGCCGATGTCGGTGGAAAACGCCTTGGCGATCGGCGTCAGCAGCGCGCCGCGTGCGGCTGCGGCCGTGCGCACTGTCGGATCGGTGCTGCGCGCTGCGACGTCGAGCGCGACGGCGGTGGCGTAGCAGATCGTGCGCGCCGCCGCGGTCATGCTGCGCATCTGCATCAGCATCCGCTTGACGTCGGGATGCACGATGATCGGATCCATGCCGGCGCTCTTGCTGCCCGGCGCGCGGCCCTGCTTGCGGTCCTGCGCATAGGCCAGCGCCTGCTGGTAGGCGCGGTCGGCAATGCCGACGCCTTCGATGCCGACGCCGAGTCGGGCCTGGTTCATCATTGTGAACATGCACAGCATGCCGCGGTTTTCTTCGCCGATCAGATAACCGATCGCGCCACCTTTATCGCCCATCGTCATGGTGCAGGTCGGCGAGGCGTGCATGCCGAGCTTGTGCTCGACGCCGCTGGCGAAAATGTCGTTGCGCGCGCCCAGCGAGCCGTCTGCGTTGACGAGGAATTTCGGAATCAGGAACAGCGAGATGCCCTTGGTGCCCGGGGGCGCATCGGGCAATCGCGCGAGCACGAAATGCACGATGTTATCGGTCATGTCGTGATCGCCATAGGTGATGAATATCTTGGTGCCGAAGACGCGGTAGCTGCCGTCCGGCGCACGCTCGGCGCGGCTGCGCAGCGCGCCGACGTCGGAGCCGGCCTGCGGCTCGGTCAGCTGCATGGTGCCGGTCCACTCGCCGGTCACCAGTTTCTCGAGGTAGATATTCTTCAATTCGCCGCTGCCGTGGGCGTCGAGCGCCTCGATCGCGCTCAGCGTCAGCAGCGGGCACAGGCCGAACGCGATGTTCGAGGCCGACCAAATTTCGGTGCAGGCGGCGTTGATCGCCATCGGCAGGCCCTGGCCGCCGAACGCTTCCGGACCGGAGACCCCGTTCCAGCCAGCCGCGATCCAGCGCTGGTAGGCGTCCGGCCAGCCCGGCGCGGTGGTGACGCCGCCGTCCTTGAGCTGGATACCGTTTTCGTCGCCGATCCGGTTGAGCGGCGCCAGCACGTCGGTGGCGAATCGTCCGGCTTCCTCCAGCACGGCGGAGGCGATGTCGCCGTCGAAATCGCCGTAATGGCCCGCTTTGAGGGCGGCCTGCAGGCCGGCACCGTGGTTAAGGGCCAGCAACATGTCGTGAATGGGCGCACGGTAGGTCATAACCGGTACTCTTTTTCGGTAATGGAAGCCTTTGCATGCCGTCTTCCCATGAAACGGCGCGGCTCTCAACACGCCAGCCGGCGATTTCGCTCCGGGAATGGGCCGGCGAGGTGGTTGAAATGCCGGAAGTCTCTCTATAGACCGGCGTGACCGGAGGGAAATCGCGCAGACCCGCATCCGCCGGCTTCCCGCAGGTCTATTGGGGCGTCGCCAAGTGGTAAGGCAGGGGATTTTGATTCCCCCATGCGGAGGTTCGAACCCTCCCGCCCCAGCCAGTTATGCCAATGAAATCAATAATTTAATCTTGTGACTATTTTTATTCCGAAAAACGGTCCCCTACCCATTCCGAAAGCCTGTTCTCTTGGCGTTCTTGAAATCATGTCCATTATGTTTATGTGATGAACGTGAATTCGGTTGCCCGCCCTCTGGCTGAGCTTGGAACGTTGATTGCTCAAGTTCATTGACAATCAACTGATCGTTCAGCTTTAAGCATGTTGCGGTTGGTTCGATATCGGCGTGTACACGTTGTCGGCGCCGCCCAACTTGAATGCGCTGTACAAGCCTGTACCTATGGTTAATATGCCGTTAACCATGCCTTAACATTGCGTTTGCTATTAATGGCGCGGCTGGGTGCATGAGGTTAGGTTTAGGCAACCGCACGTACGTGAGACCGTCCGTAGGTGCGTGGTAGAATGTTGATGGTCAGTCAGAGGGTGAAGTCGATGTCACATCATGAGAAAGAGATCCTTAAGGATTGCCTCTTCTCCGACCCGGGCAAGCGGCTGATCAATATTAAATTCATGCGCGGCACTGCAAAGACAATTGATCCCGAAGCATTCAGTGCTGAACTGTGCTCGATCGTTGCTCAACGAGACAACGGCCTAGAAGCTTGTGGTCCGGCAAAGACCGGCCGGGCTCCAATTGATCTTCGCAAACGACTTTCCGGTATGTAGTATCTGCGTCAATCGAATCTTTTTTAAGAGCTCGGGCATAACCCGGGCTCTTTTCGTATGGATGCTCTCACGTGACTTCGCTGCTAAAACTGATTGAAGAATTTTCTGCCCGCGAAGTTGTGCCGGTGGAAGTCGAGCACGTTGTCGATTTTCTTCGTGCCCACGCTATCAAGGACGAAATCTATTTTTTCGACCCGAACATGGACACGGAGACTCTGCGAGCGTCAATCGCTCACTGGGAATATCCATCTCTCGGATGGACTTACAGGGTTGCGGACATTTACACGGCGAAATCGCTGACGCTTGGAGAGAAGCGTTTACTCCAGACCAAAGAGCTTCTTCACATCCTCGACTCTATGGCAGATAGGGTCTCAATCCTCGAAGATGTCGAGGATCTGGTTAAACAGATGGCCTTGTCGAACGACCTTTTCGACCCTGCCACGGCGGGTGATCAGGCACTCTCTGATCGTCGCGCCATAGCGCATGCGCTTCCCGTAATGTTTCCCATGGCGGCACGAGCTATTTATGAAGTCATGCTCAGTGCGGGTGAGATAGATATCGACGGAATTGCAGAGGAAGTCGTCTTACCCAAGGCGCTGGTCGAATACGCAATGAGCGCTCGGTGGCCGAAGCTGCATGACAAGATGATGAGCGAACTTCGCTCGCGATTGCCGTCGCCCGACCGTGTCATCACGCTCGACGCGGCCGGCAATATCATCGAAGTTCATAGCGTCGGTATCGACGATGACCCGTATTATTACGCGAAGCGTCTGGAAGAGAGACTTAGGGATACAGCAGGATCGCCGCACTCGATTGTCATCAATACCCGCCGCGGTGACCGGAAGTTCACTGCGGCCGAGATGATGGAATACACGCCGTTTAGCCGAATTCGAAAAGCGGGTAGCCGGCCCGCCGGTTGATTTGGTTTCTTCCTGCCGGACGGCGCGCGATTCTCGCATGTTACTTATTTGCTCGATACGATTCGCGGCCGATCTCCCGTTGGCGGAGCGGCCGCCGGCGGCGGTTGCTCTGGCTGGGCTTCCTGAGCCGCCTTTGTCGCCATAACGTGCGCATGACGCTTCATGGTAGCCGCCAAGACGCGCGGCGCGGTCCGCTTCGCATAGCCGGCATAACTCTCGCGGGTGCGGTGCGCCGACAGCGCGCGGCCTTGTCCGTCAGTTAGTTCGGCTTCCTCTAATTCGGTCATGCCGCCATGCCGACAGGCATCGAGGGTGAAGTCGTCGGAAAGCTCGCAAGCGAAGCGCATCCGCTGCACGATCTTCTGCATGCCGGAAAAGGCGAACGTCTTGCCGGTCGTTTTCTCGGCTTCGCCCTTGCCGGTCTTGATCTCGCGGAGGATCATCGGAGTGCCGAGCCGTTTCAAATGCGACAGCACGGCCTCGGCTTCGGAGTAGAGATGCACGATCGAGCCGTCGTCAAGGATCGCCTCCAGCGGGTGATCGATAATGGCCCCGGTCTTGTGGTGCTCGATCTGGATCGTCGGTGGCTTGCCCGCGACGCGATAGCTGCTCCATTTGATGTGTCCGGCGATCACGTTCTCGGGCCGTTGCAGCCACTCGAAACAGATCACCGCCGCCGCGGCTGCCGCAATGGCGGACTCGCTGCCTTCCGCGATGCAGCCCTTGGCGAACCTGTAAACCTCATCGCGCGTGACGGCAGACTTGATCGCCTTGATGCGCGTTTTCATCGTGACGCCCTGCCACGGGTTTGGAATGTCTTTAGCGAATTCGGCGGGATAAAGCCGATGCACAACTCGCCATGCCTTGCGGCACAGCCCGACGAACTTCTCGCCGCGCCGCATCCGAATGCCGTCGTCTGTGGTGATAAACTTGTCATAGAGCAGATCGGCGGCGCGCGGCGAGATCGACTTGATGGGCAGCGAGCCGATGCGGTCGCTCTTTTTGTTGAGCGTGTCGCAGATGGCTTGCATCGACCATTCATAGCCGCCACGCGATCTGGCGCCGACTTTTTCGAGATAGGCTTTCGATTGCTTGTATTCACGAAACAGCCAATCGACGGTACCGATAGCGGCGCCGGCGACTTCGTCTTTTACGTTGCCCTTGCGGGCGTCGTTCCATTCGTCGAACAGGCTGTTGAGGATGGCGGCGCGACCGCCGGCGCCATCGGCGCCGCACGCCGTGATGTAATCGCCGAGCGGTTCGTTGGGGATCGAGCAGCCGAGCTTTCGAAAATGCGTCGGCACTTCGTAATAAAACGCCTGACGGCCGCCGGCCAACGGCTTGACCCGCACGTGGCGCGGCAGGTTCAATTCCACGGTTACAAATCCTCGGCGGCGTCGTATTCCCGCCCCGGTGCCGCGATTGCCTTGTCTAGATCGTCGATTAGCCATAGCTGCCGCCGGCCTTGTTTTACACGTGGCCAAGGATACTCCGAACCGACGCGACTGAGGAAGCCCTCGACAGTCGTTTCTCCGACATAGCCGGCCGACAGGTCGGCCGGCATACGGCGCGGCCATGCGCCTGGCGGGATCACTGATGGGCGTGCGGGGCGGCTCATGCGCAGGATCTCTTGCAATCAGCCTGAATTTGCTGGCGGGGGCGTGTCGGCAGTCCAGAACATTCCTCACCTTCAAATTGGAGAGCAATACTTCCCCACTCCACCCCCACACCCCCTAAAGGGTTGGTGGTGGGGGTGGGGGCAAAGAGGGAAAATCCCCACCTCCTCACCTCACTTCCAAGGGCGGTGGGGAAATCAGTCATTTGCCCGCTTTCCCACGACGATGAAGGGCCGGTTATTACCCTTCGCGTCCTTGGCGGTTTGCAATTTAAGAGCTCCCGAGGCTGTCCAGGCCTTCAGCAGATTGCTTGCCTTGCGCTTATCGGCGGCTTTCGCAAGGTCAAGCCGGCAGGCCTCTGCGACTGCATGTCCGGCCCAGTCGAGCGATTGCACGCTGGCGCGAAATCGCCCCTTTGAAATGATGACCTGTACATTTTGGAGATCTGAAACGGAGACATCCGCCATCAAATCTGGCCACTGCCACGACACCACGACGCCGACGCTATCGCCGTAACCCCCAGTCGAATTATTGCCGAGGTCGACACTTTCGAGGTGGAACCAATCGGACGTTTCTGCCTGTGGTGCTAAATTGGCCTTGTCGACAGAAACGCGAAAGTAGGAACGCGGGTTCTCGACTCCGGCGTTCTTTCCTTCCTCTTTTGACATCCGGTTGAGTACCCGGACGGACCGGCACCCATCCGTGAGCGCCTTGCCGCCACGCGCAGATTCCTCTGTCGTTTCGGTCGCGCCGGCGGATGACTTCCTGCTGTGATGGACCAGTTCGATGGAGCAATTCGCGCGCTGCGCGACGCGGCCCCATGCCTTTACGATACGGTCCATCGCCCCGTTATCATTCTCTCGCGCCTCATGGGAGGACACGAAAGGATCGACTACCAAGAGGTCGATGCTCCTCCTGATAAGCTCGGCGACGAGCGCATCGACGATAGGCTCGAGGATCGCGGTACCCGTGCGATCAGTAACAGTGATCACCAAGCGCTGTTCCCGTCCGCTGTCGACGAACAGATAGCCCTCGATGTCCTCAGCCGTCAGTTTGTAGCGTTGTCCGGTCGCCTGAATATGCCGGTCGATCTCCTCTTGAGGATCCTCAAGATTCCACAGCCAGACGCGGAGACGAGACGCCGGTTGAATTCCCAGAAGGGCTTTTCCCGAAACCATCGCCAGCGCTTCCGTGACGATCAGCGACGACTTGCCGATACCACCTGGCGCGACTGTGGCGCTAACAAATTCTCTTATTGAATGCTGCCCATAGAGGAAGTCCCTCTTTTTTATAGAACTCGGCTGCTTCCACACGTATGGAGTCGCTTTAATTACTGCTGGGGCGGCTGAACTGTTTGAGGCCGAATTGAGCGGTCTGACGGATGAAACTGTCGAGATGGCCGAATTGCTCAGTGCCTTTGCAATGATGTCTTGCACGCGGTCCTGACCGTAGTGGCGGTCGAGTCCTCGGGCGACTGCCCGATCCTGCATGCTGTCCACACCTTCTTGAATGGACATACGTCCACTTCTAATTTTTGAAGCTGCTACAGAGCACAGCAGGGTGTATTTTCCGAGATCCGTGGATGCCCAGCAAACCTTTCCACTGAGGCGGCAGAAGCCACTTTCAACAGTTGCTCCGGTCATAGAGTGTTCGCTAGGTCTGAGGGATCGCGACCTTCGGCAAGAATACGCATCCATTTTCTTGCCGGAACGCGGAGTTTGCCGCCCAACCTGATTGTCGGGATCTCACCGCGTCGGGCAGCCTTGTAGCTCGCGTTTCTTGAGATTCCGGCCATAGCGCCTGCTGCCGGAATGGAGAAAGTGAGGGCTCCAAAAACGCAACCGTTTAAAACTCTCTCAGTATGATCCATTTCGGTACCCGCTGTTTCTTCGGGTACCGTTATGTTTCTTGTCGTGACGTATTGTAACGGATAGAATATTTATCGGTTACATAGCGGTGACGTCGAATGAACGCACTTGAAGTCTCCCTTGATTGGTTCAAGGACACAAAAGGATATAGGATCGATGATTACGGGAAGTACGGAATCTGGATAATTGGCAATGGTGGAAAACTTGCCCCGAACCGCCCATTAGACAACGATGCTGCTTTTCTAGCCTTTAAAAAGCTAGAGGCGCCTCAGGATCTGCTGGCGTTTGTCCATCACTACGGCCATCTTGAGAGACCGAGCTATGTTGCGCAGTCAGGCAGAGCAGCTGTTGATGAAATCTTTTTTCCTATGCCGGGGCGGCGTATAATTTATGGCGAAGACGTTGATCTACAACTTGAGACCGCAAGTAAGTTTCGCGAGCTTCTGAAGTGGATCAGTAGAAAAGGTAGAGCGTCGGAGAGTCTTTCAGGCTGGATCGAAGATCGTATACTCGGTCCAAAGCTCGGCGAGCTTAGTTTTGAGTTGAAGTCGGGCGGCTTCAAAATGTCTTTAAAGGCAGAAACGCTTATTGACGGCTTATTGATTCAGTTGGCACGTAAAATGTCCGGCGGATCGAAATTCCAGGTATGCAGTCTTTGCGGAAATCCGTTTGAAGTTGGACCGGGCGCAAAGCGCAGATCCGACGCGATGTTTTGTTGTAGGGAACACAAAATCGAATTTCACAGCCGCAAACGGTCCAAGAGCTCATAATATCGATATGCCGTGCCGCTGTGCCACGCGTGCGTTGCCGTGGCACAGGCACAGGCACAGGCACAGCACATGGCCCAGTTGGCGCCGGCACAGCCCGTTCTTCCTTGGAAAGCCGCGCTATTCGTCGAAAATGCCCTCCATCGGGCGATCACCGCCTATTGGCAAGGCGTCGCGATCGAAAACCGCGGCACAGTTGGTGGCACACCCGAGAGGTCAACCGCGGGGTCCGGCGGTGAAACTATCAATGCCTTAGGGGCTCAGAAGTGCTCTAAGTATTGCCCGGAGCATCCCCGGAGGAATGGTCCGAGCATTGCTACGAATAATGCCTCAAGCATTGCTGACGTAACGGCTTGGTCGGCCTGGGTCGCCCCAAGGTGTCATTTGCAAAAACTGCATTAGAGCTGCGCTGCCAGATCCATAAGTTTGAACTGAGCTTGAAGTTGCGCAAACGTCCATTTCCTACCGTTCGGGTTTACTTAGTGACTTTCTGACGAAGAGATCGGCTGGGTCAATCTCAAGTTCCTTCGCAAGTCGTTCTACCACGTCCACGCTAGCGGCGTAGATGCTCCGCTCCAGCGAGCTGATGTATGTTCGATCAACTCCGGCCCGATGGGCGAGTTCTTCTTGGGAAAGACCACGTTCCCGCCGGCGCTTCCTAATATTTGTGGCTAAGACATCACGAAGCTTCATGCACGCGAGTGCAGCCTCTTGTAGAGTTTACAACCACGGAGTATACTCGACAAAATGCTTGGCAGTTGATCCTAGAATCGATCAGTTCTTGGAATTTCGTAATGTGGCGATCTGCAATCGGGCTATGGTTTTTAGTGACGCTAATCGCGGCTTCGTCTAGCGCTCGATCGCGAGACCTTTTGGACCTTGTGGAACAGGACTTAAGAGACCGGATGCACGACAGTGCCCAACGACGGGCGCGCGCTCGACAAACGGCGATTCCGGTCAAAAGAGAAGAATCAGGCCCCGACCTGTCGCAGTACGGAGAGCAACTTGAAGTCCACCCAAAACCGCCGCGGCAGCGTCCAAAGTCGTCTAGCCTGGATTGCATCACGATCGACCTAACAGATACTACGCGCGCGACGCATTGTTTTTAGACATTGTTCGAATCCGCTAGAAAATATGGCAATTGTCTCAACAAATGTAATCGTCTGTCCGAGTTGCGGTGCTCGCAATCGACTAGGCGATTACAAGGTAAAGCTCTTACCCCGCTGTGGGCGGTGCGCCGTCGGTTTGCCGGAAGCAGGGAGGGTACGTGTTACTCGTGCGTTCTGGCGCCACCGCTCATTTCTCATACTCGGCATTTTGGGCGGCGTCGGTGTAATTCCACTCGCAGTTGCCTTATTAAATGAGCATCATGAGCCGACACAGGCTTGCGATCTTTTGCAACCTGCAACGGGCCGTTATGCGCGATATGCCCAATTGCCATTGGTTGCACCTCTCACCATCAGAACTGAAGGTGGAAGCAACTATTTCATAAAGTTTCAAGAGATAGGGACAAACCGAACGATCATGACTTTCTTCGCGAAAGGTGGTGAAACAATACAGCACAAAATGCCGAACGGCACGTACGCCTTAAAGTACGCTACAGGCGAAACATGGTGCGGAGATCAGAAGCTGTTTGGGGCGAGCACTCAAGTTCATGAAACGGGGAGGCTGTTCTCATTCGATGACGAACACACCTATAGCGTGGAATTGATCCGTCAGAAGAACGGAAACTTACCGGTCAGAACAATATCGTTGAAGGACTTCTAATAAATGCTTCCCTTGCTCGCCTGACATCGAAGAGAGCGCACTTCTTTCCAAGAGGGATTTTTCCAGTAGCTCGTCAAGAGCATTTGCGTCGATACTTGTTACGCGGGTCCCGCCACACATCGACAGCTCAATCAATCGCATCCGGCTTCAGATTGTAAGCCCTCCGCGCAAGTTGCCGGTACAGCTTCGCCATTGCTTTCTGTTTCTTTGCGCGCTGCGGATCAGGCTCTCTATCCGCCTTCCCGTCAAGTGAATCGGCTAACCTTAGGTGCTGTCGCGGGCTAAACTTCATTGCACTCTCGATTTCGTTTCGGAAGTACGCGCTGAGATTCTTCCGGCTCTATGTACACGACAACATGCTAGTTCCATTCAACGATCGAACTCAACAGCGCTGAGGTGTCCCATCATCGAATGGTTCTAGGCGTGTGGTAGTAGATCACAAGATTCTTTGCTGCGATCGAACCGGTGCAATTGGCAATTTGACGAGGCGTTTACAATCTCGCTCAGAGGATGCCGATCGTGCCGCCAGAGTTAAAGTACGCCGGCCTCAAGCGCCACGCTAAAGTCCAAAGCTTTCGTTTCGGCACCATGTTGCTTGCATGGGCCCTTCTCGTAGTGACGTTCCTTTGCCGGCCTCAATGGATCCGAGACGGTATGCGAGCTGGCACGCGTGCGATCGAGGCCGTTGGCGATTCCCTGCCGAGCTCTCGGGGCGCGCAAGCGGAGGTCATCCTCAGGGAGTTGGGCGGCTTCCTATGGATACAGATCATGGCCGTAATCTTCCTGGTGAGATTCGTGTTCTGGCTGATCGGCGTCGCCCTGCGGCGGTGTGCGCAGTGATCGACTTGAATTTGATCTTTCGAACTAGCGGCGGAAGATTGCGCGATCTGCGACTGGGATCGTCGAGCTCTTGCTGCGCCAATCCTTGAAAGCCGAGGTAGTTGCCAAATCCGCCTACATTATGCTGTCGAGGCGTTGGCGAACCCGAGCAACTTGCGTTGCGGTCCATTTACTGCCCCCGCGAGCGGACGGAATGCCGAGGTCGGTGAGGGCTCTAGCCAAACCTGCAGCGGTCTTCAATCCCTCCGCCTGCAATTTGCGTAATAGCGGGGAAAGGTCCTTTGCTCTTTCTTCCGCCCTTTGGGCCTGGGACTCACGACCGGCGCCTCGGGCTGCGGCGGACAAGGTCGAGCCGCGGTGGCCGCCCAGCTTCTTGCCGCGAGCCTTCGCTGCGGCGAGTGCCGCTTTCGTTCTAGTCGAGATCAGCCCCGCTTCCAATTCTGCGACGGCGGCCATCTGTTGGAGCATGAAGCGGCCTGTTGGTCCCTCAAGGGCCGGAAGATCCGCAAAGCGGACGTCGACTCCGGCTTCGAGGAGGCGTGAAAGGAACGCGACAGAACGAGTTAGCCGGTCAACTTTCGCGACAATAAGTGGCGCCTGGTGAAGTCGCGCGGCCGCTAGCGCTTCTTCAAGCGCGGGTCGATCACTGCGGCGTCCGCTTTCAACCTCGACGAACTCACCTACGATCTTCCAAGAGCCACCATTTAAATAATTAGCGACCGCTGCCTTTTGGGCGTCTACGCCCAGGCCGCCAATCCCCTGTTTCGTTGTTGAGACACGGTAATAGGCAATAAAGGGCTGAAGGAGGGACAAATGGCTTTCCTTTACATCCTAGTCAACGTCCGTTGACTAGGATGTAACGTATGGCTTTTGATCAGTCAATCGTGGAAAGCTCTATCAAAAATTGAAATATGGCCGATGACGTTGGCGCGCTCAGCCTTGCGCCGCCTATGATGCTTGGCGCCTAGGCTCCAGACTCAATTGCACCAAAAGATTACGGCTGTGGCGATGAGAGCGCCGGAGAGGTAGTTGGCGGCGATCTTGTCATAGCGCGTGGCGACGCGGCGCCAGTCCTTGAGTCTGCACCAGCCGCCTGATGGGAGCAAGCTGAGAGCGCAATCGCAGCGACCGAGGCGAGCGTCTCTCCAGGATTGATCTTTGGGTCGAGGACTTCGAACTGCAGGACATAATTTGCCGCTAACTGTTGCGATGTAGGGTCCCTATGCTCGTTCACTTAGCTGGTGATTAAGGGACACTGCGGGCATCTGCGCCCCGTGCGACGTCTCGTTCTCGTGATTAAATAATTTTAGAGCGGTTTTTGGCTGGATTACACGGCGTCCAGAATGACAAAGATTTCGAAGACCAAGGCGGATCTGGAAGAGGTGATACGTGCTGAAGCGCGGACGCTTGGGGCGTGGCCGCGAAATATGAACGTGGTCATCTATCCTGTGAACGATTGCTGGAGCGTTCTGATTGGGTTCTCGGCGCCTCGAAAAACGATTTCAGGGGCAGTCTCCAAGCCTCGTGTCTGCGCCTTCGCGAGCGGTACGAACTGATCTCATAGGCTGATGCGATACGTCAGCTTGACGCGGATTTGCCGGACGAAGGTTCCTGTTTGGTCGAGATCAGAGTTCCGAGCTTACCTGCCCGATGATCCTGCGAAGCCAGGAATGTGCCGGTTGGTTGTCGAGACGTCGAGGCCAACTCATGTAGACGTCGACGGATTGCGCCGGTCCGGTCAATTCGGCAAATGCGAGGGGACCGCGGGTCACGATATCTCTTGCGACGTTCAACGGGAGAATCGAGATCATGTTGGATGACGACAGGATTTTTGCGGCGGACAGAAACGGCGCCCTCATCGTTGGTCGTTGCTTCGGCTTGGCCGAACCGGGCAAGCCCACGTCGACCCCGAACTGAGCAGACGAAATATCGAGCCTGGACAGGGAGGCCAGTTTTTCGGGTGAGAACGTCTTCCTGCCCGCTGGGTGCCCCTTGCGGTATACGACGACGAACCGGTCCTGAAGCAGGCGTTTCGTTGAAAATCGCTCGCCTTCGATTTTGTGCCGCCCGATCACCAAGTCAATTTCGCTGCGGTCCAGAATTTCCGGAATGTTCAGCGTACCGCTGGGTCTAATATCTAGCCTCAATTGCGGTGCGATCCCGGCGATATGGGACATGATCTCCGGGACCAGCACGACGGCGGAATAATTGTCGACGGCGATATTGAACGTACGTGTCGCTAGGTGCGGATCAAACTTCGTCGGTTCAAGCGATTGCTGCAACGAATCCAGCGCGCTCCGGATCGGCTCTGCCAGATGCTCGGCCCGGGGCGTCGGAATCATACCCTTCGGGCTGCGAACGAACAGATCGTCCTTCAGCATGTGGCGCAGCCGGGTGAGGGCATGACTCATTGCGGGTTGACTGAACCCGAGCAAAAGACCGGCGCGGGTCACCGATTTCTCACGCAGGATAGCATCGAACACGACCAGCAGGTTCAGGTCGATAGCGCTTAGTCTGAGCGCAGGCTTCGGCGTCATTATCATTCACTGCGGACATGTCAGAATGAAGAGAATGCATTTTACGAATGGGTAGATCAACCCTACCTTACGATATGCCCGGGCTTTTCGAAAGCCAGGCACGTGCGTCGTTGCGGCGCTTTCCGGCAAACGACGGCGCCGCGCCCGGTTCGAAGCCGGAACCGATAGACCCGAAAGCGTCCCATGATCGGAATTGTTCGTCTCGCCCTAAGCCGTCCATACACGTTCATCGTGATGGCCGTGCTGATCCTGATGTTCGGCGTGTCGTCGGCGCTGCGGACTCCGACCGACATCTTCCCGAACATCAACATCCCGGTCATCAGCGTGGTATTCAGCTACACGGGACTTCCGGCCGACGACATGGCCGGACGCATCGTAACGTTCTACGAACGCTCGCTGCCCAACAGCGTCAACGACATCGAGCACATCGAGTCCCAGTCGATAGTCAATTACGGGATCATCAAGATCTTCTTCCAGCCGACGGTCAACATCAACGCCGCGCTGGCGCAGGTCAACGGGATGTCGCAGACGGTGCTGAAGCAGATGCCTCCCGGCATCACGCCGCCCCTGATCGTGAGCTTCAACGCCTCCAGCGTGCCGATCCTGCAGCTGGCGCTGTCGAGCAGTCAGATGTCTGAGACCGCGATCTATGATGCGGCGCTCAATTTCATCCGGCCTGCGTTGGCGCCCGTTCCCGGCGCGGCGTTGCCGCTGCCGTTCGGCGGCAAGGTCCGTCAGGTGCAGGCGGACCTGAACCAGCAGGCGCTGCACCAGTATGGAGTTTCGGCGAACGACGTCATCAGCGCTCTGTCGCTGCAGAACCTGATCACGCCGGTGGGCACCCAGAAGATTGGCACTTACGAATACACCGTCAACCTCAACGGGTCGCCGCAGGCGATCGATGCGTTCAACAACCTGCCGGTCAAGACCGTCAACGGCACTGTGGTCTACATGCGTGACGTCGCGTACGTCCACGACGGCAACCCGCCGCAGATCAACGCGGTGCACGTCAACGGCGCCAGCGCGGTCCTGCTGACGATACTGAAGGCGGGCGCAAGTTCGACACTCGATATCGTCAACGGCATCAAGGCGCTGCTGCCGACCGTATCATCGACGCTGCCGAACAGCCTGAAGCTGATCGCGGTCGGGGATCAATCGGTGTACGTCACCGATGCGGTGAGCAGCGTGATCAGGGAGGGCGTGATCGCCGCCACGCTGACGGGCTTCATGATCCTGCTATTCTTGGGAAGCTGGCGCTCCACGCTGATCATTACGCTGTCGATCCCGCTGGCGATTTTGGCCGCGTTGACCGGGCTGTCGCTGCTCGGCGAGACCATCAACGTCATGACGCTGGGCGGATTGGCGCTTGCGGTCGGCATCTTGGTCGACGACGCGACGGTGACGATCGAGAACATCAGTTGGCACATGGAGCAGGGGAAGGACATCGAAACGGCCATTCTCGACGGCGCGCAGCAGATCGTCATCCCGGCAACGGTCTCGGTTTTGTGCATCTGCATCGCCTTCGTGCCGATGTTCGGGCTCGGCGGCGTCGCCGGCTATCTGTTCCAGCCGCTGGCCGAGGCCGTGATGCTGGCGCTGGCGGCGTCCTACGTGCTGTCGCGAACGCTGGTGCCGACGCTCGCGAATTATCTGTTGCGCGGCCAGCATTCGCCGTCGGCGGAGAGCGGAGGCCACGGCCTCGATAAGCCGCCAAGCCGCAATCCGCTGGTACGCTTCCAGCAGGGCTTTGAGCGCGTGTTCAACCGGATACACGAGGGCTATCTGGGAATCCTGCAACTATGCCTGAAGGCGCGAATTCCGGTCATCATCGGGTTTCTCGCCGTCAGCGTCCTGTCATTCGGCCTGGCACCATTTCTCGGTCAGGACTTCTTCCCGACTGTGGATGCTGGACAGATCAAGCTGCACATCCGGGCGCCGACGGGAACGCGGATCGAGGAAACCACCAGCCTCTCCGACCGCATCACGACGGAGATCCAGGGCATCATTCCGGCCAATGAACTGACCGGCGTCGTCGCCAATATTGGCCTGACGGTCAGCGGCATCAACATGGCCTACAACAATTCCGGCACCATCGGCGTCGCGGACGCCGATATCCTGATCAGCCTCGGCGCCAACCACGCGCCGACCGACGATTACATCAAGACGATGCGGACCCAGCTTCCGCGCCAGTTTCCCGGCACCGACTTCGCCTTCCTGCCGGCGGATATCGTCAGCCAGGTGCTGAACTTCGGCGTGCCGGCTCCGATCGACCTGCAGATCGCCGGCCGCGACGTCGCAGCCAACCGCAAGTATGCGAACTCGCTGCTGACGAAGATCAAGCAGATTCCGGGCATCGCCGACGCGCGCATCCAGCAGGCGTTCCAGCAGCCGACGCTGAACGTAAACGTCGATCGCTCGTTCACCTCGCTCGCCGGCCTCAGCGAAAAGGACGTCGCCACGGCGATGCTGACGACGCTTTCGGGCAGCTCGCAGTCCGCCCCCACCTACTGGCTCAACCCGGCCAACGGCGTCTCCTACGCGGTCTCCGTGCAGACCCCGCAGCGCGACATCGACACCATGACGGGGCTGAAAAACATCCCGGTCACGGCCTCCGGGTCGACAAACACGCAGCTTGTTGGCGCGCTCGCCGACGTCCAGCGGTCGAACAGCAATGTCGTGGTGTCGCACTACAATGTGCAGCCGATCATCGACATCTACGCGACGCCGCAGGGACGCGACCTCGGCGCGGTCGCCGCTGAGATCAACAAGGTGGTCGCCGCGACCGCCTCCGAGCTGCCCACGGGCGCCACCGTCACGCTGCGCGGCCAGGTCGCCACCATGACGAGCGCCTACAAGCAGCTCTACATCGGCCTCGCGGTGGCGATCGTGCTGATCTATTTGCTGATCGTTGTGACCTTCCAGTCCTGGCTGGATCCGTTCGTCATCATCATGGCGCTGCCGACCGCGCTGGCCGGCATCGTCTGGATGCTGTTCGCCACGGGGACGACGCTGTCGGTTCCCGCGCTTACCGGCGCCATCATGTGCATGGGCGTCGCGACCGCCAACAGCATCCTGGTCATCAGCTTCGCGCGGGAGCAACTGGCTTCTGGAGTGGATTCCTTGGGGGCCGCCTTCGAGGCGGGAAGCACCCGCTTCCGCCCGGTGGTGATGACCGCGCTCGCGATGATCATCGGCATGTTGCCGATGGCGATCGAGCCCGGACAGAACATGCCGCTGGGACGGGCCGTGATCGGCGGACTGCTGTTTGCGACCTTTGCCACCCTGTTTCTCGTGCCCTCCATCTTCAGTCTCGTGCACGGCCGCAAGCAAAAAACGGTCGTCAAGTCACACGCTGCACCTGCAGCATCGAATTGAGCGGAACCAACATGCAACCGAAAACCATCACGCCACCCAGCCGGCGCAGCCTCCTGATCACGGCGTCCGTGGTGGTGCTGGTGGCAGCCGTCGTGCTCGGTTACGGCTTTTTCGAGCGTGCCCGCAGTACCAGGGATATCGCGCAATGGACGGTTTCGCAGGCGGTGCCAACCGTGGCGCTGGCGAAGTTCGCTCTGTCAAGCCCCCAGCAAGCGCTGACGCTGCCGGGAAATATCCAGCCCTTCAACAAGGCGGCGATCTATGCACGCGTGAACGGGTACGTGCAAAAGTGGGATCACGACATCGGCTCGCCGGTAAAGGCCGGGCAGGTGCTCGCCGTTATCGATGCTCCGGACCTTGATCAGCAACTCGGCCAGGCCAAGGCGACGCTCGCCAGCGCCAAGGCCAACGAGCAGATCGCGACGCTGACGGCCAACCGGAATGGCATCCTGGTCGGCAAGCAGATCGTGTCGCAGCAGCTTGCGGACCAGACCCAGGCGGATGCGGATGCCAAGAGAGCCGTCGTGGATGCAAACGAGGCGAACGTTCGCCAGCTTGAGGCGCTGCAGTCGTTCAAGACCTTGACGTCGCCCTTCGATGGCGTCGTCACCGCGCGCAACATCGAACTCGGCATGCTGATCAGTTCAGGCGGCAGCGGGCAGGCCTTGTTCCAGGTCTCCGACCTGCACCGCGTGCGCATCTACGTGCAGGTCCCGCAGGCCTTCACGGCCGGCCTCGCGCCGGGCATCAAGGCGACCTTCGAGATGCCGCAATATCCCGGCGTGCAGTTCGAAGCCGTGGTATCGCACATCTCGCAGTCGATCGACGCTTCATCGCACAGCATGCAGGTCGAACTGCAGGCCGACAATGCCGCCGGAAAGTTCTTCGGCGGCAGCTACTGCAATGTCCATTTCAGCCTGCCGAGCGCGCCCAACCTTGTCACAATCCCTTCGACGGCACTGATCTCCGGAAGCCAGAGCAAGCAGGTTGCGCTCGTCGGCAGCGAAGACAAGGTGGTCGTCAAGACGGTGCAGCTCGGGCGCGACTTCGGCGACACCGTCGAGGTTACCGCTGGCCTGTCGATCTCCGACCGGCTGATCAACAATCCGGCGGAGACGCTCGTCGCCGGCGACGCCGTGCAAATCGCGAGCGGCCCCAAGCAGGCGGCGGCTGCGGCCGCACCAAAGGCCCAGTAAAGGATGGTCGGGATGGTCGTTAGTCCATGAAGATCGCGAAAGTCATTCTGATGTCTCTTGCCATCAGTACGTTCGGAGCAGTCGCGCTATCGCGCTACCACGCCGAGCAGGCGGAGATTTCCGTGCCCTGCAGCCGCAGCACGGAAAGCAACTTCGGCGGCGTCAGCGATACCGATATTGCCGCGGCGACCGCAGGTAGAGAATCGGTGTATTCGCGGGTGCCGTCCGGAGCCACTGTCGCAGAAGCGGAGTCTCTGGGTTGCCCCGTGGAAAGATGGTGACGCTCGTGGACCGCCGGCAGTCGTGCAAAGTACAAGTGAAGATATGCCGGGAAAGGGCCTTTCAGGATCCGCGTCATCGTGAATTTTGGCTGACGGAAGAAGCCAAATGGCAATGCCGCCTGGATGAGGAGAACGGTTCGCCTTCAGTGGGCGGAAAATGGTCCGGCGGCGAACAATGGATCAGGCGGAGGTAACTGCTTCGTCGCTAGGCCCTAGGTCGAACTAGGTCACTCGATGCGATCGAGGCGGGCTGTGCGCTCCAGCCGGGCGGCGCTCGACGAAGCAATTCGAACCATCTCCATGCATTCAACGTGACGAGCTTCGGCCTTCCTCATTCTGCGCTAATTATCGTCTGGTACGTCTGCCGGTCGCGCAAAGGCGACTCAGGAAAACTTCGTGCATTCACGCCAAATCTGCCCGAAATGCAGCAGCGCCATGAAATCGAGAAGATGCGCGACAGCGGTCTTTGCGAATGGGTCTGTCTGAATTGCGGTGTTCCAAATCCAATCGAACGTGCGTGGATCAAAGGCGAACTCAAACCTCCTGAGTGAACAACCGCAAATTGAAAGTGTGACGCAGCAGGGCAGGCACTAGTTGAAGTACGTTGGAGCACGCATCAAAGGTACTGAAAGAACTCAAGACCGAACTTCAAAATTCGGAAGCCGGCAGCCCGCCCGACAACATTGTTTTGGCGCAACCCAAAGACAAGCCGACCCGCGTTGAAGTCAGGCGGCCGGATCCCGGAGCTGGCCTTCCACTTCGAGCATTCTCTGGATGGTCCGGATCACTCAGGAGCAGCTTCTGCTCCTCCAGCTTCTCGATGAACTTGGCCCTCTGGATATGGACCGGGTCACTGGCAGCTTTCGGCATGGTGGTGAAGGCGAGCGACGGGCATCGGGTAGTCTCAAACCCGCGCGCCGCATACGTGGTTCAAGCCAATAATCGTTGCGATGTGCGATCGTTCCGAGACATCGCGATCAAACGATCGAGAGCCCCAAGCGCAAATCTCAAACTTTCTCCATCGACGAGCAGGCCGTCCTGTATCTTGCCTGTAATGCTGCCGATAACGACTTGGGGTCCGGTAACGATTCCCGCTCCGATCGCAAGCAAGGTCTCGTTCACCTGCGCCTGCGCCCGCACACCGCCCGTGAAGGCGGGCGATACCGAGATGACCAGAACCGGTTTGTCGATCAATGCCGATTCACCGAAAGGCCGGGAGGCCCAATCCAAAGCATTTTTGAGGACGCCGGGAATGCCGTGATTGTATTCCGGTGTAACGATCACAACTCCGTCGCTGGCCCAGATGGCCTCGCGAAATGTTCTCACTTCCTCCGGCGCAGCCGGTCCATCTTCGTCTTCGTTGTAGAGGGGAAGCCGCAGGTCGCAGGTTTCGATTTGAGCGGCAGGAAGGAGATTCTCTCGCAGCCCAGACAAAACGGCACTCGAATAGGAGGACCTGCGCAAGCTTCCCGCCATTCCGACAAGGCGCGGCTTTCCGACGATTTTATGCATGAATGGTACTCCCGCGGGATGGAGACAAGGGACCGCTGCCTGCTCCCGTCGATTCAATCGCCGCTGCGATTTCTGCAAGATCGCCGTTCGTTAGTTCGATGCTGGCTGCATTGATCCACCCGTCAACCTGCGATGGACTGCGGGCACCGACAATAGCAGCCGTGACGCCGGGCCACGCAAGCGTCCACGCGACCGCGCTCGCGGCGACCGTTGTATGATAGCGATCAGCGATGGACAGGAAGGCATCAGCAAGCTTGAGATTGCTCGTCAGTTTTTTGCTAGAATATTCAGGGTTGCGCGAACGCCAGTCATCCTTCGGAAGCGCCTGCGCGCGTGCGAGCGTGAAGCGGCCAGAGAGCAATCCGGACTGCATCGGGCTGTAGACGATCACGCCGGTGTGGTGTGCATGGCACCAAGGCAGTTCCGCCGAGCCCACACCGCGACGGATCGCGGAAAAAGGCGGCTGGAGCGTATCCACATGACCGAGCAGTTCGGCAGCATCGAGCTGTGCGGCGTTATGATTCGACAAGCCAACTGCGCGAACTTTTCCTTCAGCCTTCAGATCCAGCAGCGTTTGCCAGTAGTCCTGCAGCGGCGTACCATCCTCAGCTGGCCAATGCATCTGGTAAAGATCGATACGCTCAACGCCGAGACGTTTGAGCGACGCTTCCACTTCGCGCCGGATGTTTGCGGGAGCACCGACCTGCTGGGGCGGCGCTTTCCGGTCGTTTTCGTTCCAGACAAGACCGCATTTGGTGAAAATATAGGGACGCTCGTTCGCGGACATCTCTGCAAGGGCCCGACGAACCACCTCTTCCGAATGACCGAGCCCGTAGACCGCAGCAGTATCGATCCAGTTGATGCCGCGACCGACGGCATGACGAATGGCTGCAATCGAATCTTTGTCGTCCTGGGTGCCCCAGCCGACAGCCCAATCAGATCCGCCGATCGCCCACGCGCCGAACCCCACGCGGGTGATGTGCATATCGGTGAGACCGAGACGGCGCGTCGGCAATGGAATGTCTGTCGGTAAATTTCTGGGCTCAATCATATTGCTCTCCTCACATGCTGGAGAAGGCAACATGGGTATCCCTTGCCCATCGTTCCAATAGAATATAGTGATGCCATTAAGCGATGGAACAGCTAAATAAGGAGCCGTTCGTCTTGGAAATTCGCCAGTTGCAGCATTTTGTGGCCGTCGCCGAGGAGAAGCACTTCACCCGGGCCGCGCAGCGCATGAACATTGTGCAATCGGCGCTTTCAAATTCGATCCGGCTGCTTGAGGAAGAACTGGATGCCAAGCTATTTGTCCGGAGTACGCGGCAGGTCAGGCTGACCGATGCCGGACGGATGTTGCTCGACAAGGCGAGGACCGCGCTCGAGTCCATTCAGGACGCCCGCGACGCGGTGGCTTCGGTTCGCAATCTCAAAGGAGGATCACTGAGCATCGGCACAGTCCAAAGCCTACCGGCGTTTTTGGATCTACCCTCGCTCATCGAAAAATTTCATGCCGCGTATCCTGGCGTCGAAGTCAGACTACGCCAGGGCAGTTCGACAGATCTTCTCGAGAAAATCAGAAGCGGCCGGCTCGATCTAGCGTTTCTTCCGCTGAGTGAATCTCCAGACGATATCAAGTGCGATATGATCGCTTGTGAGGCACTCGTTGTCGCATGCGCTCCAAGCCACCCTCTCGCCGGAGCGAGCAACATTTCCTTCGCTGCTCTGAAGGACGAGTCTTTTGTGGATTTCGAACCTGACTGGGGCACTCGAAAACTGGTCGACCAGGGATTTTCCGGAGCCAGCGTTAGCCGGCATATTGCCTTCGAGGTCAGTGATCTCGAAACCCTGCTTGAACTCGTCAGTCGGGGCATGGGAATTGCCCTGCTTCCTGAGGCGATCGCAGAAGCTCGCCGACCCTCCCTCGGAATTGCCCAACTGGCGGAGCCAGAAATTTGCTGGGAGTTGGTAGTGGCTTATCTGGCAGCGGACGGCGAAGACCAAGGCCCGTCAGATAACGCCGCGCGCGCTTTTTTAAACTTGATGAATATCTATCCGCAGCACCCGGATGGCTAGGATCCTGATTGCATTTGATGAGACATCAATGTTGTCAGCGTGACTATTTATTTTTGACCGACGGATTTAAATCCGTCGGTCAGCGCCTGCATGAAGCTCATGAGCGCATCCTCTTCTTTGTCAGAGAGGTTCAGATGACCGACTCGGATCTCTCAGTAACTTCAGGCACTGGCCAGCAGCCCGTGCTCTCGCAAGTAGACAGCACTGAGCCTCGAACACCTATCTTCGAAATCGTTCTCGATAGTCACTAGGTCCGGTGCCGATCCGCCTTAGGAAGGCCCGCCGCATTGTATCTGGACTCGCAAATCCGCAGCGCGAAGCCACGCGTTGCAATGGAGTATCGCTTTCCTCCAGCAGACGCCGGGCTGAATCCACGCGCGCCATTTCGACAAAGTCTGCAGGCGTAATACCGGTCTCGTTCTGAAACACCCGCGAAAAATTGCGCACGCTCATGGCGGCTCGTCCCGCCAGGGACGTCAAAGTAAGATCGAGCGGGAGATGGTCGAGGATCCAGTGTTGCGCGGACTGAATCCTCCCCTCGTTTGCAATTTGCGCCGCAAGGTGCACGCTGAACTGTGATTGACCTCCGGGGCGTTTGAGAAATACC
This sequence comes from Tardiphaga sp., assembly GCF_028290495.1. Lineage (GTDB taxonomy): Bacteria > Pseudomonadota > Alphaproteobacteria > Rhizobiales > Xanthobacteraceae > Tardiphaga. The sequence continues at coordinate 33,725 of NZ_JAQGJT010000054.1, forward strand.
ACCAACCGACGCGCGACCATCAATGCGAGATCCCGACCGTGATCGTCCTCGATCAACTTTAACGCAAGATCGATCCCGGCTGTGACCCCGGCGCCCGTATAGAGTGAGCCATCTTCGACATAGATCTGGTCCGGCACGACCTTGGCTGCCGGGAAGCGTTCGGCGAGTTCTGCCGCGTGTTGCCAGTGCGTCGTTGCATTTAGTCCGTCAAGCAAGCCTGCCGCGCCGAGAAAAAATGCCCCCGTGCATACCGAGCCGTATCTCCGTGCCTTCGGCACGCGGCGGCGCAGCCATCCGTGAAAATCTTGGCTCGAATAAGCGAGTGCAAAGTCGGGCGTTCCGGCGACGAGAAGTGTATCGATAGCTTGGGAATCATCAAAAATCGAAGTATCCGCGATCAACGACATGCCACCTGCCCTGATCGTTCTGCGGGCATCGACGGCCACCAGCCGGATATCGTAGTGAACCCGGCCGGATGATTGACGGTTTGCTTCGAGAAAGGCGTCGAGCGGACCCGACACGTCCAGCGATTGCGCGTTCGGCGGCACGACAATCGCAATCGAGCTCCGCGCCGGTTTTGCACTCATGTTCCTTCATCCCTTCTTTGCGCGTCCGTAGCGCCGCTTCGCGCGCGAGAAGCAAAACGCCGCATGGCCAGATATGCCGCGGCTTTGGCCGAAATCGTCGGCTTACGGTTATTGTGGCCAAACTCACATAATTCTATTTCCTGACTAGGGCAACACGAACAGGAATGTACCGATGTATCGACTTCACTATTTCCCGGCGAATGCCAGCGCAGCACCTCACATGCTGCTCGAAGAGCTTGGCGCCAAATATGAGCTTCTGCTCGTCGACCGGACCAAGGACGCTCAGAAATCCAAGGAATATCTGAAGATCAATCCGAACGGGCGTATCCCAACCTTGGTCGATAACAGTCTGGTCTTGTCGGAGGCCGCTGCCATCGTGCTTCATCTTGTCGATCAACATCGCGGCGCCGGGCTTGCGCCGAAGGTCGGCACGCCTGAGCGCGCAAAATTCTATCAGTGGCTGACCTTCCTGACGAACTCGCTCCAGGAAGAGTTGATGATCTGGCAATATCCGGAGCGTCTGGCCGGTGAGGACGCGGCGGCGAGGGAAACCGTCAAGCACGGCGCAGAAGCGCGCGCCAGTATCTTCCTCGATGTTGTCGAAGATCATCTCAAGGCGAACGGTCCGCTATTCTTCGGCGATGAACTTAGCGCCGTCGACTTCTATCTCATTATGCTCTCGCGCTGGGCGCGCCCGATGACCAAGCCGCCGCGCTCGCGTCCGAACATCGCGAAGCTCCTCGACAAGGTAACAGCTCTTCCGTCGGTACGGCGCGCGTATGCGCGCGAAGGCATCACCGACGAGATCTGCTGAGCGATCAACCAATCCGGCAGTCGGAGGTGAGTCTCCGCGGTCCGCGGAAAGGACCATTGCAATGTCACCCGAAAAAACCAGCCGCAACACACCCAACCGGATGGACTTACCCTTCGTCGGTCTAGCAACGTTTGCTCGCCAACCAGCATGCTCCGATTGGGATAAGCTCGACGGCGCCGATGTCGCCATCCTCGGTATCCCGATCGACACGGCATCGAGCTATCGCGTTGGCACGCGATTCGGACCGCGGGCAATCCGCGAGGCTTCCATGTTCCACGGCTTCGGACCGGAGGGCGTCTTCGATTTCGAGGATGAGGTCACTTATCTGACGATCGGCGAAGTGAAGATTGTCGACGCCGGCGACAGCGACGTGATCTATGCCGATACGAAGCGAAGCCTCGCCAATGCCGAACAGGCCGTGCGCGCGTTACTCGACGCCAAGACTATGCCCTACATCTTGGGTGGCGATCACGCAATCACCATGGCAACCGTCGCCGCTTTCGCAAACGAGAAACCGATCCACATCGTTCATCTCGACGCCCATTTCGACTTCATCGACGGGCGCAACGGCATCACATGGGGGCATGGCAGTCCGATGCGCCGCGCCTCCGAGATGTCCCATGTGAAGGGTATCACCACGCTCGGGCCACATAACATGGCAGCCGTGAGCCGCAAGGATTGGGAAGCTTCCAAGGCCTATGGCACCCACGTCGTTCCGCTGCGGAAGATCCGGGCTCAGGGCGCGGTCGCATCACTCGCACATATTCCAGACGGCGAACGCGTCTACGTCTCGATCGACATTGACAGCTTTGATCCTTCGATTGCGCCAGGAACGGCAACGATTAGCCACGGCGGCTTCACCTACTATGAAGCTAAGGACCTCCTACGCGAAGTCGCGAAGCGGTTTGAGGTGGTAGGCGTCGATTTCGTCGAAGTATGTCCGCTCTACGATCAATCAGGCATCACTTCGTTGCTTGCCGCACGGACCAGCCTCGACTTCATCGGTTCGATCTTCCACCAACGCGCCAAGCGGCGGAGATGACACCGATCAACGGCCCTGGCCCGTCCGGCCACCGTGATGATCCATCCAACCATATTACCAAAGGAGCAACCCAATGAACGACGAATCCAAACGACCGCCCCTGGCCCATGCATCGGGTTCGCCGGTCACGGACAATCTCAACATCCAGACAGCCGGGCCGCGCGGTCCTGCCCTGTTGCAGGATGTGTGGCTCATCGAAAAGCTGGCCCATTTCGCCCGCGAGGTGATCCCGGAGCGCCGCATGCACGCCAAAGGCTCCGGCGGCCACGGCACCTTCACCGTCACGCACGACATCTCACGCTACACCAGGGCCAAGATATTTTCACAGATCGGTAAACAGACCCCGATGTTCGCCCGCTTCTCGACGGTGGCCGGCGAGCGCGGGGCCGCAGACGCCGAGCGCGATATCCGCGGCTTCGCGCTGAAGTTCTATACGGAGGAGGGCAACTGGGATGTCGTCGGCAACAACACGCCAGTGTTTTTCTTCCGCGACCCGCTGCGGTTCCCAGACCTCAACCACGCCATCAAACGTGATCCGCGCACTGGAATGCGCAGCGCCGACAATAATTGGGACTTCTGGACGCTGCTGCCCGAAGCCCTGCATCAAGTAACGATTGTCATGAGCGAGCGCGGTATCCCGAGGAGTTTCCGCCATATGCATGGCTTCGGCAGCCACACATACAGTTTCCTCAACGCCGCAAACGAGCGCATCTGGGTCAAATTCCACTTCCGTACCCAACAGGGCATTCAGAATCTGGCGGATGCCGAAGCGGAGACCCTTGTCGGCAAAGACCGCGAGACCCATCAGCGCGATCTTTTCGAAAGCATCGAGGCCGGGAATTTCCCTCGCTGGACGCTGTTCATCCAGGTGATGACGGACGCTCAGGCGAAGGCTTTCCCCTTCAACCCCTTCGACCTGACCAAGGTCTGGCCAAAGGGCGACTTCCCGCTAATCGAGGTCGGATATTTCGAACTCAATCGAAACCCTGAAAACGTCTTTGCCGAAGTCGAACAGGCGGCGTTTTCTCCCGCTAATATCGTGCCGGGCATCAGCTATTCGCCCGACAAGATGCTGCAGGCGCGGCTCTTCTCCTATGGAGATGCACAGCGCTACCGGCTGGGCGTCAATCACCACCACATCCCGGTCAACGCGCCGAAATGTCCGTACCACAGTTATCACCGCGACGGTGCGATGCGCACTGACGGTAACCTCGGCGGAACTCCGACCTACTTTCCCAATAGCCGAGGTGAGTGGACCGACCAGCCGCAACTTAACGAGCCCCCGCTGGAGATCGATGGCTCCGCGGCGCATTGGGACCATCGTGTCGACGACGATCATTACCAGCAGCCGGGCGATCTGTTCCGCAAGATGACTCCTGCACAGAAGCATACGCTGTTCGACAATACGGCTCGTCAAGTCGGCGGCGCTGCAAAGCACATCCAGGAACGGCATGTGGCCAATTGCACGAAGGCGGATCCCGCCTACGGTGCTGGCGTTGCAGCCGCTCTCGCCAAACTGGGTTGAGCTAGTCGGCTTGCCGGATGTGAGGCGACCATATGGGGCTGGACGATGCGTCCAGCCCGGTGAGTTGCTTGGGGGGTGTTGGCCACTATATCACATTGTCCTGCAATTCAGCCATTGTTGCGTTCGAAAGTGCCGAACGTCCAAAAATGAAGCGCGAGGGTCTCATGCAGCGCACGCAATTCTACGTCACGTTGTGGCTGATCCTAGGAGGCGCACCGGTGCTCATCCTCGGCGGGATTGCAGGCAAGATGGCGAATGCCGATGCCCAAGTTGCAACTGCCGGAACGAAGCAGCAAGGTGACCATGATGTAGGTATTTTTGAACCGGGTCCGCTTGCCCAGCCAAAGTCGCCTCAACAGGCTGGTGTCTCTGCCGACAACACCCGCGTGACGATACCGTCCGACAATCCGCAGACCCCTCCTAAAATTGCTCTCGGCCAGAAACTGTTCTTCGAGCGTCGCTTATCTGCGGATGAGACTGTCGCTTGCAGTAGCTGCCATGACCCAAAAAAAGCGTTCACGGACGGTCGACCAGTCTCGATCGGTATCAAAGGCCGTGTAGGCCAGCGAAACGCGCCAACTATCCTGAACGCCCTTTATAACAAGACTCAGTTTTGGGACGGCCGCGTCCGGACGCTTGAGGACCAGGCCGCGCAGCCGATCGTCAATTCAAGCGAAATGGGCCAACCCAGCCTCGATAAAGCTGTCGCCCGCATTGCGTCCATTGCGGAGTACGATCAAGCTTTTCGTGATATCTTTGGCCGCAGTCCGAATGGTCCCGATTTGCTGCGCGCCATAGCGTCCTATGAACGAACGCAAATTTCGTTTGATTCCCCATTTGATTCCCCATTTGATTACTTTGTCGCCGGAGACGCGAACGCAATCGACGTGTCAGCAAAGCGCGGCTGGGAGCTCTTCAACACCCGAGGCCGTTGCAACAAATGCCATGCGTTGACGGAAGAGGTGCGGGACGCCACGAACTTCACCGATAACGACTTCCATAACATCGGTATAGGTATCATCCGACATAACGTCGTTGCCCTGGCACGGCAGGCCAAGCAGATCATCAACTCGGAGGATGCGGCGTCGGTCGATCGTGCCGCTATTCAGACGGACATGTCAGCGCTTGGCCGCTTCCTCGTCACCAAGAACGAGTCCGATACTGCCTCCTTCAAGACACCAAATCTCCGGAACATATTGGTTACAGGTCCTTACTTTCACGACGGCTCACAACTGACGCTTTGGGATGTCGTGGATCACTATAACAAAGGCGCCGGGCTGCAGAATCCGTATCTGGATGGAGATATTCAGCCCCTCGCCCTGACGGAGGGAGACATTGACGACCTCGTCGCATTCCTGGCATCGCTAACGAGCCCGGATTACAAGGATCAAGGTGTGATCGAGCTTGCGCGCCAACGCGAACTTGCGCGGACAAATCGTCCCCAGCGCGATACGGCTAGGGCCTTCGGTCCGAAATCAGCTCGGCCCACGCCACCGAGCCCTTGAGCACGATGCGTCTGTTGTAAATTCGAGCAAACGGTGCGGAGGCCGTCCTGGCTGCATGACATGGCTCGATCAATGAAGACGGTCTACTCATTTGGTCTCTTTAGCGAGGAAGCCCTATGCCGAGGACGAATTGTTGGAAGAGATCACAAGAGCGTTGAACTGAAGCCGGCCTCTATCTGCCCTTCGCCCAAGCCGGCGGACAGCTCCTGTTCCACCTCGTCAGCCGGTTATAACCCAGAATCCTAGCGAGGCTTCCGGGACATTGCTCACAACATCTTCACGCGGATTATACATGCGACTGACCTGAATATGTTTTGCCGGTCGACGATGATCCTGCTGACTTAGCCTCGCCTTAGGAGCGCTGCGTCGGGATCGCGCATGCCAATCCTCAGATGGCCAGCCGATCCAAACGAAGGCGGTCGCGATCATCCTTGAGGCGCCATGATGCCAGATAGGCTGATGTTGCGGCTGCGAGGCCGCTGCCTCCCGAGAGCAGGAACATCAGGAGGATCTGGTATTTGACAACTTCAAGCGGGTCGAGGCCGGCCAGGATCTGCCCGGTCATGATGCCGGGCAGGGTGACGATGCCTGCTGCAGACATCTGGTTGATCACCGGCAGCAGTCCGCGCCTGATTGCGTTTCTCACCAGTGGCGCGATGGCGACATGATAGCTCGCACCCAGCGCAAGCCGGGCCTCGATGGCGAAGCGCTCGCGCCGGACCGATTCGAGAAATGCATCGAGCGAGAGACTTGCGGAATTGAGAACGCTTCCGAGGACAATGCCTGCGAGTGGTATGGCGTAGTGCGGGTCATACCACGGCTGCGGACGTATCGCAGTGGTTAGCGCCAGGATGGCAGTCAGCAGCGTGGCAAAGCCCACGCTGGAGATGCCGATGACTAGATTGGCGCCGCTCTTGAAGCGAACCTCGGGCCGTGCCGCGACTTCGCGGGCGGCGACGAGGATCATGACGGCGACCAGCAACAATGTCGCTGCGGGGCTATCGATCAAAAAAATCAGGCGCAGGAGAATGCCGATCGCAATCAACTGCACCACCATCCGCGCAGCCGCGACGATGAGTTGCTTGTGCAGGCGCAGGCTGAGCCAGATCGACAGCAGCGCGTCGAACACGATCAGCGATGCAGCGATCAAAATATCCAGGGGATGCAGTAAAATCGGCGTCATGCGGGCACCAGTCGGCCTGAGTTCATGTGATATCGACGCGTGCCCATGCGCTCGGCCTGCTCTGGATCGTGGGTTACGAGCACAATCGCGCGTCCGCGGGACATGAATTCTGACAGCAATGTTTCGACGCGTTCGACTGACGCTGGGTCGAGTGCCGCCGTGGCTTCGTCGAGCAGCAGAACCCTTGGTGATTTGACCAGTGCACGGATCAGTGCGAGGCGCTGTTTCTCGCCGGTCGACAACTGAGTGATGGGCGCATCCATGGCCGACGTCCGAATGCTGAGTCGCTGCGCGAGCTCTGCGGCTGCCTGACGCTCGTCAGAGGCAAAATGGTCACCGACCATGTCGGACCACCAGCCGGATTCCGCGGAGAGATAGATCGCATGTCTGCGCCATTCTGGTGCGGGCATGGTGCCACGTGATTTGCCGTCGAGCCAGACCTCGCCATAGTTGGGATCCAGATCGGCGACCATGCGCAACAGAAGGCTCTTGCCGGAGCCAGACGGTCCCGTGATGGCGGCGCACGTCGCTTCCGAGACGTCGAGCGTCACCGGGCCGGCGAAGGCATTCCGCAAATGCGAGATACGCAGCCCGGTATTTGTCATTCGTGGCGCTCTGTCACGGGCTGCTACTCATCTAACTCTTCGAAGCTTCCGGAGCAGCCAAGGGCAGTGTCATTACAACCCTGCACCCAGTCGTGCCGGAGCCATCGATATTGGAGAGTGAAACCGTCCCGTCGAGGCGTTCGGCGACGCGCTTGACGATTGAAAGGCCGAGGCCCGTTCCGTCTCCGTTGGGGCGACTGCCGCGAACGAAGGGTTCGAAGATATGGTCGAGATCGCCGGGCGGAATGCCCGGTCCGGTATCCCTGACTTCCAGCACGGCGTTGGCGCCGTTGCCAAACACGCTGATATCGACGCGTCCGCCGCGCGGTGTAAATCTCAAGGCATTATCGACGAGGTTTCGGATCGCGGTCGTCAGCGTGATCGAATCGCCGCTTACGATTATCGGTTCGATCCTGTCGAAGCCGAGATCGACGTCGTGCGAGACGGCGTCCAGCAGGAAGTCGACAACCACGTCCTTGGCGCACCGATCCAGCGATGTGGTGACCGGCGCGGTGGCGTGGCCGATGTCATAGCGCGCCAGGGTCAGCAACTGGTCCACCAGCCACTTTGTCCGGCGGGCGCCGTCCCTCAATGTCGCGAGGCGTTTACGGCCGTCCTCGGACAGCTCGGCTTGTTCCAGGTTTTCGGCTTGCAGGCTAAGCGCGGTGATCGGCGTCCGTAGCTCGTGGGATGCGTCAGCGATGAAGCGCCGTTGTTGCTCCAGCAGCACTTGCACGCGGTCTAGCAGACGATTAATCGAGTCGATGAACGGGTGAAGCTCGCGAGGTGTGCGTTCCAGTGGCAGTTTCTTCAGGTCATCCGATCGTCGCGCATCAAGGTGTTCGGCGAGCTGGACCATCGGGCGTAGCGATTGCATCACCACGAGCGCGATCACAAGCATCAGAAATGGCATGGCGGCTGCGAATGGTAAGATCGCGTAGACGGCGCTCTCTCGCGCGATGCCGTCGCGCGCGGCTGTCGGCTGGCGGACGACGATGCGGCTGCCGTCGGAGCGCGTTCGCAGCAGAATCCGCCAAGGATGCTGATCGAGTGTTGCGACGTGCAGTCCTTCTTTGAGCGGCCATAGTAGCTGCGACCCCGCGCTGCCATCGGGTCTGTTGCCCAGCTCTTCGATGACGATCCCTGATTTATCATCGGTGCCGCTGCTGATGGGTTTGCCGGTTGGAAAGCGTGTCTGCAGCGTGACGGCGGCGATCCGCGTCAGTGTGCGATCCTGCATTTCGATCGCTTCGTCGAAAGCCCATCGAAAGATGATCGCTCCGGTGGCCATACCTGCGCCCAGGATCATGAGAACCAGCCCGATCAACAGCCGTCCGCGCAATGAATAGGTCATGACGGCCGATCGACCATCCAGCCGACTCCGCGGACGTTCCGGATCGCTAGCGCACCGAGCTTCTTGCGGAGCGTATGGATGAGATACTCCACCGCGTTGCTCTCGATCTCCTCATTCCAACCGTAGATCTGGCGCTCCAGGTCGGTGCGGGAGAGAATGGTGCCTGGGCGCGTGAGCAGCGCTTGCAGAAGCGCAAATTCGCGTGCGGTGACGATCGTCGTCTCGCCTGAAAAGGAGGCTTCCCTTGTTGCAGGGTCGAGAGTGATCTTTCCGTTGCTCAGAGTAGGTGATGAGCCGCTGCCCTGGCGGCGAAGCACGGCCCTCATCCTGGCAAGCAGCTCGCGCATTTCGAACGGCTTGACGAGGAAATCATCTGCGCCGAGGTCGAGACCGCCGATCCTGTCGTCGATGCTGTCGCGTGCCGTCACGATGATCACCGGCAGCTTCCTTCCGCTCGCCCGCAGGCGCCGGAGCACTTCCGTCCCGTCTATTTCGGGCAGGCCCAGATCCAGCAGCGCAACCTCGTAAGTTTCTACCTTTGCGGCCTGAATGGCGGTCTCGCCGTCCATCACCCAGTCGACGGCATAGGCGGCATCCTTCAACGCCTGCTCGACGGCTGCTCCAATCATCCGGTCGTCTTCGATCAGCAAAACTCTCATTCGGACCCTGTCACGTGGATCGGCAGCGATGGCCGGACGATAATTATCGTTCGTCAAACTTAGCTGTTACTTAGGTGAAAACGAAGGATGCAGGGCCGATGTCCGGCGGTCGGTATCCCGGTGCGCAAGCAGATGCATCGAGATCTGTGCTGCGAAACGTCATGCCCTATGTCGCTTCTAAGTTGCGGCAACCACGATCTCCTTAGCGCAGCGATGCGGTTCCACCGCCTTTGAGGAGATCAGACATGGGCAACCCGACAAATCCATCAGACATGCTGAACAATGTCCCGGAAGCAACGCTCGTCTTCTGGATGATCAAGATCATGTCGACCACCGTCGGTGAAACGGGAGCCGACTATCTGGCTGTGCATGTCGGTCTGGGGATGGCCGTCACCGGATTCATTATGGTCTGCATCCTTGCGGTGTCGTTGGCAAGGCAACTGTTGGCACGACGCTACGTGCCGTGGGTCTACTGGCTGACGGTAGTTCTCGTCAGTGTGGTGGGAACGCAGATCACCGACGTCTTGACCGACAAGCTGGACGTCAGCCTCTATGCGAGCACCGCCGCATTCGCTGTGGCTTTGGCTATCACCTTTGCCGTCTGGTATGGGATCGAGCGAACGCTGTCGATCCACACGATCGTCACGACCCGGCGCGAGCTGTTCTATTGGACGGCCATCCTCTTCACCTTCGCACTGGGAACGGCTGCCGGCGATCTCGCGACCGAAGCGCTGGGTCTGGGCTTCGATCTCGGTGTCTTCGTCTTTGCCGCCCTGATTGCCGTCATCGCAGTCGCTCATTTTTTTTCGGGTGCAAACGCGGTCCTGGCCTTCTGGCTGGCTTACATCCTGACACGACCGCTGGGTGCGTCGCTCGGCGATCTGCTTTCGCAGGCCCAAAATTATGGCGGCTTCGGCTGGGGCACGATCTATACGAGCCTCGCATTCCTGACCGGGATCGTCGCTCTTGTCGCTTGGGTCACGCTGTCGACTGATCGCCCGTCGGCGAAGCGGTCCGCCTGAGAACCAAAACACCGTGTATCGCGATCCGCGCAATAACGTACGGATCGAGCCTAGAGGAGAATGCCGATGAACAAGAAATCAATTGTGATGGCCGCTAGCATTTTGGCAGTGCTGGGAGGTCACGTCCAGTTCGTGCCGTCAGGCTCGTTTGAGTTGATCAGTTTGGCGCAGGCGGCAACGCTCTCGAAGCTCGGAGATCTGACGCCGTTCCGGACGATCGTCGCTGATACAGCAGCCTTGGTAAACAAGGGAGATCTTGCCGGTGCGAAGACCCGTATCAAGGATCTCGAGACGCAATGGGACGAGGCCGAAGCCGGGTTGAAGCCGCGGGCCGCGGCCGATTGGCACAAGGTGGACAAGGCTATCGACGCTGCGCTCGACGCCGTTCGCGCCAGCACTCCGGACGCGGCGAAGTGCAAGCAGGCGCTCACCAACGTTCTATCGACGATGGATGCGCTCGTGACGGGATGACGTGAACTACACGATTTTGGAGCGACAAGCATGGAGGCCACCTTTTGAAAGTGGTCGCCATTTCCCTGTGCGCGCGATGAATTTACAAGACCTGCTTCGAGAGCGCGGCGGCTGTGCTCGCGCCCCGAACAAGGCGCCCGAACAGCCGATCAAAGGCCAGATACACGACGGGTGTCGTGAACAGCGTCATGATCTGCGAAATGACCAGGCCGCCGACAATGGCGATGCCGAGTGGTACTCGCAGTTCGGCGCCGGGGCCGTGGCCGAGAGCCAGCGGTAGCGCGCCGAGCAGCGCGGCCAGGGTCGTCATCATGATCGGCCGGAATCGCAGAATGCAAGCCTGCCGGATCGACTCCGCCGGTGACATGCCGTGCTCGCGCTCCGCCTCGAGCGCGAAGTCGATCATCATGATGGCGTTCTTCTTGACGATGCCAATCAGCAGGATGATGCCGATCATGCCCATGATCGAGAGATCTTGTCCGAACAGATACAGCGCCAGCAGCGCGCCAAGCCCCGCCGACGGCAGCGTCGAGATGATGGTCAGCGGGTGAATGGCGCTCTCATAGAGTACGCCGAGCACAATATAGACCGCGATGACGGCGGCCAGGATTAGCCACGGTTGGCTCTTGAGCGATTCCTGAAACGCCTGCGCCGTGCCTTGGAACGTGCCCGTCAGGCTGACGGGCATGCCGGCTTTGGCCTCGGCATCACGGATCGCGGTGACGGCGTCGCTGAGCGAGACTCCGGGCGCCAGATTGAACGACAGCGTCGTCGCCGGCAGCGCGCCCTGATGATTGATCGTGACCGGAAGCACGCCGATCTTCACGGCGGCGAGCATGCTCAGGGGGATAAGCTTTTGCGTGATCGACGAGCGCACATAGAGATGCGTCAGTGCTTCGGTGTCGAGTTGGAAGCTGGGGTCCAACTCCTGAACGACGTGATACTGGCTGACCTGCGTGAACAACGTCGCGACTTGGCGCTGTCCGAAGGCGTCGTAGAGGATGTCATCGATGGCCTGCACGCTGACGCCGAGCCGGGCGGCCGTGGGTCGGTCGATGACGAGCGTGGCGCTGGTGGCGGCCTTCTGCTTGTCGGAGGTGACGTCCTGAATGCCGGGCAAAGCGGACATGGTCTTCGCCAGAACGCTCGCCCATTTGTCCAGTTCGGCGAGATCCCCACTTTGTAGCGTGTACTGATACTGTGCCGCCGATGCTCGGCCGCCGATCTGAATGTCCTGGCGGATCTGCATCGCCAGCGTCAGGCCTTCTATATTGATGGTGGCCGCCTTGATGCGCGCCAGGATCTCTGCGGCGGTGGACTTTCGTTCGGAGAAGGGCTTCAGGTTGATCTGGATCTGTCCGACGCTCGCCGAGGGACTGGGATTGATCCAGTATACGGTATTGAAAACATCGGGATCGGCCGAGGCGATGTGGCCAAGCTGCTGCATCTTGGTCGACATCAGGTCGAAGGAAATATCGGTTGCCGCCTGCGCTTGCCCCTGGATGAAGCCGGTGTCCTGCTGCGGCAGGAAGCCTTTCGGCATGATTGTGTAAAGCCAGACTGTGAGCGCCAGCGTCCCCACTGTGACCAGCAGCGTCAGGATCCGGTGCCGCAATACGACGTCGAGGCAACGCGCATAGCCGTTCGTCACTGACTCGAAGGCCCGTTCCGACCACCGAAACAGACGGCCACGTGACTTGTCATGGCTATCGTCGATCAGCCAGGCACACATCATCGGCGTAACGGTGAGTGAGATCAGCCCCGACATCAGGATGGCGACGCTGACGGTGACCGCGAATTCGCGGAACAGCCGTCCGACGATGCCGCCCATCAACAGGATAGGAATGAAGACGGCGATCAGCGAGACAGTCATTGAGATGATAGTGAAGCCGACCTCGCGCGAGCCCTCGATGGCCGCCTGGACCTTCGTCTTGCCCATCTCGAGATGGCGGATGACATTTTCGATCACCACGATCGCATCGTCCACAACGAAGCCGACCGCTATGACCAGCCCCATCAGCGACAGGTTATCGAGGCTGTAGCCGAGCAGATACATCACGCAGAATGTGCCCAGCAGCGACAGCGGAATTGTGATGCTCGGGATAATCGTTGCCCAGACGTTGCGCAGGAACACGAAGATAACAGCGACGACGAGGGCGATGGTGATCAGCATCGTGAACTGGACGTCGTCGACCGACGCCTGAATGATCTGGGTGCGATCGCCGACCACGGACAGCGTGATGGCCGCGGGCAGGCCGGCGGAAAGCGCGGGCAGCCGGTCCTTGATCGACTGGATCGTACTCAGCACATTGAAACCGGCTTGCTTGTGGATGTCGATCATGACCGCGCGGGCGCCCTGCAGCCACGCCGCCTGGTGGGTATCTTCAGGGGCGGTGATCAACGTGCCGAGATCACTCAGCAGCACGGGCGCGCCGTCGCGGTAGGCGATCACCATGCCGCGATAGGCCGGCGCGTCGATCAGTTGGTCGGTTGCGTCGAGCACCACCGTGCGGTCCGCATTGCTTAGGGTGCCCTTGGGCGCATTGACGGTCTGCTGGCCGATCATGGCGCGGACGTCTTCCAATGTGAGGCCACGCGACGCGACCTTGTCGGGATCCAGCCTGATGCGAACAGATGGCCGCTGCGGACCATGGAAGTCCACGAGGCCGACGCCAGACATCTGCGACACCTGCTGAGCGATGACGTCTTCGGCGAAATGATCGAGCTCGGTCGTGGACATGATGTCGGAACTGAGCGACAGGGTCAGCAGCGTAAATTCCGCGGGATTGACCTTGTGGAAGGTCGGCGGGTTCGGCAGGTTTTTGGGGAGCGTTCCTGCTGCTGCCGAAATTGCGGCCTGCACATCCTGAGACGCGGCGTTGATGTCACGGGCGAGGTCGAACTGCAGCACGATGGTGGTGCGGCCGGACGAGCTTGTGGACGTCATCTGGGCAATGCCGGAGACATTCGTTGCCAGCGAGTTTTCCAAAGGCGTCGCTACGGCAGTCGCCATCGTTTCGGCGCTCGCGCCGGGCAATTGGGCGGAGACCTGAATAGTCGGAAAGTCGACCTGCGGCAGCGGCGCCACGGGCAGCATGAAATAGGCGACAGTGCCGAGAAGCACGAGCCCCAGCGCCAGCAGACAGGTGCCGACAGGCCGGCGGATGAACAGCTCCGAGATGCTCATCACTCCGTCCTTGCCGCTGAGGACGCTGTCTTGTTGTCGGACTGCGTGACGGACACCAATGTGCCCTGCGTCAGGCGTGATTGGCCGGAGAGCACGATGTTATCGCCGGGATTGATGCCAGAGGTCAGTGCGGTGACATCGCCTACCGTTGGGCCAGTCCTGATCTTCGCCAGTGCGACGGTGTTGGCGGGATTGATGACGAAGACATATGCGCCGTTCTGGCCGTTCTGAACGGCGGCCGACGGCACGACGGTCGTATTCCGGTCGCTCCTGACGACGACGCGTGCCGTCACCAGTTCACCTGGCCACAGGCTGCCATCGTTGTTGTCGAACTCCGCCTTCAGCTTGATCATGCCGGTCAGCGTGTCGACCTGGCTGTCGATCACAGTCAGCCTGCCGGTTGCGAGCAATTTCGATCCATCGCGGATGTGGACGGTCACCTGCAACGGTGCTTTCGCCTGGCCGGCGAGCAGATCCGGGAGCTCGTCCTGCGGCAGCGAGAACTGCACCGAGATCGGATGGATCTGTGTGATCGTCACCAGACCGGTGGTGTCATTGGCGTGGATGATGGCGCCTTGATTGATCTGTTTGAGGCCGACGCGACCGGTGATTGCGGCAAGGATGTGCGTATAACTCAGGTTGATCTTCGCCGTATCGACGGCAGCCTGATCGCCGAGCACGGTCGCCTGCATGATGGCGACCTGCGCCTTGGCCTTATCGGCAGCCTGGCCGGTGCCTGCGCCGGAGATCGTCAGCTTGGCCGCGCGTGCATCTTCCGTGCGATCGCTGGCGAGTTGGGCCAGATCTTTTTGCAATGTCGCCTCGGCGCCATCAAGCTGCGCCTTGTAGGGACGCAGATCGATCTCGGCGAGCAGATCACCGGCCTGAACATCCTGCCCCTCGATGAACGCAATGCGTTGCAACTGGCCGTCGACACGGACCTTTACGTCAACCTGGTTGAGCGGCAGGACGGTGCCAAGTCCCGAGCGCTCGATCGGCAGATCACGTACGCTCGCTTTGACCGCGGTGACTGGGATTGCTGCGGCGGCAGTCGATTTTGCAACGGGTCTGTATGCCTTTCCATACCAAAAGACACCGGTGCCTGCCATTGCGATCAGGCTGACAACGACGATGATGCGCGCACGTCGGCTGCGCAGGGGAAGCTGCTGGCCGTTACCGATGTTCTGGTGGTCGTTTGAAGCGCTCACGTTTTTCCCTCGATGAGATTAGATGGCGCCCGCGCGATCGGGGAAGCCGCCGCCCAGCGCCCTGAACAGGCTCACGGCCGCCTGAAGCCGCTGTAGGCGGACTTGCAGATAGCTGTCTTCGGCCTGGAAAAGGGTCCGCTGGGTGTTGAGGACGGTCAGGTAGTCGGAGCCGCCGAGCTTGTATTGCTCTTCGGCAAGAGCCTGGGAGCGCCGGGCGGAGGCGACGGCTTCCAGACTCGATGCGGCGAGTGCCTTGATCCGTCGCTGCGCCGAGAGCGCATCCTCGACGTCCTGAAATGAGTTCAGCGCGGTCTGGCGGTAAGTCGCGGCGAGTTCGGTCGCGTGCGCTTCATCGAAAGCAAGTTGGCCATGCAGACGGCCGCCATCGAAAATCGGCTGTACAAGGCCGGCCGCCGCGTCGGTGATGACTGTGGCCGGTGACGTCTTGCTAAGTGCCAGTGCGGATAATCCGGCGCTGCCATTCAGTGTCAGGCTTGGCAAAAATGCCGCCCGTGCAGCACCGATGTTGAAATTGGCCGCGATCAGCCGCGACTCCGCAGCGCGGATGTCGGGACGGCGCTCAAGCAGTGAAGATGGCAGGCCGCTGCGCGGTCGAGGCACGGCGATCCTGCCAAGGCCGCGACCAGCGACGCGCAGGCTGCCCGGCGGCACGCCGGCAAGCACAGCGAGAAGGTGCTCGTTCTGATCGAGCTGGAGCTGCAGCACCGGAACACTGGCGGCGAAGGTTGCCGCCACGTTGCGCTGTTGCTCCACTTGGAGTTCGGCGGCTGTCCCTCCGTTTCTTTGCAATTCCACCAGCGACAGGATTCGCTTGGCATCGTTGGCGATCCGGCTTGCCTGTTCGATACGCTCTTTCAGCGATAAAACCTGGAAGTAGGTGTTGGCGACAGAGGCGGCCAGCGTGATGACGACCGTGTCAGCGTCGGAGGAAGCGGCAGCCACTAGCGTCCTAGCCGCGTCCGCCGCCGCGCGGTTCTTTCCCCAAAAGTCGACTTCGTAGCTAGCAAGCGCGAGAACATCCTGTGTGCTCTTGGTCGAAAAGCCCGTGCTCCGATCCAGCGTGCCGTTGAGATCGATCGAAGGCAGCAATGCCGCTGAAGCGATGGTGGCCGTGCTATGTGCCTGCCGGATCCGTGCGATGGTCGATTGCAGGTCGAAATTGTCGCTGAGAGCTGCCTGCTCCAGTGAGGTCAGTTCGGCGTTGCCAAATTCCCGCCACCAGAAGGCATCGTGACTGGCTTGATCGATCAAGGGGCGCGTCGACCAGGATGACAAAGCAGGCACGCTTGGCCGCTCGTAGATAGGCACCTGCGAACAAGCCGAAAGCAACACGATAACCGTCACGGCGCCCGTGAGACGCATATTCAGTTTACGGGAAACGAAGAGTAATCCGGAAGGCATGATCAGCACTGCTATTGCGATGCAAAATGCCTAGCCGTGTCAGCTTAGGTGGGACTTAGGCCGCGTGATGGCCATGTCCAGCTTCTAACCGCGCTCGTGTGTCGGCGGCGCCGTCTATCGGGCCGGAACCGACTTCACTTCGTCGATTCCCGTCATCGCGCAGCTTCCGTTATCTACTGAGATCTGCGTCGGGCAGCGACAGTCCCAAAAAGAGTTCTCAAGCGCAAAAGTGTGCCCTCGTCATGTGCTGGCCCGGGTGGGCATTCTGAAAGCCTAGCTAACCTACTGATGCGTCTAGGGGCGAATTCCCCGCCAAATTCAGAATGAACGTTGATATTGCTGGAGAAGTTGGCGGATTTTGATTCCCCCATGCGGAGGTTCGAACCCTCCCGCCCCAGCCAGCATTTAGCCCTGCGGCGCAGGCACTTTTTGCATTTCCTAACTTTTCATTCTGAATGGAGGCTTGTAGCGCCCGGCGATGGCGATCTGGTGCGGCGCTCGACACCGCGCTCGCGGTCAGTCCGTTGTCGGCGATCACTTATATTTTGGGGGCGTCATTCTAGGGCGGGCGGGAAAGGCCAAGCAGGCGATCGAATGGGGGGCGTGCGCGATGCGGTTGAGTCCGTTCGACCCGTGGGCATGGTCCGCGCTTCACGTGCAGGCACTGGGCCATTTCCATCGCGGTAGCTTCGAGAAGCTACAAGTGCCGACCAGAAGGTCGTCCATGCCAATCCTGGCCACAGCATTTCTCACATGCTGATCACCGCGTCGCTGGTGAACGCTGTCAGGCTCGATCAGGCGAGGATGTCCGCCGCGGAAGTCCTGCAACTCTAGCCCTCATTTCGCTACAGCAAACAGTTCGCCGGCGTGAGCTGTGAACCGACAATGGCTGCGGCTCTCGGCGACGAGCTCTAGGCCGCCGGCTAGCCGGAATGACGCTGGGGCCAGAGACACAGCAAAAATGTTACGTGGCGACCGGCGGCTCCTGGCGCAAAGCGGACGCCGATGAGCAGCACTACAACGGCGGTGGAAGGTCGGCTTGGCATCGCAGTCTTCTATTCGGTTGGTCTTTTCACAATAAGCGCATCAACCGTGGTGATACGGTTCGCGCCACAGATTAACGGGTTGAAATCCATTTCCGCAATTGTCACGCGGTGATCGTCGGCGAGTTCCGAGACGCGCGCCACAATCTCGCTGAGCGCATCGATATCGATTGCCGCGCTGCCGCGAAAGCCGGTCAGCAATGTCGCGCCCTTCAGACCGATAACCATGCGTCGCGCTTCTGCGACTGAGACAGGAGCGATTGCAATGGCCACGTCTTTCAGCAGTTCGACTAGAATTCCTCCCAGTCCGACCATCACCAGCGGGCCGAACAGCGGATCGTTGCGCACGCCGACCATGACCTCCACGCCCTTAGGGATCATCGGTTGGACCAGCAGTCCGTTGATGCGCGGTGTCGGAACGATGGCGCGCGCGCGTTCGAACAGAAGGCGCCCAGCATCGCGGACATCCTGCGCATTCTGCAAGCTGAGGCTGACCACGCCGGCTTCCGTCTTGTGCATGATGTCCGGGCTCTCGATCTTGAGCACGACGGGATATCCCAGACGATCGGCTGCGACCACAGCATCATCGGCGGTCGCCACCACAGCCTCTTCGACCACGGGAATGCCGTAAGTGGCGGCGACGCGCTTGCTCTGGCTCTCGGTCAATGCCGCCTCGGCGGTGGCGTTCAGGATCTCGGCTGCGCGTCCTGCAGCTTCCGGTGGGGAGCACCGTGCGGCCGGCTTGTCGGGCACCATGTGACGCAAGCGTTCGCGCTGCTGCCAAGCAGCCAGGGTGGCAAAGCAGCGATCCATGCCAATGAACAACGCAAGATGGCTGTCTCGATGGGTTTCGATCGTACCCGGGCCGCCAAGCCAGGCCGGCGCCCAGACGTTGCAAACGATCTTGCCATGTTTGGCGGCGGCGCGGCCGAAGACGGGGAGCCGGGAGGTGGCGGATTCATAGGCATAAGCGTGCGACGTCACCATCGCGCCGAATTGCCCGTCAGCCATCAAAGCATCGACACAGGTATCCAGCGCGGCCATGTCGTTCATCAGTTGCGCGGTAACGTCGCAGGGATTTCGCGGCGAACCGAAGTCCGGCACGTGGGTCGCCAGCAGCTCGCGTGCGTGGGCAGCAGGTTGTGGCAACGGAATGCCGTGCAGTTCGGCCTTGTCTGCCGCCATTATAGTGGCGCCCCCAGAGGTCGCGATCACGGCAACGCCATCCG
The DNA here is from genome assembly GCF_028290495.1 of Tardiphaga sp. Classification (GTDB taxonomy): domain Bacteria; phylum Pseudomonadota; class Alphaproteobacteria; order Rhizobiales; family Xanthobacteraceae; genus Tardiphaga. The sequence continues at coordinate 52,581 of NZ_JAQGJT010000054.1, forward strand.
CTTTGGGAGGCGGCGCCTTCGCGAAGAACGCGGCGGTCTCGATCAGATATTCGAGCCGATCGACCTGGATGACCCCGGCGCGCGCGAACATCGCGGCATAGGCTTCGTTCGATCCCGCGAGCGAGCCGGTATGTGACATCGCCGCGCGCGCGCCTTCGTTACCAGTGGCCATCTTGTACATGATGACCGGCTTGTTGACGGACCACGCAAGTCGCAGGGCATGATCCATGCGCTGTGGATGCGTCATGCCCTCGAATACGCAGACGATCGCCTTACACGCAGGATCTTTTGCGAGGTAGGCGACATAGTCGGCGACGTCGACATCGGCCGAGTTTCCGGCGGTCAGGACATGACTGACCGGGACGCCAAGCTCGGCTGCCTGTGCCAGCGAGAAGCCGAGGGACCCTGACTGGCTGACAATGCCTATGGCATGCGGCAAAAGCGGGCGGCGTGCGGGCATCGCCGAGAACGTCAGGCCGGCACCGATGTCGTAGTTGAGAAGACCGATCGTGTTGGGGCCGACCAGACGCATATTCGCGCCACGCGCGAGGGCGACGATCCGACTCTGCTCGGCCACGCGATCGGGCTTTGCCGTTTCGGCGAGGCCGGACGCGACGATCACGACCCCGCCGACGCCTGCGCTCGCGCAATCCTGCACCACGCTCTCGACCATCTCCCGGGGTACGGCGACAAACACGCAGTCGGGTACTTCGCCGATGGCCTGTACCGAGGGGAAACAAGGTCGGCCTGCCACGGACGTGGCGCGCGCATTGACCAGATGCACCGGGCCATCGAAGCTCTGCAAGTTCTCCATCGCGCGATTGCCGAATGAACCCTTGCGGTCGGAGGCGCCGACGATGGCGACGCTGCGCGGAGCGATCAATCGTCTGAGATCATCCCGGGCATAGGGCGTCAGGCGCGGGGCCAGAATCGGAGCGTCTGCTATGGTCATGGGAATCGTTCTCTCGCCAGTGCGGCTCGTCATTGAAATAAGGCGAGCCTTCGCGTCACCATCCCATAGCAGCACGCCGCGTCAACCCATCGCAGTAATGTCGATTTGAGCGAGCCTGCATGCAGCACTGCAGAGTGGCTGAATCTTTGCGGAGGCCATGTTGTGTGCCACAGTCCTTGGATTGCAAAAAGTCGATGCCGAATGGCGCGAGATATCAGGGAAGGAAGCTAATATGCCCACGCTCAGTTTTTCTCGGGTGCTCGGAGGCATGGCGGTGGCGCTGCTGGCCTTCGCCGACACTCAAGCGCACGCGCAAGCCTATCCCGATCATAATATCACCCTCGTCGTTCCATTTCCGCCGGGCGGAACAACCGACATCGTGGGTCGCATTCTGGTCGAGCAACTCAGCGCGGACTTCGGAAAACAGGTCCTTATCGAAAATCGCGGCGGCGCCAGTACGTCGCTCGGCGCGCAGATGGTCGCCGGCGCAGACAAGGACGGCTATACGTTGCTGTTCGCCAGCGCGACGACCTTCACGACGAACCCACATCTGCTTCCCTCCATCAAGTACAAGCTGGAGGATTTCGCGCCGGTCGCGATGGTAGTGAAGGTGCCGTTCGCCTTCGTCGTCAGAAAGGACTTTCCCGCGGCCGACATCACGGCATTTCGCGCCTATGCGCTGGCCAATCCGGGCAAGGTCAATAACGCCACGAACGGACCGGGCAGCACGGTACATCTGATGGGCGAGATCGTGGCGCGCGGGCTCGGGGTCAAATTCCAGCATGTGCATTATCGCGGCGCCGCGCCTGCGATGAACGATATGCTCGGAGGCATCGTCGACAGCAACGTGGAGGCGCTGACGAATTCAGCGCCAAACCACAAGGCAGGCATGTATCGCGCGTTGGCCGTGTTGTCGGAGCAGCGTCTGCCGCAGATGCCGGACGTGCCGACATTCAAGGAACTGGGCTACCCCAGCATTGTCGGTGAAACGTGGTTCGCGGTATTCGCGCCGGCCGGCACGCCTCAGCCCGTGCTGGACAAGCTCAGCAGTTCAATCACACGCGTCGTGAACACGCCCGATTTCGCGAAGCGCATGGAAGCGATCGGCAACGTGCCATGGGCGATGACGCCGGCCGAACTTGGTGCCCATGTGGTGAGTGAACGGGAACGTCTGGGCAAGCTCATTCGCGACGCTAACATCATTGTGGAATAAAGGGCTGAGGAGGATCGCCGACTGCTTGCCTGCGGGGTGAGCGGTCACTAACCTGCAGCAAAACAATCAAGGGAAAAACCTATGAATGCCGCCATCAGTGCACCGGCCGTTAAGGTCGTTCGATCGGTCCAGGATCAGGTCAGCCCGGAAGAGTGGCAGTCGCGCGTCAACCTTGCGGCTTGTTATCGCCTGACCGCCACGTACGGCATGACTGAAATGATCGCCAATCACATCTCTTGCCGTGTTCCGGGCACGGAGAACGAGTTTCTTATTAATCCCTATGGCATGCTCTATGAGGAGATCGACGCGTCAAGCCTCGTCAAAATCGATGTCGACGGCAACGTCCTGTTCAACGCGTCCGATTACGCTGTGAACGCGGCCGGCTTCGTAATCCATAGCGCGATCCATATGGCGCGCCATGATGTCGATTGCGTTGCGCACACGCATACGGTTGCCGGCATGGCGGTCTCTGCAATGGAGTGCGGGTTACTGCCGGTGGCGCAGACCTGCATGCGGTTCCTTCACGTCGCCTATCATGACTTCGAGGGCATCGCGGACAATCCTGAAGAGCGGGAGCGACTGGTTGCTCATCTCGGCAACCATGAAGCCATGGTGCTGCGCAATCACGGACTGCTCGTGGTCGGCAAGACGATTGCCGCGGCATTCAATGTGCTGTTTCGGATGGAGCGCGCTTGCGAGGTGCAGGTCGCAGCCCTGTCCTGCAACACCAAGTTGATCATGCCTCCGCTAGAGGTCCTGCAGCAGACTTACGATCGTATGAAGCCGCGCGACAACGTGCCGGGCCTCAGTGGTGAACTGGCCTGGCCCGCGCTTCTCCGCAAGCTCGACCGGGTTGATCCGTCATATCGGAATTGATGGAGGCGGCAGCCATGTCCTGGATGGCCGCTCATGGCGCGGATCGGCCACCGGCGTGGACCGGCGGCCAATGGTCTAGAGCTCGATCTGTTCGGCCATATTGAGAGCGTCATCTACCTCGATTCCCAAATATCGAACGGTACTCTCCAGTTTCGTATGGCCGAGAAGAAGTTGAACGGCGCGTAGGTTGCCGGTCTTTCGGTATATTAGAGCCGCCTTAGTCCGACGCATCGTGTGCGTGCCATACAATCTCGTATCTAAGCCTATGCTTTCGACCCAGCGATGCACCAGTCTGGCATATTGGCGGGTTGATATGTGAAGACTTGCGTGAAGGCGACTCGGAAATAGAAATCGGGAGCCTGTAACCCGTAGCATTGGTAAACAGGCTTCAAGGGAATTCCGTGATTGCTCCGTGATTTCAAATTGCACTGGTCGCCCCGTCTTCTTTTGGACGATTGTTGCGCGATTTCGCACTTTTGTCCCTGAGTAAACGTCGTCAAAGCGCAGTTTTACGAGGTCGCAAGCGCGAAGTTTGCTGTCGATCGCGATGTTAAAAATTGCAAGATCGCGCTTCGATCCTGCGAGTTCTAGGCGAACGCGGATGGACCAGACGTGCTTTGGCTCGAGCGGCTTCTTTTGACCGACAAGCAATCCCTTGTTCTAAGGTTGCTGAGTCTTAGCGATAAGACGTGCAGACATGAGGAGTCCTCCGCCGTCCCGCCCTCCGCATCGCTCAACGCGAGCAAGTCAACCTATTCTGATTCTAGTGTTGTGCGATCGAATAGATTTTGACTGGCCGCCCATGGCGCAAAGCGGCCGGTGTCATCGGATGTGGAGGAGGGGTAATGTGGACTAACGGTCCCCTTAACGGGAGATGTGGAGTTGAGAGCCGGCGAACCAAAGGTTCCCGGAATGCGGGAGACGAGCGACGCCGTGCGCCGCTCGGTCCGGATCTTGCGAAGAGATGGAGATGCCACCTCATTTCGGTGCGTACTGCATGTCACCATTGCCGAACGACCAGTCTTCGCGCGCACAGTCCACCAGGTTGATCCAGACATCCTCCTTCCGAATGCCTATCTTCTCGTTCAAGGTGTCGGCAACGTTGCGATAGAAAGCTTTCTTGACGTCGGTCGATCGACCCGCGACCCAAAACACCTGCACGAAGACAATTTTTGAGGTGTATTCCATCCCCATGAAAGCGGCGGCGGGATGTATCAATTCACCGTCAGCGTGGCGCGTGAAAATCAGAAACTTGTCTCCGGCCGGTGCTTTTGCGATGTCGACCATCGCCGAGTAGACGGTGTCGCCGATTATTTGGCGTTCTTCGGCGCTGTAGCTGTTGCTGAGATTGATGCGAACGAGAGGCATGGCGCGCTCCTGCTGATGGCGGTCGAGATGGGCCGCTACATTGGTTTGGCTAACGCAAGTCCGATCTTTGGCGGTGTACGCGGTAGCTGGTGACGAGAAGGGTCAGGGGCGTGACGTAGCCGCCGACTGCGGTTGAGGAATGAGCCGCCCTGTGACGAGCAACCACGCCGTCCCGGCGGCGATCAGGCCCACCGCTGCATTGACGAAGACGAACAGACCGACCGCAAGATCGGGCATCACCCCGTCGGACCCGCGTTCAATCAGCCTGATTGCGTCGAAGGAAAGGGCCGTCAGGCCGAATGTGAAAGCCCAGTAGGATGCGCCGAACGGTTGCTGCATGATCCATGGTAACAGTCGGGCGAGAATCAACGCCTGGATCAGGCCATATCCGAGCAGACCCTTGGCGAAGAGATCCGGCTGGCCTGTCGTCATCGACAGATAGGCGGAGCAGGCCACGACTGCGGGCGCAAGCTGGATGCCTAGCGTCGGTCGCAGCGGCAGCGGCAATGACGGCAGCGTGTAGAGCCGGTGCATCAACACGGATTCGAGCGCCAGCCACGCGAAGATGGCCGCGCCGAAGAACATCGCGGCGATGTCCCCGTAACCAAGTGCGGCAGCCAGATTTGCCGTGACAAAATTGCCTGCCACGGTCGGAAGATACAGGATCGGCGTCGTCGTGGCTGGATCGCGACCGCCGGTCCACAGAGCCCCGGTGCGATAGACCGCGAAGATCAATTGGCCTGCGGCGCCGATGCTGCCGATGATGACGGCGAGGGGACGCGAATAGGGCAGGACGGCAAGGGCGATCAGCATCGTCGAGACAGGGACCAGGCCGATAAAGCAGCACTGGACCGGATGCTCGAATTCAGCCAGCGCTTCGGCGCGTCGTAATACCCATTTTGCGACGAACAGCACCAGCAACGCCGCCCAGATCGCTATTGCCACGAACATGATCGTTTCCCCGATCGCAGGCGGCAGATTCCATACCCGCGCGGCCGCCCGCCAGCTTGCACCCAGACCGACGAGGCCGAGTACCATCCCGAAGAAGCTCGCGGGAACCCGCAGAAACTGCCCCATGTTCATAACTCCGATGCAGGAATTGGTACCAGCGCGCTCCGTGTCAGGAAATCGAGTATGAGCCAGCCGATCTCGGCCGCATGGGTCTCCAGCGCAAAGTGGCCGGTGTCCAGCAGGTGCACCTCGGCATTTGGCAGATCGCGCAGGTAGGCGTGGGCGCCCGCCGGAACGAAGGCGGGATCGTTCTTGCCCCACGCGGCAAGGAGCGGCGGCTGGTGATCACGAAAGTATTTCTGGAACGCGGGGTAGAGCGCCACGTTGCTGCGATAATCCAGCACGAGGTCGAGCTGGATGTCGTCCGCTCCGGGGCGCGCCATGTACGCGATGTCCAGGCTGTAGCCGTCAGGCGAAACCCGCAAGGGGTCCGCTCCCTCCAGATATTGCCAGTCGCGAATGACGGCGGGCGACAGGGAATCGCGGCAGGCCTCGCGGTTGGCTTCCGTCGGCTCGCGCCAATAGGTCTGCCACGGCCCCCAGGCATCGCTGAGCCCCTCCAGATAGGCGTTGCCGTTTTGGCTGATGATCGCCGTGACCTTTTCCGGATGCGCCATCGCAACCCGAAGTCCGACCGGTGCGCCGTAATCAAATACATAAAGCGCGTAGCGATCGAGATTCAACGAAAGGAGGAAGTCGTCGATTACGCGTGCCAGATTATCGAAGTTGTAGTCGAATTTACCGCGCGGCGGCGCTTTGGTCTGTCCAAATCCCGGCAGGTCCGGCGCGATAACCCGGTGCGTCGCGGCAAGGAGCGGGATCAACTCGCGGAACATATGGCTCGAAGTGGGGAAGCCATGCAGCAGGACGATCACCGGTGCGTTGGCGGGCCCAGCTTCCCGATAGAAGACGTCGACGTCGCCGACGGTCGTCGATTGATAGGTGATGCTCATGACGCATGCCCTTCAAGGTCGTCTGTCACGTCGATCACGATCTTGCCGGACGCAGTCTTTGAACGGATTGCGTCATAGGCGTCGGTAATCGTGTGCAGTGCATAGCGATGAACATCCAACCGGGGCGCCAACTTGCCAGCGTGATAAAGCTTTGCCGCCTCGCGCAGAATTTCGCCGTGCCGGGCGCGGCCTTCGCCGGTCAGCAGCGGCAGAAGCGTGAAGACGCCAGAATAACTCGCCGCTCGGAACGACAACGGCGCAAGAGCATGCGTCCCCCAGCCAAGTGCGCTGACCACATGCCCGAACCTTGCCACCGCACTAAATGACGCGTCGAGAGTAGCACCGCCGACGGTGTCATAGACGACGTCGAAGCCACGGCCTGCGGTGTGTCTTGCGACATAATCGGAAACAGTTGTTTCAGCGTAGTCGATGAACGTGGCGCCCGCGTGTTCGATGATGTCCTTGTCTTTCGCGGCGCCCGTGGCGGAAACGGTGCCACCGAAAGCCCGCGCGATCTGGATGGCCACATGGCCGACGCCACCTGCGCCGCCATGAATCAGCACAGTCTGTCCCGCGCTGATGCCGGCGCGATCGACCAGTCCCTCCCAGGCCGTGATGACCACCAGCGGCAGGGCGGCGGCCTCCCGCATGCCGAGGTTCACGGGCTTCAGAGCCAACAGGTCGGCATCGACTGCCGCAAACTGCGCCAGCGAGCCCTGCACGCCGCCGACACCGCCGGTGAAGCCAAAGACCTCGTCACCGGGCCTGAACTGTGTAACGCTCGCGCCCACGCCCTCGATGACGCCAGCGAGGTCCATTCCCAGGGTCCCGGGCAAGGGATGGCGGGCGTGGGCCGCCTCGCCGCTGTATATCTTGAGATCGAGTGGGTTGACGCCGCTGGCCTTGACGCGGACCAGGACCTGATTTGCTGCGGCGACGGGTAGCGCGACCTGCTCGATCCGGAACGGCGCATTCGGGGCTGTGAGAACAGCGGCGGTCATGAAAGGGGGGAGCGACATGGGTTGTTCCTCTGCGGTAGCCCCACAGATGATCGCGTTGATCCTGTTTTGAAACCGACAATGCTGCACGCTTCGCAAACGATATTGAATGGACCGCGCCATGGAATGGAGTGACCTCCGCGTTTTTCTCGCCATTGCCCGGGAAGGGACGCTGGGCGGAGCCGCTCAGAAGCTTGGCAAAAGCCAGCCGACCATGGGCCGCCGACTTCGGGCGCTTGAGCACGCCGTTGGCCAGACGTTATTTCAGCGTACCGGCGACGGTTTCGTGCTCACTGACGAAGGCCGCGCCGTACTGGCGCATGTGGAGCACATCGAGGATGAGGCGATGGCTGTTCAGCGCCAACTCGACGGCCAGCACCGCGAACTTGACGGCCCCTTGCGAATTTCGTCATCCGACTGGTTCGGCGCGCATCTTCTGGCTCCGGTGTTTGCAGACTTCGTCAAACAACACCCGAATGTCGTCATCGAGCTTCTGACGAGCCAGGTTCACTTCAGCCTGCCACGACGCGAAGCGGACATGGCCTTTCGCATCCAGCCATTCGTTGAAGCCGAAGTCATCTCACGGCGGCTGATGCATATTCCATACGGCGTCTACCTCCGGGCCGACCTGGATCTGCCAATTGCCGGTGATGGAGCCGGGACGCCTCTCATTACGATGGACGCCAATTTCTCAGGCATGCCGGATGCAGTTTGGCTGAAGGCCATTCTGCCAAAGGCGCACATCGCGTTGAGGAGCAACAATCGCGACGTACAGGCCCGCATGTGCGCGAGCGGCGCCGGGCTCGCCGTCTTGCCACGCCCGCTCGGTGACGCGCTGCCGAGCTTGATGCGGGTTGAACTGGGAGAACATCCACCCGGTCGCGATACATTTGTCGGCTATCACCGCGACATGAAGCGTCTTGCCAGGCTGCGAAGTCTCCTGGACCTGGTCATCGAGCGGCTAAGCGATTGAAAGCGGGGTCCCTCTCGGAATTGGAAAAGCTATCAGCCTACTACTAGATCAATGACCGGAAATGGCGCTAAGCGGCCGCCCGTAACGTATGCGAACCATCTAGAGAGTGTTTGCGCTGCTCGGCGTAGCGGTCCGTCGCCATTTTGGCGCCATCGGATTTGTGGGAACCGGTCAGCCTGCCTATGGTCTGGTCATGGTTCACCCGACATATTTTATTGCCGCCGCGCGCCCTCACGACGCTTGGTCCGCCGGTCGAGCGGCTGTGCGAGCGCGCGGGTGTGGCGCCGTCGAACGCGTGAGTCACGAGCGACTTCTTCCGGATCTTGGCGGCGACCGACGAGGAACTCGGCGACCCATCCGCGGGACTTCGCTTCGGTGCCGAAGGGATCGGTCGGGGCTACGGCGTCCCTTTGATCGTTGCCCTGCACGCGCCCGACTTTCGCCACGAGCTTGCGGCGCTCTCCCGATACAAGCGTCTGACCTGCCCCGAGCTCGTCGAGGTGGAGGTCGCGTGTGACAAGGCGACCGTCCGCTATCGCTGGCTCCAGGCAACGAAGGAATGACATTATGAGTCAGCAGCGCGTTCTCGTCACCGATGGCTCGGGCTTCATTGCCGGACATTGCATCCTCCAGCTCCTCAAGCAGGATTATCTCTTCCGTACCACCATCCGATCAGGCGCCAAGGAAGCCACCGTGCGGGGCGTGTTCGACGATGCGGGTATGGTCCCTGGCGACAGGCTGAGCTTCGTCGCCGCAGATCTCATGAACGACGACGGCTGGGCGGAAGCTGTCGTCGTTCTGCATGTTGCGTCCCCGGTGCAACCCGGGCATGTCGCGATCGAAGACTATTTGATAGTCCCTGCGCGCGAAGGCGCCCTGCGTGTGCGGCGCGTGACGCAGGCGTGAAGCGCGTCGTTCTTGCCTCGGCGTTCCGCGCCGCCAGCTGGGGATCAAAGCAGAGCTCGGCGACTCGGCCGAATACGTCCCAACCCGCTCGATCCCCAACTTCGTGCTGCGCATCGTCGCGCTGTTCAATCCCGAGATCCGTCCGTTAGTGCCTGACCTCGGCTACCCCGAGAAGACCTCCAATGCGAAAGCACGGCGCCCCCCCCCCCGGCGAGGCCATCGTCGCGGCGGCGAAGAGCATGGTCACAAAGGGCTAGCAGTGATGGGCCACGACATCTCCGGCTTCAACCAACCGATTCAGCGGATGCTGAAGGGGCCATGCCGGGCTTCTCCAACCTGTTCATCCCGATCATCGACGTCGTCGACGTGGCCAGCGCGCACATCCTGATGATGACCCATCCAGCGGCTGCGGGTGAGCAGTTCCTGCTCTCGAACGGCCGGGCATTGCCGATGAAAGAGATCGGCGCCATCCTTTGCTCAAGGCGTGATCTCGCGCCGTCTGACGAGGCGCCGACAATCCCGGAAGGTGACGCCATCCCTATTCCGTATTCTGAATGGGCCGCTAACCTATTGATCCTACTGGGGGTGGATTTCCCTTCTGATTCAGAATGTGCGTTGATTTTGCTTGAGGTCCGGGCGGATTTTGATTCCCCCATGCGGAGGTTCGAACCCTCCCGCCCCAGCCAGGCATTCCGGGCATTCGGCCAGACCGCCCCATTAGCCGAGAAAGGCCCGCATTTGGCGGGCTTTCGTACATTCGGGAAAGTCTCCGAGTGGCGCAATGGGCTCCGAGAGCCGCCTAAATGAGGAAAGTCTCTGGCTGATACCCGGGAAATTCCCGTTTTCGGGAGCCGATAGGCAGAGACTAGGTTCGATGGGCACTACCAGACGTGGCAAGAGTGCGCTCTTGACAGTCTCCAGGCAGGAAAGGTTCCGAACTTTTAGCTCGACGGCAGCTCCAACCGTTGGTCGACCAAGCACCTTTCCCTCAGCCTTCGCTCGTGCCAACCCCACCAAAACGCGCTCTCTGATAATGGCTCGCTCAAACTCGGCAAAGACCCGATGTTGTCTTGCGGCGCGCTGCCAACGAATTCTGGTACTACGAAATCATAACCGCTTATTCGCCGCGGGCGTGCCTACGTGAAGCTATCGGCGAGATCATGGAATACGCCTACTGGCCGGGCGCACAGGAGGCATCGCGTCTGATCATTTGCGGCGAGGCCGCGCTCGACGATGAGGGCGCCGCCTATCTTCGGCATCTGAATGAACGTTTTCGTCTGCCGTTCGCCTACGAGTAAATCGTCCTGGATTGATGTGCGCTATGTTCGATTACCTCATCCCTATAGCGCGCCGCTGCCCAACCGGGTCGGTAAGTGCGACGGCGACCGAGGGCATCATTTGCCCGAAGGCGCGGCGATGGTCGCGTTTGCCATGCACCTTTTAAAGACCGCGCCGGGCGTAAGTGAGGTCGCTATCCATCCGGACGGTGAACACGGAAAGCGATTTGATTTCCAGGGTTGGCTCGGCCGGCAGGGCTTTATCCGGAGGTCTTCCATGGGCACGACGCAGTATGGCGGCATCTACGCAACTGCTGACGGCCAGAGTATTGTCGTCAATCCCAATTCTGGGCGAGGCGACGTTGTCGTGGCTAGCCGAGGGATCAGTATTGTGGCGGAATGCAAAGGCGGGATCATCAATACCAGGCATCCGGGGCAACTGTCGCGGCTGCGCAAGGGGGGTTGTGAGACCGTCGGCCTATCCCTCGCATCGCCTGTCATTCCAGGCCTCCGCCAGTTCGCCGTCGTTCCGAAGACGAAAGTAACGTAAACTCTTGCGCGGCGCATGGCAGCGCGCGTGCTCGCCGTAGGGATCGAAACCGCACTCGTGGATGGACACGGCAATGTGTTTGACGTGAAGCTGAACATTGAGCCGCGTCATTACTGGCGACCGTCGCTAGCACCGGAGACAATCGCGCAAAGATAGGGTTGATTGACGTATTGAAGAAATGGAGAGGCTGTATGGCGGATGACTGGTACGACATCAAGTTTTTGGAGAGCGCGACCAATGTACGCCAGTTGCTCAGTAATTCTACTGGGCGTACTCCTAGCGCCAGCATCGCGCGGGAGATCGCCGTTTGTATCCAGCAAGGCAGGTTGTTCTTTGAGGCAGCGGCGTTGGCGCCAATCCAGATTAAGCCGCTACAGATTTACTACGGCGTGGTTGCCTTTGCGCAGGCCGTTATTGTGGCTCGCAGCGGCCGTTCGCTTTCAACGATCGCCCGCGCGCACGGGCTGAAAGATGTCACACCGCTTGATACGGGCGTGGAAGAATTGGCGCTACGCGTCGAAAAAAGTGGAACGTTTCAGGAGTTCAACGACGCAATTGCGCCTTTGGGGCGCATATTGTACTTCGATAACTCAATGCCGAAATGGCACGAGAAGCCATTCGACGAGGCGGCGGGATTAAGAAATCAGCGGATCGCGATCACGGATATATTGGCGCGCACGCCTGGAGTAGCAGACAAGTTTGCACAAACCTTCGGCTCCGCGGCCAAGACAATTCCGATCATGCTTCATTTCGGGACGCCGTACACAGGCTCCTGCACCTTGCGCATCGATGACCCCGTTCTGTTTAGCGATCGGGCAAGCTTGGTGGCTTCTATTCAAGAGATGCGCGCAGCGTATCCGTTTCTTGAGCGATGGCGGTTTACGAAAGTCGCAGCTTATCGACGAACGATCTGCGCAGTGGCTGCCGAGGAATACCTTCTCCGGCGCATCAACGGCGTGGAAGAGCCGGTGGGCGAAAAAAGTGCGGCTGCAAGATCTGCGATGATTGATGCTCTGACCGAATCCCTCGGCAACCTGCACTGGAAAGATTTCGAGACGCTGATCGACATCATTTTCTCGCGAAGTGGTTGGCATCGCGTTTCGGCGCTCGGCGGAAGCCAAAGGACGGTCGACCTTGAGATCGAGCAGGCAACGACTGGTGAACAAGCTGCCGTACAGGTTAAGTCGGCTGCATCGCAGAGAATGCTCAACGAATACATTGAGCGTGTCGACCAAGCTGAGCGCTTCGACCGTTTCTTTTTTGTGTGCCATTCCCCTAAAGGAGAGCTTGTTCCGCCGGAAGATAGACCGGATGTCCATGTTTGGACGGGTAGGAAACTTGCGGAGACAGTCCTTAGGGTTGGTTTGCTAGACTGGGTGCTAGAAAAAAATGATTAGAAAGAGTGCCACGGCATCATCGCTAGCTCCCTGACAGCTTCTTGGTAAAAAGGTGCGTCCAGAGGATCTCCGGATATTATTATACGGTAAATGAGAGCTCGCCGAAGTAGGGGGAGTATACGGAGCAATTCTCGATCCGGAATGCTCGGGTCCCACGTGAACGGTTGGTCTTCAAGCGGGCACGTGCTGTATTTCGGGAGGAAGTGCGAACTCGCGATCTGTTCGTCGGTTACACCAAGCTGTTTCAGACGCAACATTGCCTGTATCGGCTCTGGTTCAATGATTTGAGTTGAAGAGGTCGACATTGTAGTCCTCGCTGAATCGGAGCGGGACAAGTGCTGCGCACACTAAATCCCCCCATTCGGATGAAATGTGGTGCGTTGTGCGGAGCGAGAACCGCTATCGCCGACCGCCAAGCGCTGTGATTGCTCCTCAGAAGGTAGTCTTTGAGGTTTATTGACGATCCGTGTGGGATCTTGCCCAAAGAAGCGGGCCGTGCGTGAGCGATAAGGCGACCACTCAAAGCCCGGCGAGGTATCAATTCACTAAGGCATTCTACTGGGTTCTCGGCCCTTTTGAATAGACCGCCAAACGTTCCATTGTGACCTCAATAAGGCGTCACAGATCTTCGCATAATGGGCGATATGGAATGCAGGAGCGTCACTCGCATTCATACGGCTGAAACCGTGTTCGTCGGGGATGTCCGCAGTTGGGATAAAAACAGACCTGTCGATATGCGGCACCCGGTTCCGCTTTTGACCTATAACGGACCTTTACAAGCGAGATTACCAGCAATTCATCTTTGCATCTCGCTGGCGGCGCAATTGTGTAGGACCATTTCGAGGCACGGATGGTTGCGCAAAGGGGACGTCGGGTGGCGCAACCCGCACGGAGTTTATTCAACTACGAGCCGTGTTGGTGGCTTGGTCGGCTAGGTCCCAAGTTTATACAACAAGAAATCAAGGATCGAAGAGATGGATGAAGCCACCAAAGCAACGCTAAGCAAGGTGCCCGAAGTCACATTAAGCTTCTGGATCATCAAGATTGCTGCAACGACGCTAGGTGAAACTGGGGGCGACTCCGTCACCATGACGCTCAATTGGGGGTACCTTGCGGGGACAGCAGTCTTCCTTGCGGCGCTAATAGCATTAGTCGCGTGGCAGATAGCTACGAAGAAATTTCACCCCTTTTTGTACTGGGCTACAATAATTTCCTCGACAACGTTCGGCACGACGATGGCCGATTTTGCCGACCGTTCCTTGGGCATAGGATACACGGGCGGTTCAACGCTTCTGTTCCTATCCTTGATGAGCGTACTTGGTTTTTGGTACTGGTCCCAAGGAACCATCTCGGTGAACTCGGTAAGTACTCCGAAGGTCGAGGCTTTCTACTGGGTCACGATTACCCTCTCACAAACGCTTGGCACCGCGTTGGGTGACTGGTTGGCCGACACTGGTGGTCTTGGATACGAGGGCGGCGCACTCGTGTTTGGCGTCGGATTGGCGATCCTTGCCGCCGCGTATTATTGGACAAATATCTCGCGGGTCACCCTGTTTTGGGCAGCGTTCATCCTCACCCGACCGCTCGGAGCCACCGTGGGCGACCTCCTCGACAAGCCGGTGAGCCACGGCGGTCTCAATTTGAGCCGTCCCCTTGCATCAGCCGCCTTGGCAATTTTCATTGTTGTATGTTTGCTTTTGCTGCCCCAGCGCGCGGGCAGGTATCAGGCCGAAATCAATCAGACCCCTTAGTTGATGCGGCCGCTGCGGGTCTGCTTTAATGGGCCACTTCCGTCAATGGCACTTTCAAGACATGCCGGCCGCCTCCAGAAAGGTCCGCTTATTGGGCAGGACCGGAAGCAATCGGCGCACGGCCAGAACGACGCGATTGACCCGAAGCAGACGAACGTCCGAACTATGGATTCCGGGATATCTCCAGGTCGCGCCTGGCGGACGGCTGCACCTTGTTTCGTGCGCGCCTCACGGGCTGATCGTGGCTGAATGGTTGGTTTCGGACGCAAGGCTCTCCAAGACAGGGGACCGCGCTAGTCGAGGCGACCCAAAGTATCCATGCCTCGCTCCGGGCGGACCGGGGCTCGACCACGCAATGATTCAAATCGTGAGCGAGCGTCAGATGCTGCCACCAGGCCCCCGTGCGAAATGTTGAGATCCATCAAGTTCATAGTTGCCAGCTAATCCAGTGGTTTGGCTTTTATCGCCTTGGTCACCCAGGGCGGTCTCATTGATATGCTCTCCCAGGACTCGCGTGATGACCTTATCGAAATTGAGGGGGTCGGCACCGTTGACTTGTATCAAGGACCATCCGTCCCGGCGCAAGCACTCGCCGATCTCCCTTGAGATATTGGCCTGCTTCAAGCCCCTGTCCACGCCGAGTTCGAACAGGAGGACTTCGATGAGCGGCTGGTGCGCATGCCGATCCGTAAGACGGCGGCGCAACGTTTCCTGCGGCGCATCGACCTGGACAAGCAGGTCCGGTCGCGGCAGGAACGCTAGGCAGTCACGAACCACGTCAATGCTTGGAGTTCGCGCCAGCAAAACCAGCGCACACAATGCCTGGATCAGGCCTTCTTCAAAAATGAAGTAACCTTCCGATTCCTGCGCTTTACGCCAAGATTCGCACAGTAGAGCGATGTCGACCTTCATGCGCCATGACCATGTGCGGCTTCGTAGCGGGATTGATGCTAGAAGCCGCGCCGCGACACCGTCCTTCGGCAGGGTCGATAGCAAGACAGGACCGGAGGTGGCAATCTTTCTGCCAATACGCCCAATACCATGGCGCGTCTCCGGGCCGTCATCCTGGGCCGACGCATATTCAATCAGGCGATAACCGTTCACTGTCTTCAGGTTGATGCCTTCTTGCGCCAGCCCCCGGCAGAGGCCGCGAAGAAGTGTGGTCTTGCCTGCACCAGGCGGCCCAAATAACTCGATGATCATGGTGGAATGCCCAGCGCCTCCGAACAAGCTGTCATTTACCTGCAGGTCAGAGCTTAGCCGGATTACAAACCACACCAACGTTCATTTGAATGACTGTTCGGATCCGCGGACTCTCGCGAAGCGCTACGGCGATCTGCCCGGCGGGAGCAGCACCACCTCGCGAAGCGGTCATTGGCGAAGGGCAACTTTTGACCGGAAGGGCGAGGGCGCTTATCGGTCGAAACTGGTCCTCGTGGTCAAACCGGGGAAAGCACGCCGCGGCTAGTGACGCTTGAAGTACTGAACCTCCCGCTCGTGCTTTTCGGCGTCCTCCCTCGATTTGAACGTACCGAGATTTCTGCGTTTGTGGGTCTTTGGGTCGACCTTCCGGGAATAGAGGCGGTACTCGCCGGATGTGAGCTGGCGGATCATGGGAACCTCCTATGCCGCTAATAATCCTTCTGGGGCCGTTCCGGTTCCCGGCGAGCTACAACTGGGCTGGATAGCCCCGAGTTCGTCTGCGAAACGTCGCGCCGCGCATCCGGGGTGGAGAAATGCAGG
The DNA here is from genome assembly GCF_028290495.1 of Tardiphaga sp. GTDB lineage: Bacteria > Pseudomonadota > Alphaproteobacteria > Rhizobiales > Xanthobacteraceae > Tardiphaga. The sequence goes on from NZ_JAQGJT010000054.1 coordinate 68,549, forward strand.
TGGCGACCTATGTCAAAAAAGCGCGGTTGGGATTTAACGACGGAAATCTGGCTTCAGGTAGAACGGAACACGCAATGCCGAAGAACACGATTTGCCTTTGGTACGACAAGGACGCAGAGGCCGCGGCTCGCTTCTATGCCGAAACCTTTCCCTACATGTCAACGGCGGAGAGATTTTACAGCGGCTGACCGAGCAGTGAGACGTGTTGTCGCGAGATAGCCCTTGGCAACTGCGAGTTTATGAGGTCATTTTTTGAAAACGGGATATTCTAGCCCCTAGAATTTTACGGTGGTCCGAAGCCCGAAGACGGCAGCGTCCTTTAAGAGTCGGCCGGGCGTAGCACCGAGCGGATTCGACGCGCCGCCGCCGGGATGTACGATGTACTGAAAATTCGGCTGTAGCGTCCAGCCACTGCGAATCTCGAACTGGTAGACCGCCGTAAGCAACTTTTCGGAGCTTCGGATCGGCCAGTCCGCTCCGTTAATCTGCCGGACGTCGGCGTCCAACTCGCGCGCGCGTGACGAGACGCGCGCGTAGCCGATTGCGATACCGAACTTGTCGTGCTGCCGTTGATCGTTCAGACCGGTGATCTGCATACCCGCATCGACGTAGAGATCAATCAGGTTGCGGTCCGACGGACTCGTTGATGCCCGGACAAAGACGCCGACGCCGCGGTCGTCGCTATCGGGCGGGTGATACAGCTCCTGTTCGAGCACGCCGTACAACCCGTAATTACCCGCAATATCTGCAGGCACGCCGTTAGAGGTATTGGCCAGTGTACCGCCATTGACCGCGAAACGATCATCCGGGAAGTCGCCGAAATGCCTGAAGCCGCCGAGCTTCAACGTCCCGGACAACCGAGGATCGCCCTTCTTATTGTTCCAGGCATATTGCACCTCGCCAAATACCAGCGCCGGATCGTTGATGCGAAAGTTCGTGCCATTGGGGTTGCGCTGCTGTGGATCGTCGAACCCGGGTCCAGCGGCGTCGCCATCGAACACCGCGCCGAGCAGTGTGATGTTCTCGGTCACGTTGACGCGCAGGCGCGCACCGAGCGCGGCGAGCGGTGGCGAGGGACCGCCGCTGGGCAGGTTGACCGAGGTGATAGCAGGCCAGCCCAGCGAGGCGTTGGTGAAGACATTGGTATATTGGGTGTTAAAGAATTCGCTGTCGGCGGCGAGCTGTCCGGCTTTCAACGAGACCTGGTCCTTACCCCACTTCTGCTCGAACCACAGTTCGTAGAGCCGCGTGGAAGGCAGCGCCTCGATTCCGCTGACCACCATGAAGTTCTGCAAATTCTCGCGCGACAGCCCGCCGCCATGGATTTGGAACATGTTGCCGTGGAAGGTGAGTTGCTGCAGCCCGAACAGTTTTTGCAGGTCGGCATCGACGGCGAGATTAAGTCTTCCCTCGTAGATCGCGCTCTGCTGCAATCCGCCCGACACATTTCCGAGTGTTTCGCCGATATAAGTGGCGGCAAACTTGACGCCGGCCTTCTCGAACGGGTTCGGCAACAGTTCGAGCGTGGTTTCCTCGACCGTACTCTCGCCGGTGTCAGGATCAGCCGGCTTGTCATCGTCGATCTTCTTGTCCTCCTGTGCCGACACAGCGACGGACGGCGAGAGCAGTAAAACCAGCGCGACTAGGACTTTAAGCTTCACCGCCGAAATCCGGTTCATGAGATCGTTGGTATTCTACACCATCGCGGGCGTCGAATAGCAATGGTCGCGCCGATGCTCATGGTCGAGGATCTATCGTGACGGCGGGTGCGCATCGCCGCCGCCGCCAACGAAAGAGGGCGGGGGTGGAGTGACGGCGCGGGATTGTGTCGAGCCCCCCCCCATAATTGCTTCGCTCAATGAGAATGCATCTTGCGCCGGAACCGAACGGTTCCACATCGATTATTGCGTTAATGTCGCGACGAGGTGGGGTGCAAATGCCAAAACAAAACGAGTCGAAGAATTTGGGCGGATTTGTGAAAAAATTCAGCGACATAGCCAATAAAACTTCGCACGCGGCGGGCCGAGCTTCGACATTTATCATCGCTACAGGCGTCGTGATCGTCTGGGCGGTAACGGGTCCTTTGTTCCAATACTCGGACACATGGCAACTGGTCATCAACACCGGCACGACGATTGTCACATTCCTTATGGTGTTTTTGATCCAGAATTCTCAGAACCGCGACAGCGCCGCCATTCAGGTTAAACTTGACGAACTGATACGGGTAAGCACCGCTCATAATTCATTTGTTGGAATAGAGCATCTAACAGACGATGAGCTTGAGGAAATCCGCCAGAGATGCGAGCGGCGGGCCGCGGCCGAAAAACTGGGAGACGAGTCTGTCGAGCGCATTGGTGCGAAAGCCAAGCGGGTAGCAGATGCTGCGGTTCAATAGACAATGGACAGGGGGTCTTAAGGAGGACGTGGTTCGCTCATAGCTGCGGGTGTTAGCGCCAAATTAAATAAGGTCTTTGCTGGTCGCGATGAGGTAAAACGGAAGCAGGCAAAGAAAATCCCTTTCGTTAGAGTATCGCGCGACGCAACTTAATTGGAGCTAGCGTCATCGGCTTCCAGTGTCCGTCGCGGATCGCCAACATCAGTCGGGCGGCCGCGCTGCGGCGGGGATCAGTGGTGGAAGTCGCCATTTGCTCGACCATATTCCAATCGATCAGGACCGTACCGTCATCATCGAGGTCGGTCATCGGCAGGGGCGACAAGTCCTGCGCTCCCAGCTTGGGTTTTCACGCTTTTTGTTGTGTAAGTCTGTGCGTCGGCCGACGCGGGCACAGCAACGACAATAACTGCTATAAGACTAGACTGGATCAGCCTCGCCATCTTTGGATCCCCCGCTGGCGACAACATCAGCGCGTCGTCAGGCAGGGGCCGTTGCAGGGCAGGAACTTCGGCCCACGGCGCCCGCACCCAGACATGACACTCTTCGGCAGTAGTCAGGATCACCGGCATCGCCTTGGGGTGGATCGGTCCGACAATACCGTTTGGCTCGGTTGTTAGGAAGGCGTGGAGGTCGTTGGTGGTTTCACCTTCCCGGACCTTGCGGACTGATGTCCAGTTGGCTCAGATCCCGGCGAATCATGCTAGTGGACGTGTTTCGTCGAGGGCAAACCAGATGTCGCCGCCGGCTTCCTTATTGAACTCGCTAAACGACGTGAACGGCACGATGCAGCGATGTCCGGCTCCTTCCGGAGTAAGTCCGCGAAGTCGATTTGCTTGCCCTTCGCCTCCAGCTTTGGCAGGGCGCTTCCTGGTGGCCTGCCCGAGTTGCGACGACGGCATGCCCCATCGGGCGAGTGCCAGTTCTCGCCCGTCCGCGGTCTTGCGCACGATCGGGGCCGCGTAGTCCGGAAAGTTGCCCGGCATGGATGGCAAGTTGCCGGCGCTGTCCCGTTCCACTTTGAACAGGTTGCGGATCGCCGCCTGGTTCTTCGTCATTGAGTAAAGGTTGCACATCCGGGCAGTTTGTCTCGTCTAGCTGGCGTGGTCCAGTCGCCCCACAACCCCTAGCGGCTTGCCAAAATGTTGTCGTTTTGTTCTCATAACTCCGAATTGGAAATGGCTAGGGGACTGGACCATATCAAGGTCGAAATCGAGCGCATGCGCGGACAGATCCGCCGGCAGCGGAAGGACATCCAGCAACTGGCCAAGGCTGGCGTCAGCGCGACGTCGGCGTACGCTCTCCTGGCCCGGATGCAGGAGAAGGTGGATGGGCTTTGCGCTGAGCGCGAGCGCCTGAACGGGGAGGAAAGGCTGAAGCGACCGACCTACGCCTCGGGGAAGGTCATCAACGGGCCGACCGTACGGCGATGTTGGACAATCTGCGCAAATTCACCCCGCCGTGGTCGGTCCAAGAAGGCGACGACCAGTGCTTCCGGGTGTTCGATGCGACTGGGTTCGTCATCTGCTCCGTCTCGCATCGCGAGGATCTTCACGCTCGTAGCTTTCAGTATGCCGACAACCACATGAAGCGGGAGGAGGCGCGCAGAGTGGCGAAAGCGATCTCCCGGCGTCCGGACCTGCTGAAGCGGCCGACCTACTGAGGTCATCCTCACTCAGGATCGCTTACTTTAGAAGGCGGAGGTTCGCCAACGACCGCCCGCGCGATCTCGTGCATCAGCTTGCAATCTGGAAAATTCCATGTGTGCGCCACATGAGCCTTGCTCAGCTTAGCGAAATCGATTGGATTCATCACGCCGGTCGATCCGTTCCGCGGGCCATATTTGCGATATACCTTTAAGAGCAGCTTACGTAGCTTCTTTTCGGTCTCGCTCATCGGTCAATCCTCACAGCATGCCCAAGAGCGCGCGGGCCGTCCTCAGCGCGAAAAAAAGGCCCGCTTCGGCGGGCCTTTCTATATCAACGTGGACCGTACAGTTCACGCTCTTTGCGAACCTCATCGACGCCATAAGGCCCGCTTGCCGGATCGTAGCCGGTCCAGCCGCTTTCCTGCCACGCCGCGCTACGGTCACGCAGGTTCACCGACGATTGGTTTAGGATCGCGTCTAATCGGTTCCGCTCTGCTTCCGGCACCTTGGCTGATACAAGCGTGCCACCTCGACGAACCCCCTCGGCATAAAGCGGCGCATCTTCCTTTGACACTCCAGCCTCAGTCAGCGCCCCGACTATTCCGCCGGTCATGGCGCCCGCAGCCGCACCAACCGCGGTTGCAGCGAGCCATCCGGCAGCGACAACAGGACCCAAGCCCGGAATTGCGAGAAGCCCCAATCCGGCGAGCAGGCCAGCTGCACCGCCAAGACCGGCGCCGACCCCTGCGCCGGTACCAGCAGCCTCGGCGCGATCATCGACTCCGTCGCCGTCGCGGTCCTTTTTGGCGTCATACCAGTTGTCCGAATTATTCGCGACGATGCTGATATCGGAATGCGGAACGCCCGCAGCTTCGAGACCCCTTACTGCCTGTTGAGCAGCGGCAAATGTGGCGTACAAACGTGTAATGGTCACAGTCATTTCAATATCCTCTGCTCTGTTAGCGGCGTTGACGTTGCCTTGGAAATCCACGCTGATCGAGGTTGCTGAGCCGCCTTTGCTCGCTTTGCCACGCCACACGCCCTTGTCGTCCTTCTTCAAGTCAGTAACGGCTGAATAGCCAGCTTTTTCGATCGCACTTTTTGCCTGTCCTTCGGTGAAGGAATTTCGACCGGCTACCGGAGAAGCCGAGTTCTTTTGATCGTTGTTCACGGCGTTATTGCCGGGACCATCTTTTGCAGCGGGGGCCTGGGCGAAGGCGGCGCTGGAGATCAAGAGCGAAAATATGCTCGTTGCCAAAAGACGTTTCATCGTTTTCCTCACGAGTTAGTGTAGGATGCTTCCAACGCGTATCGGGCGACACGGTTCCGAGTATCAGTCAGAAAGCACATTGCAATGCAACCGCCGCGGTACGCCCGCCAAGACCATCACGGTCATCGCTCAGGATCGCTGTACCTGGTCCCGCGCCGCACTGCAGTCTGACAGTAGGTCGTACGCCTCCCCGGCCGCGGCCTCGATGTCCCGGACCCCGAGTTCGAGTGATTGAAAATGCAAATCTCGAACGGCAGTTATTGCCGACCGAAGCTGTTTCTCCAGATCGCCAATTTCCTTCACATTCTTCGTCATCTTCAATTCCTGCTTATGAGAGCTGCACTGGTCGCCACGAATGGATGTCCTTCATGGAAAAATCACGCGTCGCGCCCTTCTCAGTTTCGACGGCGCGGAGCAGCCACCGCGTTCGCCGCGGAAATTGGTGTAGTCAATCATAACGAGTTCGGTTTCGTCCATGGTGCTTCCTCGCTTTTGGGTCATTGCCGCGGTGCCATGTCGCCCCGTCGTGCGGTAGTGCGCGGGGCGTTCCTAAGCCTGGATCAGAATCAGATATTCTTAGACGGGAAACATTGAGGCCAAAGAAAATCTCTTTTCGCTCTGAACCTCTTTCGAGTAGCTAGAGCGGCAATCGTCCTAGCCGAAGAACCCAACGTAAAATTCCGTATTAGATCATCGCGCCAGCCCCAAGTCCGGCGTGTGAGGGCCCGCTCGCGCCTCCCCCAAACTGGTCAACGGCGGGGCCTTTCTTGTCGCCAAAAATCCGGGGTGAATCTACGAATCGATTGCAGGGGAGTGCGCCATGAAGAAGCATCCCCAAGAAGGTTTTACGTGGGAGCGAGGGAAGCGCTCGGCCGCTAACTCCCGTCGATTTTGCGCGGTTGACGGAACGCAGGGGGACCCTTTTAAATTATCATGGGGCACCGCGTGCTTCCCCCAGTTCCACGCGGCGTATTGGCCCCGCCCGCATTTGCCATGACTGATCAAGGGGCGGGGCCTTTCCTTCTTGTCAGCAGAAAAGCCGGTGGTGAAACTAAAGGATTGATCGAGCAGGAGGCGCCTCCATGGCGAAGCATCCCACGAAGCTTACATGGTCGGACGAGCACGTCGAGAAACTCGCGGCTTTGATCCTAGGCGGAGCCAGCCCGGTGCGCGCCGCTGCAGCATTGAACCGCAAAATCAAAGCTGTCAGGGTTAAGGCCCGTAAGATAGGCAAGCCATTTCCACTCCTGCGGCTCCTCCGAAAAAATGGAATTCTGATCCGCCCACGCTGAACGTTCCGAGCCTCCAATAAGAAGGACCTCTCATGCGCTACGAGATGCGGCTACTGGAAAACGGCTGGGCGGTCTGGGACACGTATGCGAACGCTCCGGCGTCCGTGGGAGCGCGCTGGCAGACCGGGATGGGCATGGAGGCTGCTGACGACCTGGTTGACCTGCTCAACGGCACGATTCGCAAGGCCAACGAAAAACCCGCCGGTTAGGGCGGGTGGCCCGGCAGAGAAAATTTTTGGCGGCGGCTCGCGAAAAGTTACCCCATAGACCAGGGAGACAAGCCACCGAAATGATCCACGCTAATGCTTAGCGGCAAGCTGTCGCTCAAGATCCTGAACCAGAGATGCTATGCGCTCGATCGTCAATGGATCGAGAGCCTGTCTGTTGATCTCACGGTACCGATTGATTTTCACTTTGAGTTCGTCGCAAGCGCTGCACCTGTTCCCGTCTTTCAGAAAAAGGCGGGAGCGTTGCTCTCATCACCGGTAGTGGCCAAGACTGGGGCGGGGATGTCGGCTAACAAACGTAACTATGTTCGGTTCCTGACATTAAGTTAGAATCCTCGAAAAACGAAGAAACGCTGTTCATTGCGGGATAATCAGGGGCTGCAAGGTGAACTGAAGAGCCTTACTTCGGTGGCCGCAGTTCGCCCTTCAACCATCCGATGGCCTGCTCGACCTCGATGGGGTCGGGGCCGTCGCAGTCGAGGCATTGAAGCGTGCGCTTTCCCTTGCCGCCAAGAGGCAGCGCCAGGATCAAGAAAGCCCCGCAGTCAGGGCATGTCGGTCGTTCGGCCTGTCCCATCGGATTATTTTGCCGTC
>NZ_JAQGJT010000060.1 GCF_028290495.1 Tardiphaga sp.
GGCGTCTTTCAGAATTATTTCGGCTCCTCCGGTCTGCCCTATTCGATCCCGGATGAACTCAAGGGCGGCATGAACCTCGGCTTCATGTATCTGCCGATCTATCGCGGCTGGGTGGTCATCTTCTCCCTCGTGGTGTGCCTGCTCACCTGGTATCTGATCGAGCGGACGCGGCTGGGGGCCAATTTGCGCGCCGCCACGGAAAATCCGACATTGGTGCGCGCCTTTGGCATCAACGTGCCGCGCATGATCACGCTCACTTACGGCCTCGGCGTCGGCCTCGCCGCGCTCGCTGGCGTATTGTCGGCGCCGATCAACCAGGTGCGGCCGCTGATGGGCGCCGACCTGATCATCGTGGTGTTCGCCGTCGTCGTAATCGGCGGCATGGGCTCGATCATGGGCTCGATCATCACCGGTTTTGCGCTCGGCATCGTCGAAGGCCTGACCAAGTATTTCTACCCCGAGGCCTCCAACACCGTCGTCTTCGTGCTGATGGTGCTGGTGTTGCTGGTGAAACCTTCTGGACTGACGGGACGGGCGGCCTGATATGACGACGATTACTGAAAACGCCATTTCGCAGCCGCGTCGCATCAACGATGCGATGATCGCTTTCGCCCTGATGACCGTGCTGCTGGCCATCGTGCCGTTCACCGGGATCTATCCGTTCTTCGTGATGCAGGCTCTGTGCTTCGCGCTGCTGGCCTGTGCCTTCAACCTGCTGATCGGCTATGGCGGGTTGCTGTCGTTCGGCCACGCGATGTTCCTGGGCACCGCCGGCTACTTCACCGCGCACGCGCTGAAAGTCTGGGGCCTGTCGCCGGAGCTCGGCATCATCGTCGGAACGGTCGGCGCCGCCGCGCTCGCCGTCCTCACCGGCCTGATCGCGATTCGCCGCCAGGGCATCTATTTCGCGATGATCACGCTGGCGCTGTCGCAGCTGTTGTACTTCGTCTACCTGCAGACGCCGTTCACCCACGGCGAAGACGGCATCCAGGGCATCCCGCAGGGCAAGCTGTTCGGCATCTTCAACCTCGCGAACTCGACGACGCTGTATTACGTGATCATGGTCGGCTTCCTGCTTGGCTTCCTGCTGATCTACCGCGCCATCAACTCGCCGTTCGGCGAGGTGCTGAAGGCGATCCGCGAGAACGAGCCGCGCGCCATCTCGCTGGGCTACAAGACCGACCAGTACAAGCTGCTGGCCTACATCCTGTCCGGCACGCTGGCAGGCTTTGCCGGCTCGTTGAAGGTGTTCGTGGCGCAGAACGCCTCGCTCACCGACGGGCACTGGTCGATGTCCGGCGAGATCGTGCTGATCACGCTGGTCGGCGGCCTCGGCACCTTGTTCGGCCCGGTCATCGGCGCCTTCGTCATTATTGCCATGCAGCAGTATCTCGCCGGCTTCGGCCAGTGGGTGACGGTAATCCAGGGTGTAATCTTCGTGGTCTGCGTGCTGACCTTCCGCCGCGGCGTGATCGGCGAGATCGCGCATTACTTCAAGCGCTCGCTGTAAGCTTGTCCCGGACGCGGCGCGGCATCTTGTGCCGCTCCGCAGAGCCGGGGGCAGGAGTCCTACAAAGCGGTGGATGAAGCCGCGCCCCGGCTCCGCCGATTTGCCCCGCTTGATCCAAAATGCTTTATGACAACCGTGTGACAGCGGGTGCCGATGCGGCATTGCGCGCTGCATTTGAAGCAAATTGGATCAAGACAATGCTGCGCTGGTTCCGGACGTTTTTGCCGCGCGAAGAACGCTTCTTCGACCTGTTTTCCCGCCATTCCGCGACCGTCGTGCTGGGCGCCGAGGCGCTGCAGGGCATGCTGCGCGGCGGCGACGAGACGCCGGTGTATTGCCAACGCGTCAACCAGTTCGAGAATGACGCCGACGCCATCACCCGGGAGGTGCTGACCGCGGTGCGCCGCACCTTCATCACCCCGTTCGACCGCGTCGACATCAAGAACCTGATCACCGCGCTCGATGACGCGATCGACCAGATGCAGCAGACCGCCAAGGCCGTGATCCTGTTCGAGGTGCGCACCTTCGAGCCGCCGATGCGCGAGATCGGCACGCTGCTGGTCGAATGCGCCAACCTGGTCGGCCGGGCGCTGCCGCTGATGCAGAACATCGGCGATAACGTCGGCTTGCTGACCGCCATCACCGAGGAAGTCGGCAAGCTCGAAGGCCGCGTCGACGATCTGCACGACATCGGGCTCAAGGAGCTGTTTCTCAAGCACCGCGAAGCCAACACCATGGATTTCATCGTCGGCGCCGAGATCTACAAGCATCTGGAGAAGGTGGCTGACCGTTTCGACGACGTCGCGAACGAGATCAACAGCATCGTCATCGAACAAGTCTAGGGCAGGGGCCGCACAGTGGACGCCACGCTCGCTCTTCCGGTCCTGATCGGCCTCATTGCCATCGCGCTGTTGTTCGACTTCCTCAACGGGTTGCACGACGCCGCCAATTCGATTGCCACCATCGTCTCGACCCGCGTGCTGCGCCCACAATATGCGGTGTTGTGGGCGGCGTTCTTCAATTTCGTGGCATTCTCGGTGTTCGGGCTGCACGTCGCCAACACCATCGGGACCGGGATCATCGATCCCCATGTGATCGACGCTTCCGTGATTTTCGGCGCGCTGATGGGGGCGATCGTCTGGAACCTGATCACCTGGGCGCTGGGGATTCCGTCGAGCTCCTCGCATGCGCTGATCGGCGGCCTGCTGGGCGCTGGCCTTGCCAAAGCCGGCTTTGCCGCCGCCGAATGGAAGGGCCTGTCGATGGCCCTGCTGGCGATCGTGCTGTCGCCGCTGGTGGGATTTTTGCTGGCGCTGGTTCTGACCGCGATCGTGTCGTGGGCCTCGGTGCGCTCGACGCCGTTCGCGGTCGATCGCGCCTTTCGCATCCTGCAATTCGTCTCGGCCTCGCTGTATTCGCTCGGCCACGGCGGCAATGACGCGCAGAAGACGATGGGGATCATCGCGGTACTGCTGTATTCGCAGGGCCATCTCGGCACCGAATTCTCGGTGCCGTTCTGGGTAGTGCTGTCGTGTCAGGCCGCGATGGCGCTGGGCACGCTGATGGGCGGCTGGCGCATCGTCCGCACCATGGGGCTGCGCATCACCAAGCTGACCCCGATGCAGGGTTTCTGCGCCGAGACCGGCGGCGCGGCCACGCTGTTCATGGCGACGTTCCTCGGCGTGCCGGTTTCGACCACACACACGATTACCGGCGCCATCGTCGGCGTCGGCGCCGCACGGCGCGTCTCCGCCGTGCGCTGGAACGTTGCCAGTTCGATCGTCTACGCCTGGGTGATCACGATCCCGGCCTCGGCTATCGTCGCCGCGGCATCCTACTGGGCCGTGCAGCTGCTGCACGTTCCCTTTTAGCTTACCAGCTTGAGCCCGGCGATGCCGGCCACGATCAGGCCGATGCAGGCGATCCGGGCGAAGCTCGAGGGATCGCCGAAAAGGATGATGCCGAGGATCGCGGTGCCGACCGCGCCAATGCCGGTCCAGACCGCATAGGCTGTGCCCATCGGCAGCGTTTTCAAGGCCAGAGCCAGCATACCGACTGACGCGGTCATGCTGGTCAGGGTCAGGATCGAGGGGATGAGGCGGGTGAAGCCTTCGGTATATTTCAGCCCGACGGCCCAGCCGATTTCGAGCAAACCCGCGAGAAACAACAGCAACCACGCCATGACGGCCTCCGAAACAAGCAGGCCGTCCTGCGAACGATGGGAACCGGAAGGTCGTCCTCCCTTTCCCATATGTGTGCCCGGTCGAACCGCTTCGCAACCGTGACATTACGGCGCAAATCCCCTTGATTGCGCCGGGTTTCCCTGCCACAGGCACGTCATGTCCGACATTGCTGTTCCCATCGACTCGCCCGCGCCGTCCACCTTTGCCGCCGAGGTCGCGCGCCGTCGCACCTTTGCGATCATCTCGCATCCTGACGCCGGCAAGACCACGCTGACCGAAAAGCTGTTGCTGTTCGGCGGCGCCATCAACCTGGCCGGTCAGGTCCGCGCCAAGGGCGAGCGCCGTTCTACGCGCTCCGACTGGATGAAGATCGAACGCGACCGCGGCATCTCCGTCGTCACCTCGGTGATGACGTTCGAGTTCCAGGACCTCGTCTTCAACCTGCTGGATACGCCGGGCCATGAAGACTTCTCCGAAGACACCTACCGCACGCTGACCGCGGTCGATTCCGCGGTCATGGTGATCGACGCCGCCAAGGGCATCGAGGCGCGGACGCTGAAGCTGATCGAGGTCTGTCGCTTGCGCGATATTCCGATCATCACCTTCATCAACAAGATGGACCGCGAGAGCCGCGACACCTTCGATCTCCTCGACGAGATCGAGAAGACGCTGGCGCTCGACACCACGCCGATGACCTGGCCGGTTGGCCGCGGCCGCGACTTCCTCGGCACCTACGACATTCACACCGGCGGCATCCGCCTGCTCGAAGGCGGCGGCGCCAAGACCGGAGCGGCCGAGAAGATCGAGGTCGCCGACCTCGCCGCGCGCCATCCCACGCTCGACGTCAGCGAGACGCTTGAGGAACTGGCGCTGGTCAAGGAAGCCTCCAAGCCGTTCGACCTGCAGGCGTTCCGCGAGGGCCACATGACGCCGGTCTATTTCGGCTCGGCGCTGCGCAATTTCGGCGTCGGCGATCTCCTGCAGGGGCTCGGCCAGTTCGCGCCGCCGCCGCGCGCGCAGGAGGCCAATCTGCGCAAGGTCGAGGCCGACGAACTGCGCATGTCCGCCTTCGTGTTCAAGATCCAGGCGAACATGGACCCCAACCACCGCGACCGCATCGCGTTTGCGCGGCTCTGCTCGGGCAAGCTGACGCGGGGCATGAAGGCCAAGCTGGTGCGCACCGGCAAGAACATGTCGCTCACGAGCCCGCAGTTCTTCTTCGCGCAGGATCGCGCGCTGGCGGATGAAGCCTATGCCGGCGACGTCGTCGGCATTCCCAATCACGGCACGCTGCGGATCGGTGATACGCTGACCGACGGCGAGGATCTCACCTTCATCGGCGTGCCGTCGTTCGCGCCGGAAATCGTCCGCCGCGTGCGGCTGGGCGACGCGATGAAGGCCAAGAAGCTGAAAGAAGCGCTGCAGCAGATGTCGGAAGAGGGCGTCGTGCAGGTGTTTCGCCCGCGCGACGGCGCGCCGGCGCTCGTCGGCGTGGTCGGTCCGTTGCAGCTCGACGTTCTGAAGGCGCGGCTCGATGCCGAATACCAGTTGCCGGTGAGTTTCGAAGTGTCGGAATTCTCGCTGGCGCGCTGGATCTCCAGCGACAATGCGAAGCAGCTCGACACCTTCATGACCGCCAACAATTCCGGCGTTGCGGATGACGTCGACGGCGATCCGGTGTTCCTGGCGAAGAACGACTTCTATCTGAACTACACCAAGGAACGCGCCGAAGGCATCGTGTTCTCGGATATCAAGGACGTGAAGCGCAAGGTGTGAGGCAGGTTGCTTCCGTTCCCCGGACGCGATGCAACGCGCAGTGTTGCTTCGCAGCGCCGGGGCCTTGCCAAACGCCGGAGTCCGCGACGGTCCCGGCTCCGCGCGATAGCGCTCTGCGCGGCAACGCTCCGCGCTGCGGCGCGTCTGGGACACGAAAACCGGAATTGCGTTTTTCAAGCAGCCACACTCCCTTGTTCCCTAGGCTCGATGAGCCCGGGTTGTCCGGAAAGTTTGCCCCTCGAAAACCGAGGGGAATGGCGCGCCGGCAGGCGCGGGGGTCGTCAATCGCGATCCGCTTTCGCCGTGCGAGGGCCAAAGCCGAACCGCGCGTCGCCTTCCGGCGCGCCATCGCGGCGATTTTGGGCCAGGGCGCCATACTTCCGGGATCAGGTGCGGGCCCATCGGGCCTGCTGATCCGGCCAGCTTTCGCCGGCCTTCGCCTGATCCGCGTCCAGCCGCTCAGCGGCAGAGCCTCGTAGTAGGCCCGGACGGCGAACCCCCGGCCTCCCGGACGCGAGGGTGCGAACCCCGCGCGCAGGCGCCGCATCCCGCTCCACTTCACGAACGCCTCTAGAAGCGCCCCTCGTGAGCAGGACGAGTGGAGACTATAATCCATTAGGATTTTGGTCAAGGCGCCGGACGAAGAATTTTGCACCAAGCTTAGCCGGGAAGCTGTCGCGGAGATGCCGTGGCGTCCGGGCACGACCTGCTTTGCGACGGCGGGCTGTTCTACGCCCGGTCTTCCACCTTCCGCTTGATATTCCCCAGCCCGAGCACCGCTTCCTCGTCCATCCGCGCGACCATCTCCGCCGTCGGCGGTTTCGGCCGCGCCGGGTTGCGCATGGTGCGGATGAATTTGGTGCCGCCCTCGGTCGGCTCGCAGATATATTGCACCACGATCGGTCCCATGAACGGCGTCTGCGTCAGGCCGATCCACAGCCGCGGCGGCTCGCAGGCGATCACCAGCCAGTCGAGATTGACCGGGCCGCTGCGCGTGCTCCAGTGCTCGTGAAAAGTGTCGCCGAAGCGCATCGGGCGGTCGTCGCAGTCGATCTGATGCGAGGAGGGCAGCCATTCCGGCCAGGATTTCGGATTGGTCACGTAATCGAACACCGCATCGGCGGGCGCGGCGATCACGATGGAGTGGCTGCGCTCGAACGGATGCGTCGGTGCAGAGCTGCTGGTCATGGCTGGTGTTCCCCCGGTCTGCTCGTGCGGTTGTGAACCGTCTTGATCTTGATGACGCCAGACCGGCGCATCATTTCACCCGGGCAAGCATTTGCAAAGGTGGTTCCGGTGAAAGGCACGTTGCTGTCATGGCTGGTGGTGATCGTGCTGGCGTCCGCCGGCAGCGCTGACGCGCGCTCGCGCCGTCCCGCCGATCCGACGCCGTTCTCGCATGCGCCGTGCAGCGTGCTGGACGGCGAGCCGTGCACGCCGTCGACCTGCAGCGTGCTCGATCACGGGCCGTGTATTCCGGAGATCAATTATCCGATCGGGCAGAACCTGCAGCTTACGGTGATGAGCGCGCCTGCCGACGACCAGAAGGATCGCTATCGCAAGCCCGACCACGACCTCGACACCATCGGCGATCTGTTCGCGGCGCTTCGGTCGTGCTGGTCGCCGCCGGCAGGGGACGCGGCGCGTGCGGGCATGCAGATGTCGGTGATGTTTTCGTTCCGCACATCGGGGGCGGCGATTGCGCCGCCGCGCCTGACGTTTGCCTCCCGTGACGCGCCGAAGGAGGCGCGCGACGCCTACCTCAAGGCGATCGGCGACTCGCTCGGCGGCTGCCTGCCGTTGAAGCTGACCAAAGGGTTCGCCGCCGCCATCGCCGGGCGGCCGATCATGATCCGCTATGTCGATAATCGGAACGTGAGCCAAAATCCGTGAGGTGACCTCCGGCGTGAACGGCCTCGCTTATCAACGCGACGAAAGGGCAACCACTCCGGAGGCAACGATGCCGAAACGTAAATTCCTGACGATCGCCACGGCCGTGGGCGCCGTAGGTCTCATTGCGGGCGGCAGCGTGTGGCTGTTGTGGCCGGAGGCCGACAACTGGACCGAGGAAGCCAGGGCCTGCGTCACCGACAAATATGTCGGCTATTGGGAGAGCAGCGGGACGTACGCGTTCAAGCTGGATTACGAGAACAACTGCGACCGCAAGATTTCGTGCGCGGTCAACGTCAGCATCAACAACGCCAGGGAGACGGTCCGGGATCGCGGCATTCTCGTCTTCGCTGCACGGGGCCAGACGCCGGCCGCGAACAGCTACAGCGTCTCCGTGACGTCGCTCATCGGCATGGCGCAGGCGGAGCGAAGCTGCAGGTTCGTGTAACGGCGCTCACTCGATCCTGATCTTCGCGGCCTTGATCACGTCGGCCCACAGCGCCTTCTCGTCGCTCATGCGCTTGCGCAATTCGTCGGGCGTGGACGGCGCCGGCGTGATGAGCTGCAGTTTCAGGCGCTCGATCACGGCGGGTTCGGTGAGCGTCTGTGTCACCTCGGCGTTGATGCTGGCTACCATCTCCTTCGACAATCCGCCGGGACCGACCAGCGCGTTCCAGGCGTCGGACTGCACGTCGATGCCGCTTTCCTTCAGCGTTGGCACGTCTGGCAGGAAAGGCGAGCGCTGCGCGGTGGTGACGGCGAGCAGCCTGACCGTGCCGGAGGATAATTGCGGCGTGACGCCGATCGCCGGCAGGCAGGCGACCTGCACGTCGCTGCGGATCAGCGCGGTGGTCGCGGCGGGCGACGAGGGGTAGGGGATGTGCACCATGCCGGCGCCGGCCTTTTGCGCGATCGCCTCCATGCAAAGCTGCGACAGCGAGCCCACGCCGATCGAGCCGTAAGCGAGGCCGGCCTTGTCGGCCTTCGCCCTGGCCAGGAATTCCGCGATGGAGCTGACGCCCAGCGAGGTCGGCACCGCCAGCACGCTCGGCAGCTGCGTCAGCAGCGTGATCGGCGCGAGGTCGGTGTCGGGGTTGTACGGCAGCTTCGCGAACAGCAGCGTGTTGATGGCCAGCGGGCCGCCCAGCGAAATGCCGATGGTGCCGCCGTCGGGGGCCGCCTTGGCGATGGCGTCGGTGCCGATATTGCCGGACGCGCCCGGCTTGTTCTCGACCACGAAGCTGGTGCCGGGATGCCTTGCCTGCAGGCTGTCGGCGACCACGCGGCCGACGATGTCCGGCGACGAGCCGGCGCCGAACGGCACGATCAGCCGCACCAGTTTCGGTGGCCAGATCGCCTGCTGTGCGGTGGCTGTGTGCGGCAGCCATAGCAGCGTCAGCGCGAGCGCCATTGTTCGCGCCGATCTGCGCTGTTCCCTGAGCATTGCGTCCATCCCTTGAAAAGTGATACCCGAAGCGACAGCGCGGGCTGAACTGGCGCGGACCATAATTGGAATTGCGGGGCGGGCAAATGCCCCGCGCACAGGGAGCAGGTCGGTGGGATTGAGCGGGATGATTCTCGGCCTGGTGCTGTTTATCGGCGTGCACCTCGTTTCCACCAGACGCGAGGTTCGCGCGCGGCTGATCGCGCAGCATGGCGAGAGCCTGTACAAGCTCGGCTTTGCGCTGGTGGCCGTGGTCGGGCTGGCGCTGATCGTCTGGGGCTTTGCGACCTACCGCGCCACCGGCTGGATCGACGTCTGGTATCCGCCCAAAATGATGCGCCACATCACCGTGGCCCTGATGCTGCCGGCGGTGATCCTGCTGGTCGCCGCCTATATCCGCGGCGGCATCTATCGGGTCGTGAAACATCCGATGCTGACCGCCGTGAAGCTATGGGCCCTCGCGCATCTGCTTTCCAATGGCGATCTCGGTTCGATCATCCTGTTCGGCTCGTTGCTGGGCTGGGCGGTGGTCGACCGCATCTCGCTGAAGCACCGCGCCGATGCCGGTGGCCCGCCGATCCCGGTCGGCGGTATTGGCAATGACGCGATCGCGGTGGCGGTGGGTATCGTCGCTTATCTTGCGCTTGGTTTCGCCTTCCACCCCGTGGTGATCGGCGTTCCGGTTTTTGGAGCCTGAACATGTCCGTACAGTCAGCGACGAGGCGCAAGACCGCGCCGGATATCTTTGCGCGCAAGAACGGCGAACCGATCGTGATGCTGACCTCGTATCACGCGCATACGGCGGCGCTGGTCGATCGCTATTGCGACGTCATTCTGGTCGGCGACTCCCTGGGCAACGTGATGCACGGCTTCGAGACCACGATCCCCGTCACGCTCGAGATGATGATCCTGCAGGGCCGCGCGGTGATGCGCGGCTCGCAAGCGGCGCTGGTCGTGGTCGACATGCCGTTCGGCTCCTATGAGGCGTCGAAGGAGCAGGCGTTCCTGTCGGCGGTGCGGATCATGAAGGAGACGCATTGCGGCGCGGTGAAGCTGGAAGGCGGCGTGCGGATGGCAGAGACCATCGAATTCCTCACCACGCGCGGCATTCCGGTGATGGGCCACATCGGGCTCACACCGCAATCGATCAACACGCTCGGCTCGTTCCGCTCGCAGGGCCGCGCCGAGGCCGAGGCTCTCGCGCGGGGGGAAAACGCCGGTGGGCCGATCCAGAACGACGCGATTGCGGTGGCGCAGGCCGGCGCGTTCTCCGTCGTCGTCGAGGCCGTGGCTGAGCCTTTGGCGCGAAAAATCACAGAGACCATTGCGATCCCGACCATCGGCATCGGCGCGTCGGCCGCCTGCGATGGTCAGGTGCTGGTGCTCGAAGACATGCTCGGCCTGTCGGCGCGGGTGCCGAAATTCGTCAAGCGCTTCGGCAATCTCGGCCCGATGATCGAAGCCGCGATCGAAGGCTACGCTACCGAAGTCCGCTCGCGTGCCTTTCCCGGCCCGGAACACGTCTACAACGTCAAGCCGAAGGCCTGAGGGCCGGGTGAGGCAAGGCGAACTTGCCGCCTTAACGTCTTGATGCGGCTCGCTTTGCCTTGCGGTCGCCATAACGCTAGGGTATCGCCGCCGCCATGCCATGGATCAGATTCCGGGCGCCGCTGGGGTTGAGCGCGGTTAATCGGGGACGGGATATTTCTCAAGTGTCTGAATTATTTAGTGAAGTTGACGAAGACCTGCGCCGCGAACAGCTCAAGAAGCTGTGGGATCGCTATTCCCTGTTGATCATCGCCATCGCGATTCTGGTCGTGGTCGGCGTCGGCGGCTGGCGCGGCTACTCCTATCTCGAGGCAAAGAAGGCCGCCGAGGCCGGTGCGGCTTTTGACCGCGCTGCCGACCTTTCCGAACAGAACAAGCATGCCGAGTCGGAAGCCGCTTTCACCAAGCTGGCCGCGGAGGCCCCTGCGGGCTACCGCACCCTGGCGCGGCTGCGCGCCGCCTCCGAGGCTGTGTCGCGCGATCCGCAGGCGGCCGTGAAGATGTATGACGACATCATCGCCGACCGCGCCGTGCCGGCCGTCGAGCAGGATCTGGCGCGAATCCGCGCCGCCGGCCTGCTGGTCGATACCGCGCCCTACGACGCGCTGCTGGCCCGGCTGGAGCCGGCGACCACCAACACCGGAACCTACCGCCATTCCGCGCGCGAATTGCTGGCGCTGTCCGCCTGGCGCGCCAACAACGCCGCGGCGACACGACAGTGGCTCGACATGATCGCCAATGACGGGGAGACCCCGGCGACACTGCGCACCCGCGCCGAGGCGCTGCAGGCGCTGCTGCCGCCGGCCGCCAAAAGCTGACCAAAAGCCGATCCTGCAAAACCGAGTTGAGTGAGAAGCCGTCCATGCGCCCTGTGCAACGCCTCGTATCCGCCGCCGTCCTGATCGCGCTGTCCGGCGCGCTGACCGGCTGCGGCAGCATGACCGGCTGGGATCCCTCGGACATGCTCGACTTCCTGGACACCAAGAAGAAGCTGCCCGGCGACCGCAAGCCGGTATTCCCCGAGGGCGTCCCCGGCCTGCAGCAGGGCGTGCCGAAAGAACTCTACAAGGGCAATGTCGAGCAGCAGCAGCGCGACGAAGCGGCGGCTGCTGCGGCCGCCGCTGCCGCGCCACCGGCAGCGGAGCCGAAGGGCCGCAAGTCCAAGGCGCGGGTCAATGTCGGTGCTGTCCGCAATTCGGCGCCGGCGGCCGAGCCCGAAGCGGCCGAGGAGGGCGCGGCTGCCGCCGTGCCGGCCGAGCCGAAGGGCCGCAAGATCGTCCGCCGCCGCACCACGGCGCCGCCGGCCGAAACCTCCACCGCCCCGGCACCGCAGGCCGCACCGGCCCAGCCGCCATCGACTTCGCCCTTCCCGGCACCGGTACCTTCCGGCACCTTCACCCGCTAAGATCGCCGCTTTCCGGCATTGACATGCGTCCGCTAAAGGGCGCACGGAACACCATGTCTTTCACCATTGCCATTATCGGTCGACCCAACGTCGGCAAATCCACGCTGTTCAACCGTCTGGTCGGACAGAAGCTCGCACTTGTCGATGACACGCCGGGGGTTACCCGCGACCGTCGCGAGGGCGCCGGCAAGCTCGGCGACCTCGAATTCACGCTGATCGACACCGCGGGCCTCGATGAGGGCCCGAAGGGCTCGCTGACGGCGCGGATGCAGGAGCAGACCGAGACCGCGATTGAACTCGCTGACATGCTGCTGTTCGTGATCGACGCCCGCGCAGGCCTGACGCCGAACGACCGTGCCTTCGCCGATTTCGCGCGCCGCGCCAACAAGCCGGTGGTGCTGGTCGCCAACAAGTCCGAAGGCCGCCACGGCGAAGTCGGCGCGATGGAATCCTACGCACTCGGCCTGGGCGAACCGATCCAGATCTCCGCCGAGCACGGCGAGGGCCTGTCCGACCTCTACGACAGCCTGCGCGACATCATGCCGGAGCCGCCTGCGGACGTGGAGGACTTCGATGATGACGACATCATCGAGTCCGAAGAAGATATCGCCAAGCGCCCGATCCGCGTCGCCATCGTTGGCCGGCCCAATGCCGGCAAGTCGACCACGATCAATTACCTGCTGGGCGAAGAGCGGCTGCTGACCTCGGCCGAGGCCGGCACCACCCGCGATTCGATTTCCGTCGAGGTCAACCACAAGGGCCGCGAATTCCGCATCTTCGATACCGCCGGGCTGCGCCGCCGCTCGCGGATCGAGGAGAAGCTGGAGAAGCTGTCGGTGGCGGATGCGCTGCGCGCGATCCGCTTCGCCGAAGTCGTCGTGCTGATGATGGATTCGCAGACCAAGTTCGAGGAACAGGATCTGCGCATCGCCAACCTGATCGAGCGCGAAGGCCGCGCTCTGGTGGTGGCGGTGAACAAGTGGGACCTGATGGGTCAGAAGGCCAATCTGGTCAACGACCTCAGAACCGACGTCGATCACCTGCTGCCGCAGGTCAAGGGCGTGCCGATCGTGGCGATCTCCGGCCTGATGGGCGAGGGGATCGACAAGCTGATGAAGGCGATCGAGGAATCCTATTCGGTCTGGAACCGGCGCGTGCCGACCGCATCGCTGAACCGCTGGTTCGAGCAGGCGGTCGATGCCAACCCGCCGCCGGCCGTGTCGGGCCGCCGCCTCAAGTTGAACTATGCGACGCAGGCCAAGGCGCGGCCGCCGAGCTTCATCGTATTCTGCTCGCGCGCCGACGCGGTGCCGGAATCGTACTTGCGCTATCTCGTCAATTCGATGCGCACCTTCTTCGACCTGCCGGGCACCCCGGTCCGCATCACGCTGCGCGAAAAGGCCAACCCGTTCGCCCACAAGCGCAAGCGCCCGACAAGGTAGTTTCTTCGCCGCCACACACCCGACCGTCATCCTGAGGCGCCGCCGCGAAGCGACGGCCTTGAAGGGTGCACCGCATGCGCTCGTGGCCGCATCCTTCGAGGCTCACCCTGTGGGTGAGCACCACAGGGTGACGACGATGGTGAGCTTCCGGCATCGCCGAGATTTTCTCCCGCAGCGACTCCGCCGGCGACGAAATGCGGTTGTCGTGCGGGCGACAGCGCCCGGGCACGGGATCGTCGCGGATCGCCGAAGGTTCGACTGCGGATGCTTCGATCAGCATGACGGTCGCGGCCAGGGCGATGGCGAAAATTCCGATCGTCGCCATTACGACCGTGATCGTTGCTTTCCACATGTCAATGCTCCGAACCTAGACATCGAAGTCGCTGCTCGATGCCGTCAATGGATGCGTTTGGTCCGAGGACCTTGATTTGGGCTCGATCACGTCGCTGCGGGAGCGCGTGCATGGCAGCCCTTTCTCTGCGGCTGATCGAATGCCACGGCGCGCCCGACGCGTCGTGGCATCGTGAAGTGGCGCGCGATCAGCGAGCCTGCATTCCGCCCGCCGGGCGATCGCCGCTGTCGAGGCCCGGTCGCGCCGGCCCGACCGCCCGCCGCCACGGCAAGATCATCGCCACGCGATCCCGGTAGCGGCGGTAGTCGTCGCCGAACAGATCCACCAGGTCGCGCTCTTCCAGGAAAATGCCGACGAAGATGTAAGCCGTGGTGACCGCCGCGAACAGCAGGTGACCTACGGTCATCATCGGCGTCGCCCAGAAGGCGATGATGAAGCCGAGATAGATCGGGTGCCGCACGAAGTTGTAGTAGAACGGCGTGCGAAATCGCGGTGCCGCCGCGTCCCGTCCGGCGAAGTTGTCGATCACCTGCTGCACGCCGAACAACTCGAAATGGTTGATCAGAAACGTGCTGGTGAATACGATCACCCAGCCTAGCAATGACAGTGCGGTGACGGCCATCGCGATCGGTGGATTTCCGATCTGCCAGATCACAGCCGGCATCGGCCGCCATTGCCAGAACAGCAGCAGCAAAACGAGACTCGCCAGCAGCACGTAGGTGCTGCGCTCGATCGAAGGCGAGACGTATTGCGTCCACCATTGCTTGAACGATTTCCGTGCCATCACGCTGTGCTGGATGGCGAACAGCGACATCAGCACGAGATTGACCACCACGGCCTCGGGCCAAGGCACTGGCGTACCGGCGTTGATGTCTTTTGGTACCACCATCCCGTCGACGAAGCCGATGGCGTACAGAATGGTTGGGAAGAAGACCAGGTAAGAAGCGAGTCCATAGAGAAGCGCAAAGATGCGGGTCATGGCGTTTCCTTTGCTAGATTTAGTGTCGATTTCGACGATGATTGCCGGTTGCCGCGCCGTGGCGACGGACCGTCTCGCGCATCCGGTTGGCCGTTGAGAAAGAGTTCGGACGCGACGGTCCGTGGCGGAACAGTGTTGTGCACCGCAGTGGCGCCAGAGACCGTTTGTTCCTGCCGCTCGATACGCTCGGCAAAGAAATGCCCGGGGTCGGTGTTGAGCGGCGATGCCAGGAAGCTGGCCAGAGCGGCACGCGAAAGACCGGCCTCGTGCAGGGAAGCCTCGTCGATGCGCAGAAGCGGTGCGATGGCCCGCCGCATCAGCACGGTCGCGATGAACCCGAAACTCCGGTCGGCCGTCCGGGCCAGCCATTCCTTAATCATGACACTCTCCAACGCTACGTTCGTTGCTGCGGCGTGACCGCACTTGTCAGGCTGCGGAGGTTGATCGGAGGTTCAGGACCTCGCATGATCGAGACACCGCAATCATTTGCAGCGACACCGGATGTCGATCCTGGCGGGGATGTGCTCGCGGAAATGCTGCGCTCGATACGGCTCAGCGGAGCGGTATTTCTCAGCGCCAGCCTGACCGAGCCATTCGGTCTCATCAGCCCCCGGCATTTCGACGAACGCACGCCGATGGCCCATTTGCGCCATGTCAGCATTTTCCATCTCATCTCGGCCGGGGAATGCACGGTTGAACTGGCCAGCGGCCAGCGGGAAACCATTCGCGCCGGCGACGTTCTGCTGATGCCGTTCGCCGACGCGCATACCTTTTCCAAAGGTCAGGGCGGCGAGTTGGGGTCGGCACTGGATCTGGTGCGGGCCGGTCCATTATCGGGAATGTGGAACATCACACACGGCGGCGGCGGGCCGGAGACCCGCATGGTTTGCGGCTTCATCGAATCCTCGGAGTTGCTTTATTCGCCTGTGTTTCGCACCCTGCCGCCGCTGCTGATCGACCGCACCGGCGACGACAAGGTCAGCGCGCTCCTCACCACGACCGTGCGCGAAATTCTCTCACTGACGACCGATGCCACGCCCGGCAGCGAAATCATGCTCGGCCGCCTGATGGAGTTGCTGTTCGTCGAGGTGTTGCGCCGCTACGCGGCCGGTTTGCCGGAAAGTGCCCATGGTTGGTTCGCGGCGCTGAACGATCCCATGCTCGGACGGGCCATGTGGCATGTGCACGGCAATCCCGGCCGACGCTGGACCGTCCACGATCTGGCGCGCGAGGTCGGCACGTCGCGCACGGTGCTGGCCGAACGGTTCAACGAGGTGCTGGGCCAGACTCCGATCGAATATGTGACCAGTTGGCGGATGCAACTGGCGGCGGAGCGCATGCGAATGGGCACCGATGGCCTGGCCGTCATCGCCAACGATGTCGGCTATGACTCCGAAGCCGCCTTCAATCGCGCGTTCAAGCGCGTCACCGGAATAGCGCCGGGCCGCTGGCGGGATGGCGCGCGGTCGGCGCAGCCATACCCCAGGCCGATGCGTCAGGAGTCATCTTCGCGCTGATAGGGCCGCGGCGCACGCACGTCGAACGCGCTGACGGCCGAAGATTTCCGCTACTTCAGCGCATCCGATACCAGTTTGAATTTCTGGATCCGCTTGGCCGTATCGACCTCCGCCGTATAGACGTTGCCCTTCGCGTCGATCGCCATGGCGTGAATCCAGTGGAACTGGCCGGCATTGCGGCCGTTGCGACCGAAGCTGCCGACCACCTTGCCGTCGTCGCGGTTGAGGATGCGGATTTCGTTGTTCTCGCCGTCCGCCGTCAGCAGCCACGTCTGCTTCGGATCGGGCCACAGGGCGAGATCCCACACCGCGCCGTTGCCGAGCGTGTTCTTTTCGAAGAACCACTCCTTCACGAACGTGCCGTCCTTCTTGAACACCTGGACGCGGTTGTTGATGCGGTCGCAGACATAGACCAGGCCGTCCTGCGCGATCTTCACGCAATGCACGGGATTGCCGAACTGTTGCGCCACCGGCGCCTTCGGATCATACGCCGCCTGCTTGTCGTCGTTCGGTGGTTTGCCATAGGCGCCCCAGTGTCGCTTGTAGGCGCCGCTGGTGGCGTCGAACACGATGACGCGGCGGTTGCCGTAGCCGTCGGCGACGTAGATCTCGTTGGCTTCCTTGTCGATCGCGGTCTCGGCGGGCTTGCCGAGTTGCGTGGTGTCGTTGCTGCCCTTGCTCGGCCCGATCGTGCCGATCTGCATCACGAACTTGCCGTCGAGGGTGAATTTCAGAATCGCATTGTCGTTGTCGAGGTTGCCGCCGACCCAGACAAAGCCCTTCTCATCGACCTCGATGCCGTGCTCGCGGCCGACCCAGGTGTAACCCGCACCAGCGCCGCCCCAGGAGCGCAGCAGATTGCCGTCGGAATCGAATTCCAGCACGGGCGGTGCCGAGACGCAGCACTTTGAGCGCGGCGGTGTGAGCCCGGCGCCGTTCTCGTCCTCTGTCAGCGAGCGAGGCCGGTGGATCACCCAGATATGGCCCTGCGCATCCACCGTGATGCCGCCGACCTGGCCGAGGATCCAGTTGTTCGGCAGCGGCTTCGGCCACGACGCCTCGACCTCGAAACGCGGAATGTCGGTTGCGCGGGCGGGAGTGAAGGAGAGCAGGGCGAGCGCCGTGATGGCGATGACCGACCAGGCGAGAAGGTTGCCGACGATTACTCCGAACAACTGCACACGCCGCGACGCCTGCTTCATGGTTGTCTCCCTGACTCGTTGCGGGTTTCCCGCTTGCAGGCGAGTGAAGTACCGGCGGGAGGGCGAGTCAATCGTGCGGCGCACTACCTGCGCGCGGTCGCTTACACCGGCGGCTGGTAGCTCAGCACGCGGCGTGATGCGTAGTCGTACAGCCGGCCGGTCTCGGTCCAGTCAGGCGAACACATCGGCACGATGAATTCCGCGACCTCCCCGGGCGTCGGCAGTGTGTCGGGATCTTCGCCGGGCATCACGATGGCGCGCATGTGGGTACGGACCGGGCCGGGGCTGAACAGGTTGGCGCGGATCGGCGTGGTCGCGGTCTCCGCCGCCCAGACGCGCACCAGCGCGTCGAGCGCAGCCTTGGAGACGGCGTAGGGGCCGCGATAGGCCGGCGCCTTGCTGGCGCTGCCGGAGGTGACGAACACCGCGCGGCCGGCGTCGGACTGCCGGAGCAGCGGCTCCATGCAGCGGATCAGCTGGAAGTTGGCGGCGACGTTGACCGCCATCACCTCGCTCCACGGCTTCATCTCGATATGGCCGAGCGGCGACGAGGGACCCGCGATGCCCGCATTGCCGACCAGGATGTCGAGCTTGCCGTGGCGATCGTTGAGCGCGGCGCCCAGCCGCGCAATGCCGTCGAGGTCGGTGAGGTTGAGCGGCACCAGCGTGGCGCTGCCGCCGATGGCACGGATCGCGTCGTCGAGCTCTTCAAGTCCGCCCTGCGTGCGCGCCACGGCCACGATGTGCGCGCCGGCTTTGGCGAGCGCGAGCGCTGTGGCATGGCCAAGGCCGCGCGAGGCGCCGGTGACGAGAGCGATGCGGGAGGCGAGGGGAAGGGGCATGGGCGGACTCGTAACTCTCGGTGGTCGTCCCCGCGAAAGCGGGGATCCATAAGCGCGGAGAGTTATGATGTGGAAAAGCGTGCGTGTCTAATCTTGCGCGTCTCAAAACGAATCGAGGCCATGGGTCCCCGCTTTCGCGGGGACGACACCCGAGAGGTCTTGTTCAACTCGCCTCTGCCAATAGCGAGAGCTGCCGGGGAGCTTCGATCTCGTGCATGTCGGTGAGCGGGGTCGGGTAATCGCCGGTGAAGCAGTGGTCGGCGAATTTCGGCATCGCGGGGTTGCGGCCGGGTTCGCCCATCGCGCGGTAGATGCCGTCGACCGACATGAAGGCCAGCGAGTCCGCGCCGATCAGTTCGCACATTTCTTCGAGCGTATGCGTCGCGGCGAGCAGGCCGGAACGGTCCGGCGTATCGATGCCGTAATAATCGGGGTGGGTGATCGGCGGCGAGGCGATGCGGAAGTGGACTTCCTTGGCGCCGGCGTCGCGCATCATCTTGACGATCTTCTTCGAGGTAGTGCCGCGCACCAGGCTGTCGTCGATCAGCACGATGCGCTTGCCTTCGATTGCCGCGCGGTTCGCCGAATGCTTCATGCGCACGCCGAGTTCGCGCACGCTCTGGGTTGGCTGGATGAAGGTGCGGCCGACATAGTGGTTGCGGATAATGCCGAGTTCGAACGGGATGCCGGACTCGCGGGAATAGCCGATCGCCGCGGGCACGCCGGAATCCGGCACCGGCACGATCACATCGGCCTCGACATGGGTCTCGCGCGCGAGCTGCGCGCCCATCGCCTTGCGGGTGTCATAGACCGAACGGCCGCCGACGATCGAGTCGGGACGGGCGAAGTAGATGTATTCGAAGATGCAGGGGCGCGGCGGCACCGGCGCGAACGGCTTGTGGCTCTGTACGCCGTGGTCGTCGAACACGATGACTTCACCGGGCTCGATGTCGCGGATGTATTTGGCGCCGATGATGTCGAGCGCGCAGGTTTCCGACGCGAGGATCGGCGAGCCGTCGAGATCGCCGAGCACCAGCGGGCGGATACCGAGCGGATCGCGGGCGCCGACCAGCTTCTTGTTGGTCAGCGACACCAGCGCATAGGCGCCCTCGATGGCACGCAGCGCCTCGATGTAGCGGTCGATGAAACTGTTGCGCTTGGAATGCGCGACGAGGTGCAGGATCACTTCGGTGTCGGTGGTCGACTGCATCATGGCGCCGTTGCGCACCAGCTCGCGGCGCAGCGTCAGGCCGTTGGTGAGGTTGCCGTTATGGGCGACCGCGAAGCCACCGGCATTCAGTTCGGCGAACAGCGGCTGCACGTTGCGCAGAATGGTTTCGCCGGTCGTGGAATAGCGGGTGTGGCCGACCGCGGCGGTGCCGGGCAGGCGATCGATCACTTCGCGGCGGGAGAAGGTATCGCCGACCAGGCCGAGGCGGCGTTCGCTATGGAACCGCTTGCCATCGAAGGCGACGATGCCGGCGGCTTCCTGGCCGCGATGCTGCAGGGCGTGAAGCCCGAGCGCGGTGATCGCTGCGGCGTCCGGATGATTGTAAATCCCGAACACGCCGCACTTCTCGCGCAGCATGTCGCCATCCACGTCGGGATCGCGGAAGTTGTGTGTCATGTCAGTTTCGAGGTCCGGTTTTACTGCGTCGTGGGAAGGGCTTTGCATTGGGTTCATCGCCTCTCGGTCGCAAGAAAACTGGCAAGAAAACTGGATAGACCTATAACCACAATTACTTTGTGGCAGGTTTACCATCGATCAGCTTTTTAAGGCTGTCGCGTACCGGCTTGGAATAGCCATCGCCCGTGGCCGGTGCAGCCGGCTCGGCGTCGGTGGCGTCCTCATCGGGCTTGTTCTTCTTGAATCTCTTCAAGATGGTGTTCTCGGGGTCATCCGGCAAGAGCGCCATCAGCCAATTGCCGGTGGATTCAAGCACCACGCGCGATTTCGCGGCGGTGACCCAGTCCGGACGCTGCTTGTCGGGAACAAGCCAGCTGAAGAACAGGAAGGCGACGACCACGATCAACAGACCGCGCGCGAGGCCAAACAGGAAGCCGAGCGTGCGATCCAGCGCGCCGATGCGCGAATCGAGGATCATGTCGGAGATACGTACCGTGATGATCGAGACCACGATCAAGGTGCCGATGAACACGCCGGCGATCACCGCGATGGTGGCGACGGTATCATTGGCAATGTAGGTCTTGGCGGAAGGCAGCAGCTTCTGGAACGCGAACAGCGTGACCACGGCGGCCGCGCCCCAGGCCGCGATCGACAGAATCTCGCGCATGAAGCCGCGGACCATCGCGAGCAGACCGGAGATCAGCATGACCCCGAGCAGGACAAGATCGAGAATCGTTATCGGCATCGGCTGGTCGGGTCCGCTCGGTGATCTCTACGGCGAATCGGCGGATGGCGGCCGGTTCGCGTGACGGTGATATGGCACGTCCGGCGGGGGCAGAAAACAGCAAACCCTGCGCCCACCACAGCAATGTTCCCTCTGGCTATAGCGGCGGGCGCAGCGAACGTCACGCCGCTTCAGCCGTCCTGACGTTTGAAACGGGCCGGGGCGGCGCTTTTCTCCGCCGCTGTGCTTTTGCTGTTGCCGTTATCGCGGGTCGGCTTGACGCCGCGCGCGGCGATATCCGCCACCAGCGTGGTCAGGCCGCCGACGGTGCCGAGCGTCAGCCCGGCATCGCCGCCGGCGTCGCCGCCGCGCGCCGATTCCGGCAGCACCGCACGGGCAAAGCCGAGCTTGGCGGCTTCCTTCAGCCGCGCCGAGGTCAGCGACACCGGGCGGACCGCGCCGGACAGCGAGATTTCGCCGAAATATACCGCATCGGTCGGAAGCGGCGCGTTGCACAGCGATGACACCAGCGCGGCAGCGGCGGCGAGATCGGCGGCCGGCTCGTTGATGCGCAGGCCGCCGGCAACGTTGAAATAGACGTCGTAGCCGGACAGCTTGACGCCGCAATGCGCCTCCAGCACCGCCAGCACCATTGACAGCCGGTTGGAATCCCAGCCGACCACGGCGCGGCGCGGCGTGCCCAGAGTGGTTGGCGCAACCAACGCCTGCAATTCGACCAGCACGGGGCGGGTGCCCTCCATGCCGGCGAACACCGCGGTGCCCGGCGAGCCGAGATCGCGATCCGACAGGAACAGTTCCGAGGGATTGGAGACTTCGCGCAGGCCCAAACCGGTCATCTCGAACACGCCGATCTCGTCGGTCGGCCCGAAGCGGTTCTTCACCGCGCGCAAAATGCGGAACTGCTGCGAACCCTCGCCCTCGAACGACATCACGGCATCGACCATGTGCTCGACCACGCGGGGGCCGGCGATCTGGCCGTCCTTGGTGACATGTCCGACCAGAATGATCGCCGCCCCGGACTTCTTTGCAAATCTGATCAGCGCCTGCGCGGAGGCGCGCACCTGCGTCACCGTGCCCGGCGCGGATTCCACTGTGTCGGTCCACATGGTCTGGATCGAATCGATCACGATCAGGCGCGGCACCGCGCCCTCGGACAGCGTGGAGACGATGTCCTCGACCGAGGTTTCGGCGGCGAGCTGCACCGGCGCGTCGGCCAAGCCCAGCCGCTCGGCGCGCAGCCGCACCTGCGCCACCGCCTCTTCGCCGGAAATATAGACCACGCGGTGGCCGGCCCGCGCCATCAGCGAGGTCGCCTGCGTCAACAGCGTCGACTTGCCGATGCCGGGATCGCCGCCGACCAGCAGCACCGATCCCCGCACAAACCCGCCGCCGGTGACGCGATCGAGCTCGACCATGCCGGAGGACAGCCGCGGCGCCTCCTGGCTCTTGCCGGTCAGCGTCTCCAGCGTGAACAGCCGGCCCCTGCGCTTGCTGCGGATCGAGACCGGCATCGAAGTGGCGCCGGTCGTATCCTCCTCGGCCAGCGTGTTCCACTCGCCGCAGGATTCGCACTTGCCCTGCCAGCGGTTAAACGCCGCGCCGCAGTTCTGGCAGACGAAGGAGAGGGTGGATTTGGCCATGGGGAAGGAAGCCGGCTGGGGATTGTTCTTATTTTGTTCTATAACCGATTAATAATCGGTTCGCGACAAAAAACTCGCTTGGCGCGGGACTGAAGGAAGCCTCACCCGAGGAGACAGCAAATTCGGGTAACTAAATCTAACCACTTTCTTGAGATTCTATCGGTAGTTGAGGGAATTTCATGGCCGAAACATCGATCGAGTGGACTGATGCGACTTGGAATCCTGTGGCGGGGTGCACGGTTCTGACCGCAGGCTGCACGAATTGCTACGCCATGCGGATGGCGGCCAGGTTAGAGGCGATGGGCACCGAGAAGTACCGCGGGCTCACTCGAAAAAGCGGGCGCAGGGCGGTTTGGACGGGGAAAATTCGATTGGACGAGAAATCGCTCGATTCCCCACGCGCTTGGTCCAAACCGCGCAAGGTCTTCGTCAACTCGATGTCCGATCTTTTTCACAACGATGTCCCGGTTGAATTTATTGCTCGTGTTTGGGCGGTGATGAGGGAAACTCCACGCCACACGTATCAGATCCTCACGAAGCGGCCTGAGCGTATGGCGGAAGTGCTGTCGCAAGCGCCGTTTGAAATTTTGCCAAACGTTTGGCTCGGTGCCAGCGTTGAGGACGGTCGTGTACTCGGACGGCTAGATGCGCTTCGGCGCGTGCCCGCGTCGATTCGGTTTGTTTCTTTAGAACCGCTGATCGGGTCAGTTGCAGCCAGCGATTTGACCGGCATCCATTGGGCTATCGTCGGCGGTGAGAGTGGCCCGCGTGCCCGCGAAATGAAGCCGGAATGGGTCGACGAGATTGAGGCGATGTGTCGCCGCACTGGGACGGCATTTTTCTTCAAGCAATGGGGCGGCAAGAACAAGAAAGCTGCGGGGCGCCTGTTGCGCGGCCGCACCTATGACGAACTGCCCGCTTTGAGTATGTGATTGCCGATCTTGGTTGCCAAGCCAATGGCCTTCGGATCATCATTGGATATGCAGAAGAACAGCGAAAATCGCTGGGGCCTCTTGTGTAGAGGCAGTGGTAATGGCTTAAGCACTGCCGCGAAAATCGCCTCTAGTCGAGACTTCGCATAGGCTTCCAGGCCAGTCACGTCTGCCGAACGCCGCCGCGGCTCCTCAGAGATTCCTTCAAATAAATCGTCGCGCATCGTTTTGGGATATAGCTCTTGCTCCCATGCATCAGATCCAAACATTCTAGTAAGGGCGGCACGCTTGTGCTGATCGATGTCAGCCAAGTCCCGTGTGGCTTGTCGATAAAGACCAGCCAGTGAGAACAGAAACCAGACGTCGATCGCTTTGGTTGCTGCCACTTTCTCGAGCGTGGACCATTCCAGTTGCATCCCATAGGGATCAAGAAAGAGAACTGCACGCGTAGAGCGCCAATTATTTGCTGCGACCAGAGATTTCAGCGCATCGTTGGCATCATTTTTGACGACCGCAATTCGTCGATTCGGATAATTCGCTGCCAACTCCTGCAGGGCCGCTACGTATGAAGGCTTGCTTTCGATAAAGACGATGAAATCGAACGGCGGTCTCACATCGATAGCAATTCTAGCCGAGCCGCGCCGACGTTCGACCCTTTCCGGCTCGCCAGCGTCCAACAGACCAGCCGCACGTTCTTCGTATCGTACAGTGCGGGAGCCAGTCCCCGCGAAGGCATCTATGTACCAAAGTTCTTCGAACTTACCTCTAAGTGCCGTGGTGAAGAACTTCAGGTATTTTTCAACAATTGATAGCTTGAGCTCGGTGTGCTGGTCACCAAACTCATGATCGATGGGCATCACCGCGCCTCTACAAGTGTGCGCCGCAACGCAGTTGGGGCAAACGGAGAAATCGCGTTGTTAGCTATTGATGATTGATCGCCGTTAGGTTGCAAACTAGCTTAACATGGCACGGAATGGCAACCGCGGGCGATTGGCAAAGTTGCCCTTACGCCCCCTGCACCTTACACGCGAGCACCTTGTCAATCCGCCGCCCGTCCAGATCGACAATCTCGAACCGCCAGCCGCCGGTTTCGATCTTGTCGCCGACGTTCGGAATGGTCCCGAACTCCTGCAGCATGAAGCCGGCAAAGGTCTGATAGGGCCGCGACGCCGGCAGCGGGATGCCGAGCAGGGCGGCGAATTCGGCCGCGGGCATCCAGCCCGATATCAGATAGGAGCCGTCATCGCGCTGCACGAAGGCAGGCTCCGCGGGACCTTCTTCGGTGTGAAAGGCGCCGACGATCGCCTCCAGAATATCGAAGCTCGTCACCACGCCCTGAAAGGTGCCGTACTCGTCGTGGACCAGGCCCATATGCACCGGCGAGTCGCGCAGGATCGCGATGACATC
>NZ_JAQGJT010000202.1 GCF_028290495.1 Tardiphaga sp.
GCGAGGGTGCACCTGCCGCCCGAGCAACGCGACTAGACACTCCGCACCGTCGGAATCCAGATCAGAAAAATCCAAATCCCTCACCGGCGTGGCCGAACGTTACCGGAAGCTCGGACGATATGACTCCGTTTCCACACGACGCTTCGATACTGATTCTTGCTCCCCAGATCGGGCAGGATGCGTTGGGAATACTGAGACGAAAAAGTCATTCCAGCTTGTGCTGGAATCGCTTTTTTCTTTGATCACGCACTGTTGCCGTGAGCGTTGTATCAAGCACGCTTTCGACTAATCGTCCCGGCGGGTGGTCGCACCTGTGATGTCGCGATCTATCGAAACGTTCGTGTTGCCGAACCCGAAATTTCCGTGCTGCGGGCAATGGGTCCGGTCTTTCTACATCAGCCTTCGCTCTTGGACGCTCACCCACCGGATCTAGTCTGTTTGAGACAAATCCTATTTCATGGATTTCTGCTGCAAAAACCTTTCCTTCCCTCACAAGTTCAACGACTATCCACACGTTTGTTTGCATATCGAAATAGTTTGGATGTGCGTTTCGTATGTTGCTGCAACGCACGCCATCCAAACGCACCCCGCAAGACGGCCGATTGCAGTACGCCGAACTTATCGCGCGTTGTGGTTCGGCGTTCCGGGATCACCCTCACCTTGTGGATTGCTTTGCTGGACGCGACTCGGCTAACGAATGGGGAATACGCTGCACTTTCGCAGCATACCATCGATCGTAATCCGAGCGTCGTATGGAAGAGATCCAAAAACACATTGATCCTCGGGGACAAGTTTTATGGCTGTAGGACCAGAACCGAAATGCGCCTTCTGCGACAAGGTGGGCTTGCTCTTGATGCCGGCGCGTTATGCGATTGCACCACTCACGATGGGCTTGCCGTCAATCAGCGCCCCGCTAAAAGTTGAGGACGTGGCCCAGAGCGTTGGCAAGGGCAAGAAGCAGGACGTGACGTTGCACGGCAGTGCGCAATACACAGCGCGTTTGCTGCGCAGCGGCTACCTGTACGCGTACGACGAGAAGCGCGACCGGATGGACGCTTACTGGATCACCGCGGACGGATACTACATGCGCTTTCCCGTCGAGGCCGGTGTGTCGGCGCAAGCAAAATCGGTCATCCCTTGTTCCTTTGAAGGTCACCGTGAACTGGCGGGCTGCATCGCGATTTCAGATGCGGAGAATGCAGGCGTGGTGTGGCTGGGCTATTCGGACGTGCAGTGGACAAAGACTGTGATTGACGCGCACAAGGGCGCGAAAGGCAAGCCATTGCGCCAACTCCACATGCGCGAGTTCGACGCAGGCGCGTGGGCAAAGACGCATCGAACATCAGCAGGCAATGCAGCGGCTTCGGGACGAGGAAGCACGCTGCACGCCGTACCGATGAGCGAACTGGCAAACACGGTGGGCGAATACGCGCCAAGCAAACCGGCTCACGGACCCGCATTCACTTCCCTATCCGCACCGAACTACCGGCTACACGCGGGCAAGGCCGAGGGCGTGCAATCGTCATGCAGTCGACGCAGCCCGCAACTGGTGGGTGCGATCGTGGCGTTGGACGATCCGGCGGGCGTCGCTCAGGATCTTGCCGCGTTAATTAACTGGCACAAGGAGCGCCTGCTCGACACGCGCGTCGCCAAGGACAAGTACGGTGCCGGTTACGGCAACTACGCGACGACGTATCGGAACCTGCTTGCGCTGGACAGCTCGATCAAGACCCTGCACGCATCGAATGACGAGAAGGTCAAGATGCAGGCGTTTGCAGATGCCGCCGCGCTCGCGGACTACATGAAACTGAGCTACGAGGTCGCGCGCGAACAACGCAAGCCCGACGCTCCCAAAACGCCCGACCCGGCGGACCTCGCCCGACAGCAGCAACTTGACGGGGTGATGAGAGATCCCTCGCCCGCGCGCATCCAGGCAGCTCAGGACGAGTCGTGGAAAGACTACCTGGCGCGGCTCAAGCCAACGCCTTACACGACGTGGGCCAACGAGTTCCGGGCGGCGTCGGACCAGTTGCAAAAGGAGCACATCGAAGCGCTGGCGCGGGCGCACGCTGCATGGATGCAAAGCAATCTGCTCGCCAACAAGCTTGATTGCACGCACGACGGCAAGGATGCGCTCAGTGGCGACGTCTTTGCAGAAACCTTGCAGCGCTGCATGGCCGCAACGCAGCAGATTCCTGGGTGTGCCGATGTTTATTTGCACTGGCTCAAGGGCGATATCAGCGAGAAGACGAACCTGTTGCTGCGCGCGCTGGTGCTGCGTCAGGACGAACTCATCACAGCGATGGCAGCCGCGCCCCTTGATCAGTCGAGCGTGCCGTGGCTGACACTGATGGATCAGTACACGAAGCACGTTCAGGTTCTGCTCAAGCCCGCGCTGAACGCACCGTTGAATGCGCAGGCGGCGCAGAAAGCGGCCTCACAAGCGAAGACGGACTTCGATGACGCGATCAGCGACATAAGCCGTGCCGAATCGATAGCGCCGGGCGCAGCGATGTTCACGAACAACCCGCTGCAACGTCAGGCAGACGCGGCGGAGTCGCGCATGAAGGCGGCCCAGGCGAGCGCCAGCAAGGCGAAGCAGGAGACGAACGCAAAGCTGCTGCCAGACTCGGTAGCCGCAATGTTGACTCAGATCGCCGCACCAATTGCCACGGCGTTACGTGAATTCAATGACCACGCGGCAGAAACCACGCTGGCACGCTGGATGGCGATTGTTGGCGTGACGTTGAGAACGCCCGCGGGCGTGATAAAGGTTAAAGGTCCGGTGCGAGAGACGATCGAGTTCTTGTCGAACACCTTTGTGAGCAACCTGGCCGCGGTCGCTGAGCAAAGCGGCAAGCCGCTCTCGGCGGCTCAGATCGAGCAGTTGACTACATACGCCAAACGCCAGGTGGTGGGGAGTTTCGCGGGCGGCAATATTGCTTCGTTTCAGGCTGCGGGCCTCAAGACGATGAACACGAAAATGGCGGTGTTCATCATCGACGACATGCACAAGGAACTGGCCAACATTCCAGATCCGACCAAAAAGGTAGCCTGGCTGGTAGAGCGCGTCACCACGGCCAAGACGATGCAGGAATACGGGGCGCTGAAGATCCAGCGGCGCTTACCGATGTTCGGTGCGGTGTCGGAAGGAATACTGACGGCTATCGATGTGGCGTACAAGTGCGCGGGCTACAACCAGATGTTGCGCGATGAGGCGAAGGCGCTGACGTTCCAGAAGACGTGGGAGCAGGACGTTCGAGTCACGATGGGAGGCGCGCTTTACGTGGGCGCGATGGGAACGGGATTGGGCAATGTGGTGAAAGCCTATGGCACGTGGCGCAATCTTTACGCGACCGGGATGGCCGAGCAGTTGGCGGGTAAAGAACTGGCTCAACGTGCAGGATTTGCGTTGCGCGTTGCGGGGGCGGTGACGGCAGCGGTGTCGGGCGTGGTGGCGGCGATTGATCTTGTGGATGCTAACGAGAGTCGGCTAACTGAAAAATGGGGATTAATGACTCTACAACTGGGGTCGGGTGCGGTAGGGATCACAACTGCTGGCGTTGCATTTTGGGCCTCGTTGGCCGTTGAGAACGGAGCGACCATCGTCGCCGGGCTCAGTTTGACCGGGTGGGGTGTGGTGCTCGCAGTGGCGCTGGTTGCCCTCGCCATGACGATCGATCACGTCAAGGGCGATAACTTCGCTCAGTGGCTTGAGCGTTGCTATTGGGGTGCACTGGAGTCCGGGCGCTACACAGATTCACTAATCGAACAGTCCGACTTCAACAATCGATGGCGGGCAGCTAATGTT
>NZ_JAQGJT010000219.1 GCF_028290495.1 Tardiphaga sp.
GCGAGCAGGTCGAATTCCGTGCTCGTGAGGGAGAAGGCAGTCCCGCCGGCCGTGACCCGCCTGCGTTCGGGGTCGACAGTGACGGAGCCGACCGTCAACACCGACGTTTCGGGGCCGCTCTGGCGCCGCAGCACCGACTTGATGCGGGCCACCAGTTCGCGAGGCGAAAACGGCTTCGTGAGGTAGTCATCCGCCCCGAGCTCGATGCCCAGGATGCGGTCGACCTCGTCGTCGCGCGCGGTCACGAACAGGATGGGCGTCCAGTCGCCCGACTCACGCAGTCGCCTGCAGATCTCGATGCCGTCCATGCCGGGCAGGCCGACATCCAGCACGACAGCGACCGGACGCAGCCGACGGATGCTGGCGAGCCCGGCGAGGCCGTCTCGTTCGATGTGCACGCCAAAACCGGCCTCAGTGAGATAGAGGCGTTGCAGGTCCGCGATCGCGCGCTCGTCCTCGACGATCACGACCAGACCCCTGGCGTCGGTCATGGCACCATTCAAGCCGATCCTGCCCGCCGCCACCCGAGTTTGCGGCGGCCCTTACATTTCTCGAACACGCGGAATCCCGAACCCGCACGGCTAGTACGGCAGATCCCGGCGCCATGCCCCCTCGTACCCGATCGGCACGAAGCCAACAGCCTCGTTGACGTCGAGCATGTGGCGGTTCTCTTCCGCGTTGAACGTGAGGATCGATGGATGCCCGGGCCGGGTGCGCGCGAGGTAGTCGAGATTCGCGAGTTTCAGCAGCATCCCGAGCCGATGTCCGCGGTGGCCAGGAACGACGAGCGTGTCGCTCTGTTGCACTGCACGGGCGGGATCGCCGGGAACGAGGAGCGCCGTAAAGCCAATCAGTTCGCCCGTGGGAACATGCTCGACGGCGGCCACCAGGCGATCCCGCGTCGACTCGGCGATCCTCGCGTCGTCAGCGTTGAGGCGCGCAACCGACCAGGCATCTTCGGGTTCATCGAGACCCGCGTCGGGCTCCTCGATACTCATGCGAGTTCGGAGGACGGCCATTTCTTCCCGCCACTTCGTCGGCGTGGTGTTGGTCCAGTAATGCAGGCGGTAGTCGTCGCCGGCCACGGCAGCCGTTTCGGCAAGGCGGTCGGCGGCATCGAAGGGGAGCGCCAGCCGGCTGGCCCGAACGACCTGCTCGAGGCGATACCCGGACGCGAGCAGGAAGCGCACTTCGACGTTGTCGAGCGGCAGCGATCCGTAGCCGGTCGGTGCGAGAATCCGCCGACCGGCGGCCGCCCGGGATGGCGTGTAGACGATGGCCTTGTGAATCGCGTCGGTGCGCGCGATGCTCTGCATCCAGGCGCTGAGCGCTGCGCCGATTCCGCGCTGGCGGTAGTCGGGGGAGACGTCAATGTGAAGCCACACCGTGGCAGGCGCGTCGCCGGCCTCCAGCTCATACCGTGCCTGCCCGACGATGCGATCGCCGACGCGGGCGACGAACAATCTCGTCGGCTGGTTGTCCTGGTCAAGAAAGTCGAGCAGCGCTTCGGCCGGCGTCAGTCGCAGTTCGTCCGTCGAATAGGTGAGCGCCTCGTTGTCGAAGTGCACCGCCATCGCAGCCGCGAAGTCCTCCCAGCCGGCCTCACCCGGTGCCGCAGGGATCGCCAGCTCGTGGATGGAGTAGTCGGCGCTCATCCCAACAGCCAACCATTTTCGGCGGCAATCCGCGCGGCCTCTCCGGCGTTGCGCGCGCCCGTCTTTCCGATCGCAGAGGACAGGTGGTTGCGCACGGTGCCCTCAGAAAGGTGCAGCAGGGATGCCACTTCGGCCGAGCTGTTGCCCTGCCGCAACGAGACCAGCACGTCGGTCTCACGAGAGCTTAGCGGCGAAGGACCGGCCGCAAGGGACTCGGCCGCGAGCGCCGGATCCACCACGCGCTGACCGCTCGCGACCCGGCGCACGGCATCCGCCAACTGGCCGGACGGCGTGTCTTTGACAATGAATCCGGATGCGCCGGCCTCGAGCGCGAGCCTCACGTACCCCGGTCTCCCGAACGTGGTCACAATGAGTGCCCGGCAACTCGGAAACCCCGACCGGAGTGCGCGCGCGGCGCCGATCCCGTCGAGCCCCGGCATTTCGACGTCGAGAAGGGCGACGTCCGCTTGTGACGACCGCGCCGCTTCGAGCACCTCGTCGCCACGCCCAACCTGGGCGACGACCAGAAGGTCGGGTTCGAGGTCGAGCAGCGACGCGATCGCGCCGCGTACGAGCGCCTGGTCATCGGCCAGCAGCAGCCGAATCATGCCGGCCCCTTCTGAACCGTGAGCACAAAACCGCCACCAGTCGGCGACGCAGCCGTCACCTCCGCGCCGGCTTCTGCCGCCCGCTCGCGAAGGCCGCGAAGGCCGTTGCCGTGACCGCCCGCGAGCTCGCCACGACCGTCATCGCGAACACGCACGAGCTGGGGCTCAACCTCGATCCAGCACTCCGATGCCTGCGAGTGCCGGATGACGTTCGTGACGCCTTCGCGCACGACCCAGGCGAACAGCGGGCGCAGCTCCTCGGCGACCGCGTGGCCGTCGGGCGGCAGGTGCGGTTCGATGCCGGCGGCCTCCAGCGCGGTCTTCGCCGCCGAGAGCTCGGAGTCGAGGCTGACCTCGCGATAGCCGGTGACGGCCGCGCGGAGATCGGCGAGCGCCGTCCTGGCGAGCGCCT
>NZ_JAQGJT010000001.1 GCF_028290495.1 Tardiphaga sp.
GGCGCGAATTGTTCGACCGAAAGGCCTATTCCTTGTGAGGCAGAACCGTGATCTTCCGGTCAAGCTGCCAGACCTCGACATCGTGTCCGTCGACCAGCTTCTGCGCGATCTTGACCGCCTTCTCATCATTATCGGCAATGATGGCTTCGGATGATTTGAAGTGACCGTCGGTGCCGACGATGTAGGCGCGGTAGTCAGGCATGATGTCACTCGCTTGCGTTCGGTCCGCTGGCCCGAGCGGACGTTATCGTACGGAACAATTCTAGTTGGCCCGGTTCCGTGTACGCAAGGCACTCGTTCGGGGCATTGGCGCCCGCCACAAGCGCAATGGCACTCAGGTTGTAGGTCAGTTGGACCTGCCCTGCGCGATGGCCAGCGCGCGGCTTACGTGCGCCGGTCCGAGCCTGACCGCCCTCTCATCCCAAGCAGCGCGAAAAGCCTCCCGTGCCTCTCTTCGACTGGCCGCGCGGCCGCTCCCGCCGCCCATCATGCCGAGATTGATTGACCACAGCCATTCGTCGCCAATCCGGTAGATCGTCCCCACTTCCTGCTCGTCGAGCATGACGCCGAAGTGGTCTTCGTCCGGATCGAAGCCAACGGCAGGATATAGCAGAGCGCTGTTCTTGAGGGAAAATGTTCCGCTCATGGCGTCACCGTTCTCCAGGCCACCACACCGCCGGCGAGTTCTGTGCGGATATCTTCTGCTGGCGCAGCGCCACGAGGTGGCTGCGCTTGTACGGGTAGCCCCGGACCTGCGAGCAATCCTTGCAGCGCATGTAACGCTCCAATTCGTGGACGGGCGTCGCCATCGGTCGACGGATCACATCAAGCGCCACGGTCTGATGGGTATCGCAGCCGTGGCAGCGGACCTCGAGATAAGCGAAGCCGGCGTTGAGGGCGTCGCCCATCGTCGGGGACGGCTGGGCCGGTCCCTTGTAACCCAGCATGCGGTAATTCCAAGCCTCGCATGCCAGCACATCGGCGTTCTGTCGGGCGATCTTGGCCCGTTCCGCGGATGCCCGGATCGTGCTGCCGTACAACGTCTCGCGTGACTTGGTGCCCATGGCCGGCAGCATAGGGCGGAATCGGTCGGCTGGGCAGCCGCTAGGGATTGGGGTGGTGATCGGGCAGGGCGCTATTTGCCCAAGATCGCGGTGCTCCTCGATGTGACGACGGTCGCTGCGCAGCGGCGCGGCTGCAATGAATGATGAGATTGAAGACCCCGGCCAAGGCCGCCAGCGTCAACGTATTTTCGTGATCGGATTCATCGCTGATCATCGTAATATTTTGGCATTTCACCTGGAGCGATCGTTCGCTCGGAGCGTCGTCCAAGAAAAAATACCCCGCTGGCGGCATCGGCTTTTAATCTACCTTGCCCAATAAAATCAAAAAACCGCAACCAGAAAAAGGGAAGCGGGAATAGACGCGATAGTTTGTCGCCGACTCCAAGAGATCGGACAAAGTATCGAATGGACCAGAGTAGGGCGACTCCGGGGCCCGAAACTGGGCCGGCGCTGATCTCAGAAAAATGCCTGAAAAGCCAACGGTGTCCGCTTTGGGTGAAGCGGGTGAAATCGTACGCCCGCTCATGAACCTGTTGCATGAAAGGGGTCTCAGCATAGACGATGCCCGAAAGCCGCAGCACACGATGGATTTCGGCCACAACAGTCGCAGGTTCCAGAACGTGTTCCAGAACGGCCTGAATCCAGATGCCGTCGAAGGTGTCATTCGCAAAAGGTATCTTGTGAGCGTCCGCTACTAGGACGGTGTTCTCTGATGAGAAGACATCTGTGCCCACCAGCTCTATTGCCGCATCGGCATAGAGAACATCCGCGCCCGATCCTATTGTGGCGCCGCCTATCACGAGCACCGTCGGCGTTGTTGCAGTCTGCTTTACGATTGACAGAAATAGCGAACAGTTACGTCGGGCGACTGGATTGTTGCCGAAGGTCAACCTGTGTAGTCGAGAACTAATGGAGCGGCCGGTCACATCTCTGCGGAGCACTGAACCACTTGCGGCTCCATACATATCGCGATTGAACACACTAAACTGGAAATCAATCAAGACCGGCTGCCCGTCGATAACCGGAAAACCTGCGCTGCTATACTCGCAAAGCTCATTCGAGCAGTGGGGCGATGTCGAAAGTTCTACCACTCTCGAAGCGCAGCGCGGGCAGCGAATTCGAGCTTTCCAGATGGAAGAGGCCTCGGACCTACGCTCCGTTTTCATCAGGCAATTAAATCATAATTGGTGAAATCCCGCAAACTGCTGCAGTGGTATTCTCTTCCGGTAAATGTTCATCGCTCAAGAGCGCCAGCAGGTCGAGTTAGCTATTTTCCAAGGCGGCTATCGATCTCGATAAGCTGTCGTTCGAGATCGGCAAGAAAGGTTCTGAGGCGCTCACCGGTCGTAGGGTCTGCGGATTTGATCAGGCGCTTCGCCTGTTCGATCTTGCGAACAAGTTCGGGAATGTCGTGCGTCATCTGCTCCGCCTATGGTTGGGCGGGAGCACCGCTCTCAGTCACCGGTAAACGCCTGGATCCGAGCGGTGATGATCAAAGCTTATCCCGTAAGCGCGCTGGCCGACATAGCAATATCGTTACCGCGCTCACTTTCGAGCCTTGCTAGCCCTGCCAAGCGGTCTTCGACGTGAGCGGAAAAACCCCTCTTCTCCAGCCAGCGAAGACCAAGCGCGAGCTGGCGCAGGTCGTTCCTGGCTGGTCCAACCGGCAGCTTTCGGGCCCGGCAAAGCGCGTCTGCAGCGTGTTTATAGAGGGAGGATGCTTTGTGTTTTTTCATTTGTGAAACGCTCGTTGGTGCTGATGAGAGCGATCGTATGGGTGGGGTAATACTTTCGTCAGTCCGCAATCCGACAAAACCAAAAATTATTTAGCCGCCTATTCGATAATCCGCGCGTAGTGCGAATTCACCGCGCTATCACACTCGCAGGCTGCAGCCCGGATCTTGTCTAAATCATTGATATGGATTCGGCCGCGTGAGTAGGTGATCATGCCCTCTCGTTGCATATTGGCCGCGACTTGCGTCACGCTAGTGCGCCGGACCCCCATCATTTGGGCAAGAAATTCCTGTGTCAGAAGGAGGTCGTCGCCGACCAGCTTCTGCATTCTCAGGATCCATTTGCAGGTGCGGGGCTCCACCTTATGAACGGCGTTGCACGCGCATGTCTGCTGCACCTGCGAAACAAAAAATTGTTCGTAGGCCATCAGCCGAGCGCGGAAAGAGGGATGCTGCTGCGCAAGGTCCCGGACCCGGTCGGCTTCGATGACGGACACGTCGCCGGCGATCTGCATCACCACGAGGTTCAGTGACACTTTGTGGTCAAGGGCGGCGGCCGCGCCGAACTGGCCATCATTGCCGATCATGCCGGTCTCGATGGCGCCGCCGCCGATGAGCTCAACTACGCACGAAATGATCCCGCCATGTGGGAAGTACATCTTCTGAACTGTCGCGTGTGTTTCGCTGATCACATCGCCTTGGCTGAGATGGGCAGTGGTCAGGAACGGCTCGATCTGAGCAAATGTCG
Organism: Tardiphaga sp.; assembly: GCF_028290495.1. Classification (GTDB taxonomy): domain Bacteria; phylum Pseudomonadota; class Alphaproteobacteria; order Rhizobiales; family Xanthobacteraceae; genus Tardiphaga. Next base: position 3,546 of record NZ_JAQGJT010000001.1, read on the forward strand.
CTCGATCGAGACCGGCCAATAAATGATTCTGAAGATGACGGCTCATGGAGGCATCTTTCCCGTCCGGGGCGGGGCGGGAGCACAACCGACTCTCAGTCACCGAAAAATGCCAGGGACAGACCGATGATAAGTCTAATAACGCGCATAAGTGGCCCCGGTCTGCCCGGCTTGCGACATACACCGATGTTTTCGGGCAAATACCCGCCATAACCGAAGGTCTGCACTGGCTTCGCCGGGGCTATCCTAGGAGCGATCTACCTGGTCCCGCGCTGCACTGCAGTCGGACAGTAGGTCGTGCGCCTTTCCGGCCGCGGCCTCGATATCCCGGACTCCGAGTTCAAGTGCTTGAAGATGCAAATCTCGAACGGCAGTCATTGCCGACCGAAGCTGTTTCTCCAGATCGCCAATTTCCTTCACATTCTTCGTCATCTTCAATTCCTGCTTATGACGGTTGAGGTGCGGCACCGGTCGCCACGAATGGATGTCCTTCATGGCAAAATCACGCATCGCGCCCATCTCGGTTTCGACGGCGCGGAGCAGCCACCGCGTTCGCCGCGGAAATTGGTGTAGTCAATCATAACGACTTCGGTTTCGTCCATGGTGCTTCCTCGCTTTCGGGTCATTGCCGCGGTGTCAGCGGTCAAGGATTCCTTTACTACTGGCGGGGTTCGGGTGCTGCGAGAGGATGACGACTAACGCGTCAAAATGCTCTTTACCGAGACCGTCGCAAGGCAGCGCGTTGAACCACGCGCTCAGCTCCTCCCTGCTCGCCATCCCCCGCCCGGCGTCGTTGTATTCTCGGTGATTGGCGATCCGGAGTTCGGCGACTTTGACGCGCCGGTGGTGCTGGCGCGCTACGGCGAGGTGCCGCAGGATTTCCAGTAGGCGGGACGGACAGGCCTCCTTCGGCGATCTTCTGCGAGAGGCTAGGGCGGCTCGG
>NZ_JAQGJT010000011.1 GCF_028290495.1 Tardiphaga sp.
CCGCGGTCGACGACCTGCTTGACCGCTTCTTCTTTAAATTCCGGGGTAAATCTCTGTGTACTCACAAGCTGCCTCCTATGCTCCAAGGATAGGCTAGGCTTGTCTACCGAAACAGGGGCAGTCCAAAACACCTAACTTGGTGTCTTCGGAACCGGGGGCAGCTCAGTTGGTAAAAGCTTCGATATTAGAAAACTAGATCCAGTGGTGCAAAAGGCGCTTGAAGGCGCGCCGCAGGATGGCCAGAAGTTGATGGCTTGGAAGTTGCCGACTTTAGCTCGCGTATCGAACGGCTGGTCAATGAACACCGATACGGTGGGCGTATACGGCAATTACTACTTGAAGCGGGCTATTCTCTCGCAGCAAGGACTGGGCGCTAATGTGGTCGAGGAGGCCATTTATCCTCTCAACCTTGCCGATGAAAGCGGGAAGCCGCTTGACGGCGCGAACAAATACACGATCACCTTTGAAAAAGGCGCTGCACCACCGGTCAATGCGTTCTGGTCAATTACCCTCTACGATCAGGAGGGATTTCAAGTCGGAAATGTACTGAACCGCTTCGCCGTCAGCAGTTGGATGCCGTTCAAGTACAATTCCGATGGTTCGCTTGACCTCTATTTCCAGAACGAAAGTCCCGGCAAGGACATGGAAGCCAATTGGCTGCCTGCGCCAAAAGGCCCATTCAATCTGACGATGCGTCTGTATGCTCCCAAATCCGAGGCGCTGACGGGCAAGTGGAACCCGCCGCCGGTCAGGAAAGCTCAGGGGCTACCAAGCCTTGCAGCCCAATAACCCCTTCAGCAAGGATGCTTAGCTTCGTAACGCGGAGCTGAGCGTCCCCTGCGCTACCTGTTGTCCGCTCCGGGTCATTCGCGACCGGGTCGAGGCAGCCTTAGGTCCGGCCATGCCGGCTATGCCGCCGAGACCGGAAGGAAGTTAGCGGCTCCGCTGCCGCCGTTGAGGGATGATGGTACGGCCGTCACCCCTCTGAAGGACCATCGGCACACTCCTCCCCTCAACATGAAGAGGACAAGCGCAGCGGTTGACGGTGAGAAGATGGCAATCTGATTGCACAACAATTAACCATAACCGCATTCTCAGTACTTTTTGACGCAGATAGAATGATCGTTAAAGCTAGCCCAAGTAGAATTCGGTGTGTTCGAAGGTCGGGCGCGTTGAGGCGAGTCCCGATGATTACAGTCCCTGCGTTTGCTACCGGTCAAGTCGCGCTCTGGACGGTTGCACTATACGGGGCACTGGCGACGTGCCTCCTGATCGCTCTGATATACCGTATATTAATGCAAAAGAGCCGCTTAGCGTCGGCCATCGACAACATGACGCAGGGCTTGCTGCTCTTTGATGCGAATAAGCGCGTTGTCATCTGTAACCAGCGGTACATTGACATATACGGCGTCTCGTCAGACATTGTGAAGCCCGGCTGCAGCTTGCGCGACGTTCTCCTACATCGCAAGGAACTTGGTTCGCTGATTGGTGACGTAGACGCTTATTGCGAGCGCGTTGCGAACGATCTGTCTGAGGGAGGTAGACCTTTTATTTTGAGTTTGGCGGACGGTCGATTCATTCAGATCATTGATCGGTCGATGGCCAGCGGCGGTTGGGTATCAACCCACGAGGACATCACTGAGCGACGGCGCATCGATAAAGCGATCGAAGACATGGCGCTTCGGGATTCTCTTACCGGCCTTCCCAATCGGGGCTTCTTCCAGAAGCGTCTTGGCACCGAATTTGAGTCGCCGAACAATCCCAAGTTTGCTCTTCTGTTTATTGATGTGGACGATTTCAAAAGCATCAATGACACCCTTGGTCACGAGGCGGGGGACGACTTACTTCGCGCCGTGGCAGCTCGTCTCCATATTTGCGCAGCCCGCGATTCAGACTTCGTAGCTAGGCTCGGCGGGGATGAGTTCGTTATTATCCGGCGCTTTTCGTCGGATCCTGACGAAATTGAGAAGCTAGTTGCTGAAATCTTCGCTTTGCTTCACGAGCCCATAGAGTGCTCAGGGGAGCGCGTCTTAATTGACGTGAGTATAGGCATCGGCATCAGCCCAAATCACGGCAGCGACCCGTCGACGCTCATGCGCAATGCAGATACGGCGATGTATCAGGCAAAGGCCGCAGGCAAACGTACTCATTTGTTTTATGAGCCTGCAATGACCGCGTCGCTGAATGCTAGACGCCGCCTTGAAGCAGATCTCAGGCATGCTGTTCTTAGTAAAGATATCGGAAGCAACGGCTTTTCACTATACTTTCAGCCACTCGTAGCCCTCGCCGACGGTCGCATTACTTCATGCGAAGCATTACTCCGCTGGCATCATCCGCTCTTGGGTCCGATTTCTCCAGAACAATTCATCCCCATCGCAGAGGACTCCAGACTTATTATCGAACTAGGAGAATGGGTCTTAAAGGAAGCTCTGGCTGCTGCCTCCTCGTGGCCGATCAATATAGGAGTCGCCGTTAACGTATCGCCGGTTCAATTTCGCAGTCCCTCGTTGGCTTTGAAAGTGCTAAATGCGCTAGTCATTTCTGGCGTAGCGCCGCAGCGCCTTGAGCTGGAAATTACGGAAACTATCCTGATCGGCGACGATAAGACGGCCCTCGCAACACTTCATCAACTGCACGCGGCCGGCGTCCGAATCGCCCTCGATGATTTTGGGACAGGTTACTCGTCCCTCAGTTATCTTCAGCGTTTCCCATTTGATAAAATCAAAATTGATAAGACATTCATCAACAGAATCGACGATTCAGTAGGCTCTGCCCATATTGTGCGAGCTATCGTCGACATTGCGACTGCGCAAGGCATGACCACCACAGCAGAAGGCGTCGAGACGGAGAATCAGCTTGCCGCTTTGAAACATCTTGGCTGCACAGAAATGCAGGGTTTCTTGTTTAGCCGCCCACTGCCGGCAACAGAGATAAGCGAGCTTCTGTCACATGACGTTGAAATTCGAAAGTTGATGGTGTGCTGATCGGCGATCACGGGCTCGGCGTCATAAAGACAGCATTGGCGTCATAGTCTTGAAGATAGCGAAGCCATCAATAGGACTGCAAATTGAGGTGGGGGTGAAGAAAGCACCGCTCAGCAAGGGAAGGCTGTCGGCGCAGCGCCGCCGCAAGCTTTCGAAGCCAGTCCCTCTGTGTCAGTCGCTCCAGCTAAGGGCTTGGTGCGTCGTACGCACTCAACGACTTCCCGCTACTGCAATCAATGGCTACGATGACGTCGGTACCGAAGCATCACGCCATCGTTCTGATCCTTGGCCGATCCATTCGTTGGCGGATTCTGCCGACGTGAACACGCCAATGAGTTGCACGGCTGGGCGATTCGGCCATTTAGCGTCTATGACCCAACCAAAGCTCTCTGTCAGCTCGCGCGCGGTTAGAACGGCTTTGTCGGTCATGAGAGTCTCCGTGCTCGCCTAATGGGCTGAGTTCATTTCCGAGAGAAGCGCCTTCATAGCGATCTTTGTTAATCGGCGTGGGGTCCCGACGCCGATCGGCGAGCCAAGCTATTGATCTAGCAAGCGATGGAGGGGTCAATCTTGGACGCTTATTGACAGTCGAGGGCTTCGGCAAGCTGCTCGCTGATGCTGGCAGCGATGGGTCAGCAGGCCGTCCCAGTCGAAGGCAATGTCGCGCTTAACGAGCGGGACTACGGGGACCTGACCGGGCTGAACAAAGACGAGGCGCGGCGGCAGTTCGGCGAAGAACAGGTGCGCGTCTGGCGTCGCTCCTATTCGGTGGCGCCCCCGCACGGCGAGAGCCTGCGGGGTACGATCGCACGGGTGTTGCCCTACTATGTCGGACGGATATTGCCGGCGGTCATGAGGGGCCGGGCGCTCCTTGTCGTCGCGCACGGCAACTCGCTGAGGGCCATGATTCTGGCTTTGAAGGGCCTTTCTGCCGAGGCCATTCGCAAAGTCGAGTTGGGCACCGCCGAACTGCGGTTCTACCAGATAGGCGAGGACGCTTCCGCGCGGCTGACCGATACGTGGACGTTGCCGAACGATTGACGTTGGGAAGAGCCGAGCGGTGACATCCGGAAACTCTTCAAAGGGGCAGGTCCTTGCGCGTCAGTTCGTCCACTCCTGTGATCCAACGCTACATGGCGAGATCCGCTGCAATCCAGCGAAGCTACTAAGTCGATTGACGGTCAGCCCACTGCGACAGCAGCGCTATCAAACCGACGATCGCCACGGCGAGCATGATCGAGGCGGTATATCGGCTGAGGGCGAGCCCGCCGTGATCGAGCGGCTTATCGAGGAAATCCCCGACGGTCGCGCCGAGCGGACGGGTCAAGATGAATGCCGTCCAGAACAGCATCGTTCGCGAGACACGGGTCCAGACGTACAGTCCCGCGGTGAGAGTCAGGCCGACACCGAAGACGATGGCGCCTCCGCCGTATCCGAGCCCGGTCGAATCGGCCGTCCAGTCGCCGAGCGCGGTGCCGAGCGTCTGCGAAAACATGATCGTCGCCCAATAGAAGGCTTCCGCTCGGTGCGACATGATCCTCTCGACCGAGACCGAGCCCATCGTGCGGTGCCAGAGAAACAGGGAAAGCGCGAGAAGTACGGCAAGCAGCGACGAACCACCGAGATAGCCAATGCCGAGCGACCGATCGACGTAATCAGCCAGCGTCGTGCCGGCAGTCGTCGTGGCGACGATCACGAACCAGTAGAGGAATGGATGAAACCGCCTGGCTGCGATCTGTGCGGCGACGGCACCGAAGAAGGTGACCGCGAAGATTACGGTGCCCAGCAGATAGCCGAAATCCATCGACATCGTGACGGCGTCGCCGCCCGTCTCACCGAGAGTCGTGGCCAGAATCTTGATTACCCAGAAACCCAGCGTCACTGCCGGAACTTTGCTCACAATAGATTCGTCGTGCTCACGCATGCGACCGTCCTAATATCCGTTGCCAATGGATTAGTGTTCCCATTGACTTAGTCTCGCCTTAGGCTGCTGGGGCTCGGTCACAATTTCGCCCTTAGAGGATCAATCAATCCAGGCGAGATCGGTCGCGATCATCCGTGTTGCGACCCGATGCCGGAAATCGGCCGCCGTCGCGTCCGCGACGGCGTACCGGCTTGAGAGCTCCGTCGGTAGATCCTTTACGAACGTTACGCAGCAGGCAGTCTAACGACGGCCTGGCAGCCCCGGCCCTGTTCGCCATTCGCGTTTTGCAGCACCACTGTGCCGCCGATCCCTTCGACGATACGCTTGACGATTGATAAGCCAAGACCCGTGCCTTCGCCGTTTGGCCGACTACCCCGCACGAACGGGTCGAATACAACACCGAGATCGGCTGAAAGGATGCCTGGACCTGTGTCCGACACTTCGACAAGGGCAATCTGGCCCTCCCTGCGGACACTGATGTCGATGCGGCCACCGCAAGGAGTAAACCGCAAGGCATTGTCGACCAGGTTTCTCAGAACGGTCGCCAAGGCGATCGGGTGGCCTTGCACCAGGATCGCCTCACACTCGCTGAATCCCAGATCAATCGCCCGGTCGGCTGCTTTCGGCAACAAGTCCGCTACGACCTCCTTGGCGCATTGATCCAACGAAGTCACGGCGAGCGCAGAGGCTTGGCCGCTTTCATATCGGGCGAGCGTAAGCAGTTGATCCAGCAGACGCTTGGTCCTTCGGGCACCATCCTGCAGCTTCGTCAAACGTTCGCGACCATCGTCGCTCATCTGGATATTTTCCAGGTTCTCCGCCTGAAGACTCAAAGCGGTTATCGGTGTGCGAAGTTCGTGCGAAGCATCCGCAACGAACCGTCGTTGCTGCTCGATCAGCATTCGGACGCGTTCCAGCAATCGATTGATCGAAGAGATGAAGGGATGGAGTTCGTCGGGCGTGCCTTCGAGGGACAGCTTTTCTAAGTCGTCTGAACGGCGCGCATCGAGGTGTCCGGCGAGATCGGCTATTGGGCGCAGCGACCGCATCACGACGACAACTAACACCAGGACGAGGAAGGGCATCACCGCGACGAACGGCAGGATGGTGTAAAGCGCGCTTTCTCGCGCGATCCCGTCGCGGACGGCGGTCGTCTGGCGGACAGCGATGCGACTCTCGTCGGGGCGGATGCGTATCAGGACGCGCCACGGCTCGTTGTCTATCGTGATGACATGGAGGCCCTCGCCGAACGGTGCTAAAACCCTGGAGCGGTGGCCTTGGTCCGGCGTGCTGCCGAGTTCGTCGATGATGATCCTCGTTCTATCGCCAGCTCCGCTACTGACCGATTTCCCTACGGGAAAACGCGTCTGCAAAACGAAAGCGGCGATATGGGTAAGGGTGCGGTCCTGCTCCTCGATGGCTTCATCGTACGCCCATCGATATCCGAAGGCGCCCGCGCCGATGCCGGTGACAAGGATCATGAACGTCAGGCCGATAAGAAGGCGGCCACGCAGGGAATGGGTCATGACGGTCGATCGACCATCCATCCGACGCCGCGCACGTTCCGGATCGCCTGCGCTCCCAGTTTCTTGCGGATTGTATGGATGAGATATTCCACCGCGTTGCTTTCGATCTCTTCGTTCCAGCCGTAGATCTGGCGTTCCAGATCGGGCCGGGAGAGGATGGTGCCTGGGTGCGACAGGAGAGCCTGAAGAAGGGCGAATTCGCGCGCGGTGACGAATGCCGTCTCGGCGAGATAAGATGCCTCGCGCGTGGCGGGATCGAGCGTCATCTTGCCGTTGCTGAGGATCGGTGACGCGCCGCTTCCTCGACGGCGAAGGACGGCCCGCATGCGTGCAAGGAGTTCGCGCATCTCAAACGGCTTCACCATGAAATCGTCGGCGCCGAGGTCGAGACCGCCGATCCTGTCGTCGATGCTGTCCCGTGCCGTGACGATGATCACAGGTAGCTTGCGGCCACCACTGCGCAGGCGCCGCAGCACCTCCGTACCATCCTGGCCGGGCAGTCCCAGGTCCAAAAGCGCTACTTCATAGGACTCAACTGCGGCGGCTTGAACGGCGGTGTCGCCATCGAGAACCCAATCGACGGCATAGGCGGCGTCTTTCAAGGCCTGCTCGACGGCTGCGCCGATCATCCGGTCGTCTTCGATCAGCAGGACTCTCATCCGCTACCCTTTGAGATGAACCGGCAACGGCGCCGATCAGGAAACCATCGCCTCTCAAACTTAGCTGTAACTTAGGGGCAAGCGAAGTGCGCTATCTGTTTATATAACGGTATCTGGGTAGCCAATTTTAATGGCCACGTCTTGGCTTGGCCGGTCTTGCCCCATGTCGCTTCTAAGTTGCGGCGGCCAGTATCTCTCAGCACCGCGACGCAGTTCGCCGGCCTTTGAGGAGATCGAACATGAACCCGACATCGCCGCGAGACACGCTGAACAAGGTCCCGGAAGCGACTATCGTCTTCTGGATCATCTAGATCATGTCGACCACTGTGGGCGAGACAGGAGCGGATTATCTGGCCGTACATGTTGGTCTGGGGACGGCAGCCACCAGGATCATCATGGTCTGCATTCTAGCGGCATCGCTGGCAAAACAATTGGCGGCACGAAGCTACGTGCCGGGGGTCTACTGGCTGACCGTGGTGCTCGTCAGTGTTGTGGGGACGCAGATCACTGACGTCCTGACCGACAAACTGAATGTCAGTCTTTATGCAAGCACGGCTGCATTAGCCGTGGCCTTGGCGATCACATTCGCGGTCTGGTACGGCGTCGAACGAACGCTGTCGATCCACACCATCGTCACGATCCGGCGCGAGCTTTTTTACTGGACGGCGATCCTCTTCACCTTCGCGCTGGGAACGGCAGCGGGTGATCTGGCGACTGAAGCGCTTGGTCTCGGCTTTACCGTCGGCGTTTTCGTCTTTAGCGCCCTGATCGCCCTGATTGCAGTCGCCTATTATCTCGGCGCGAACGCCGTTCTCACCTTCTGGCTGGCCTACATCCTGACGCGTCCGCTTGGCGCATCGCTCGGCGATCTGTTGTCGCAGGCCGGGACTTACGGCGGGTTCGGCTGGGGTACGATCTATACTAGCCTCGCATTCTTGGCGGTGATCATCGCTCTGGTCGCATGGATAACACTGTCGACCGACCGCTCGGCGGCAAACCGATCTGTCTACCCCCAAACAGTTTTGCATCCCGATCCACGCGACGTCGCGCGGATCCAATCCGGAGGAGAACGCAGATGAACAAGACATCTCTCATGATGGCGGCTGGCGCCCTGGCAATGCTCGGTGGTCAGGCTCAATTCGTCCCGTCGGGATCGTTCGAAGTGATCACCGCGGCGCACGCCGGCATGTCGTCGAAGCTCGGCGATCTTACGCCGTTCCGGACGATAGTCGTCGACACGGCGGCTTTAGTGGATAAGGGCGATCTTGCCGGCGCGAAGACGCGAATCAAGAATTTGGAGACCCAATGGGACGAGGCCGAAGCCGGACTGAAGCCACGCGCTGCTGCCGATTGGCACAAGATTAACAAGGCGATTGACGCCGCGCTCGAAGCCCTTCGAGCCAGCACCCCGGACGCTGCGAAATGCAAGCAGACACTGGCCAACGTTCTTTCGACGATGGACACGCCCCATCGGGATGACGCGACGTAACATTGCGGGATCGACAAGCGTGGTGGCCTCCGTTCGAAGGGGCCGCCATTTTCGTGTATCAATGAACTCACAAGGCCTGCTTCGAGAGCGCGGCGGTCGAGCTCGGACCTCGCGTATTCCGACCGACCAGCCGATCGAAGGCCAGATACACGACGGGTGTCGTAAACAAGGTCATGATCTGGGAAATGATGAGGCCGCCGACGATGGCGATACCGAGTGGCACCCGTAGTTCGGAACCGGGGCCGTGGCCGAGGGCCAGCGGCAGCGCGCCGAGCAGGGCGGCCAGGGTCGTCATCATGATCGGCCGGAAGCGCAGGATGCAGGCCTGCCTGATCGACTCGGCCGGCGACATGCCGTGCTCCCGCTCCGCTTCGAGCGCGAAGTCGATCATCATGATGGCGTTCTTCTTGACGATGCCCATCAGCAGCACGATGCCGATCAGGGCGATCACCGAGAGATCCTGGCCGACCAGCAGGAGGGCGAGCAGCGCGCCGACGCCGGCGGACGGCAACGTGGAGAGGATCGTGAGCGGATGGATGAAGCTCTCATAGAGCACGCCGAGCACGATGTAGATCGTCATCACGGCGGCGAGGATCAGCCACGGCTCGCCGGCGAGCGACTTGGCGAATTCCGCGGCGTCGCCGGAATAGTTGCCGGCGACCGAAGTCGGTACGCCGATCTCGCGCTCTGCCACCGAGATCGCCGCCACCGCATCCGACAGCGCGGCACCGGG